>NZXB01000044.1 GCA_002701765.1 Porticoccaceae bacterium
TTTAAAAGGTGCCAGTTAGCAATGGCATTACTTCATTTCTTTTAGCACTGCTTGCATTATTCGGTGAAGTGCTGTGACCGCCTGCAATGGGCGCACTATGACCTTGAATTCAGTTATTTTCCCTCTCTCGTCCCAACTGATTAAATCCACGCCATTTATGTAGATCCCATCTACTTCGGTCTCAAACTCTAAAAGTGCTGAATTTCCATTAACAATTTCCTTTATATATCGGAAAGTGGGGCCCTCATTCTTGTTCACAGATTTTATGTCTCTTGTTTTTATTTCCCCGAATACCTTTTTTGCTGCTATCAAATATACTTTTGTTATTTCTTTGCCTTTTTGTGGGGTGTAAACCACGGGCGAATAGAACACGACATCGTCGGCTAGCAAATCTTCTAAATCATTTAAGTCATTAGATTTGATTACCGAGTACCATTTTTCTAACGTGTTCATATTACCGTTCTCCTTTTGGACTAGACTATAGTTACAAACTTGTGAAATACAAAGTAATTATTGATCACCATGAAGTTAACACTTAGCTATGTTGCCTAATTGAGCTGACCATTAGACTGGACGTCTTAATTTCAATAGAGTCTTTGCCACCTGTATGCTTCCAGATGAGCTAAAATAAAAAAATGAATGCGGAGCAAGTAAGAGCGTACTTTATCTCCAGGCCTGAAACTTTGGAGGTTTTCCCTTTTGGAGTAGAACCTCCTGTTTTTAAAATTAAGGGGAGGATGTACGGATTCATGTGGAAAAAGGACAATCTGACGTGTATTAATTTAAAATGTGATCCTGATGAGGCAAGAATGCTGAGGGAAATTTTTGAAGCGGTCACTCCAGGTTGGCACATGAACAAAGAGCCTTGGAATACAGTGTTACTTGATACTTCAATACCTCGGCAAGATATCGAAAGAATGATTGACGTGTCGTATGGCCTAGTTATAGATAAGCTCAAAAAAATGAGCGTTTGGGACTGGAGTTAAAGCACGGCAAATGGATAAAAAGATGGTGGAGAGAAACATGAAATAACCGCAAAGAGCGATCGTTGGGGGTGTGTTGGTCATTTTTGCAAGAAGCGCTTGGTTCAGAACTGGCTAATTCAATCAAGGATTTTACTGCAGATAGATCACAAAAACGGTTTCGGAAAAGCGGTCTCGGGTCACAGAGAGATATTCAAGCTACACATTGATAGTATTTTGAGCTTATGGTTTCGTAGATGGTGTCAATCGATTTAATCAGATTGAACCTGTAGTGCAAATCATTAATTTACGTACGTACGACATACAAATTTGCCTAACGCAGAGAGGATGCAAATGAAAACACTAACTTCTACTGAAATAAGATCTACACTTACCAGTCAAGGTTACATTGAGCTATCTATTTTGACCGTGGATAAGCCAACTCCGGCAGAAGACGAAGTCCTGATCAGGGTAGAGGCTGCTCCAATCAATCCGTCCGATTTAGGCCTTCTGCTAACTTTTGGGGCTGACTTGGACAACATAAATGTCTCAGGATCGGGTGATAAAACAGTAACAAAAATTAAAGTCAATGACCGTTTGATCAAGGTGATGGAGCAAAGACTTGATCAATCTTTGCAGGTGGGCAATGAAGGTGGTGGCATTGTTGAAGATGCTGGGGACTCTGCCAAAGACTTGATAGGAAAGACTGTTGGCGTTGCCGGCGGTTCAATGTATGCAAAGTATAGATGTATTCCGGCAAAGAACTGCCTAGTCATGGATGATACAACGAATTCCGTTGAGGCCGCTTCTTCATTTGTAAATCCATTGACTGTTTTGGCATTTGTTGAAACTATGAAACTAGAAAAACATAGTGCAATAGTGCATACCGCGGCCGCCTCAAACCTCGGTCAAATGTTAGTTAAAGTTTGCAAGGACGATGGTATTCCTCTTGTTAATATCGTTAGAAAACCGGAGCAAGCAGGTCTTCTTAAAAACCAAGGTGCAAAATATGTATGCAATATGGCTGAGCCAGATTTTATGGAGTGTTTGATTGACGCGTTGGTGGAAACTGGCGCCACTCTGGGGTTTGATGCAACCGGAGGTGGGAATGAGGGTAAATTGCCGGGCCAGATCTTGTCGGCCATGGAAATAGCTGCAAATAAAACTGCCACTCAGTATAGCCGATATGGTTCAGACGTTCATAAGCAAGTTTATATATATGGCGGTCTTGACCAATCACCCACAATTCTTAATAGGTCATATGGCATGCAATGGGGGCTAGGGGGGTGGTTGTTAATGCCTATGATAGGGAAGATAGGCATGGAAAAGTTTCAACAGATGCGTGCACGAGTGGCGAGAGAAATCAAATCAACTTTTGCTAGTAACTACTCAAAGGAGGTCTCTTTCGAGGAAATGTTGCAACCGGACCATCTCAGGGCTTATGCAAAACAAGCGACTGGTCAGAAGTATTTGGTTGTCCCCCACAAAGAGTAATGTTCCAACCTCTGATGACAATATTGCCTTACTTTAGGGTGATAGGTAACTTGCTTTTCTAATGCTTATGAGTTTAAGGCTTGGTTTGATTGGCTTAACTGGACTGATAAAAACTAGTCTATCAATTTAGCTGGTTTTCTCGGAAAATATAATCAATACTGGCTTGCGATTTTGGGACAGAAATTATACAGGGAACAAAACCTTGAGAAATGTTTTTAAAATAATAATAGCGCTCCTGGTGCTTAAAAGCGCTTCGGTCTTCTCTGAACAACCAAAAAGGGTCTTCTTTGGAGACACGCATCTTCACTCGTCATATTCATTCGATGCTTTTCTCAATAACAATCACAGTGCTGATCCAGACACAGCCTATCGCTTTGCAAAGGGTCAACCCGTGATCCATCCTTTCAACAGGACGCGAGTTCAAATTAATACTCCTCTTGATTTCTTAGTAGTATCTGACCATGCTGAGCTGCTTGGTGTGATGCGCGCTGTTCGGGAAGGCAAGTTCATTGAAACTGATATGGGGCCGTTGGGAAACGTTCAGCGCTGGTATTCCTTCAGACTAATTAATGATGCAATTGATAACAACACTGGACTGGCATTTTTTCGTAGATTTTTGCCCCAGAATCCCGTTATCAAAAACCATACTGATCCTGTTAAAGATCAATCTAATGATCTTTCTGACATCAGCGTGTTTGGTGATATGAGGCCAACATCAAGAGCTGCTTGGGATGATATTGTGGAGTCAGCCGATCGTCATAATGATCCCGGCAAATTTACTAGTTTTTTGGGTTGGGAGTGGAGTTCGATTCCCTTGGGGGCGAATTTACATCGTATTGTGATAACGCCTGATGGCGCGGAGAAAGGAAAGCAGTTTTTACCCTATGGCTCTGATCAAAGTCAGTATCCAGAAGATTTGTGGAAGTGGTTAGAAGAGACTTCGGAACGCACAGGCACCCGGTTCATTGCTATTCCGCATAACTCAAATATTTCAAAGGGCTATATGTTTGATGATACCTCTTTAAGGGGTGAACCGATTAACGCAGATTATGCGAAACGACGCATCAAGTGGGAGCCTATTGTTGAAGTAACGCAAATCAAGGGAGACAGCGAGACTCGCAGTGAACTCTCTCCTGAGGACGAATTCGCAGATTTCGAAAACTATGATCACTACATCCAAGTTGGAAGATCTGATTATGTAGCTTCCGCGGCTGATTACATTAGGCCTGCGCTGAAGAAAGGAATAGCAATTCAGCAGAAGATTGGTGTAAATCCTTACAAATTTGGACTAATCGGCTCAACGGACGCCCATACGGGGCTTTCAACTGCCGAAGAAAATAATTTTTGGGGAAAAATGGCGGCCGATTCAACGCCAGAGACGAAAGAACGGTTAGGGAATTCATTGGGTGCTAATGGCTGGAATATGTCTGCCTCAGGTCTTGCGGCTGTATGGGCTGAGGAGAATACCAGAGAGTCCCTCTATGCGGCATTCAAACGCAAAGAAACGTATGCAACTTCGGGACCGAGAATTCGTTTGCAAATTTTTGGGGGTTGGAAGTTTCCTGATCAGGCAGTGACCAGTCCGGACTTTGCAAAGATAGCAAGTCAGTATGGAGTGCCAATGGGTGGTGATCTTGCGGTAAATGACGAACCCCAGAGGGCTCCAGTATTCCTAATGCGCGCAGTAAAAGATCCAGTTGAAGCAAATTTAGACCGTTTGCAGATTGTTAAAGGATGGGTAGCAGTTGACGGGGTCCAGCACGAGAAAGTTTATAATGTTGCTTGGTCGGGCGACCGCGTTGCAGACAAGGATGGTAAGCTGCCCAATGTTGGAAATACAGTTGATTTGGTGTCTGGCCGGTACAAAAATAGTATAGGTGCATCAGAGTTTGCGGCAGAGTGGATTGATCCGGATTTTGATGCACAGCAGCCGGCATTCTATTATGCCAGAGTCTTACAAATACCTACCCCAAGAAATGGCTTTTTGGATGGTTTGGCCTTGCAGTTGGAGCAGCCTCCTAGAGGCCCTAAAACCATTCAAGAGAGGGCCTACAGTTCCCCAATTTGGTATCAGCCGAATTAGTGGGAATGTTGACTGATACTGCAAAACTTGATGAGATTTAGGAAAGTTAAAGTATATCTGCCTGATGTTTTGGGTGAAATTTTTTATCAACGCCAATTAAATGTGAGAACTGGCTACATTAGGGCTTTGGTGATTCCTGCCAATATGTTTTTCAACTTTTGAGTACGACGTTGCGCGATTTTCCCCGTAATTGGGTCTTCAATTGATTTTTGAAGAGCACTTATTTGTTCTGCGAGCCTTCGATCACCGCCCTTCTGCAAAGCTGGGTTAACTCTATCCAGTTTCCTGGAAATGTTTGCTGCAATCGTAATGTCGATGTCCCCGGAACGGGTTAACTGGTCGATATATGCCAGCGCAACTTCGGGTTTTTCGGGCCAGGTCATGGGCATTTGTTGTTGGGGGTTAAATGATCGATGGGGTCCAATTAATGGGTAGGCAAGAGCTGCAGCGGCAATCTCATTCTGACTTAGATATTCACTGGGCATTAGTTTTAATACATCAAGGCCTCGGGTGATTTCAGTCGCGTAGACAAAGCCCTCGTAGTAATAAACAGACCAGTAGCCGCCTGTGACGAGTTCGTCTTCCATGATGGGTCCACGATCAAAGTATGCTATCTCTTGAGGGTTTGACGAATCAGTAAAATCGACCACAGAGATACCACCTTGGTACCAGGCTTGAACAAAGATGTCTCGGCCAGGGACAGGAATAATTGAACCATTATGGGCCACACAGTTTTCTGTTTCCAATTGCGGGGCCGGCATTTTATAGTGACTCTTGAACTCAAGCCCACCGTCGATCAGGTCATAGATGGCATCTGCGCCCCAGTTCAGAGGGTCCCAAGCCCTGCACCGAGCTCGTCCGCCGCCGCCCCATTCGTCCGTAAACAACACTTTATTGCCTTCATTATTAAAAGTTGCTGAGTGCCAGTAGGCAAAGCCGTTATCGGTCACGACATCGAGTCGGGAAGGGTTCCTAGGGTCAGTGATATCGAAGAGAATACCATTACCTGAACAGGCTCCGGCGGCTATGTTTGCAGATGGAAATACTGTTATATCATGACAATGGTCTGTGATATAGGTCTCTTGCGAATCATCACCATGATCGCCACCCCGCCAAAGGCCAGCAAGCATTCCTGTTTCCGAATCAGCAAAAACTGCCGGGCTATCGATTACTCGGGATTTTGCAGGGTTGTCCAGAGGGATTTCAATCACATCGATGCGAAAAAGTGCGGTCCGTTGATCACCGGGGACATCATCGATACACCCTTCTAGTTCTTTCTCTTCTCTGACGTCTCGAATGCCCGAATTATAAACAAGAATTTTACCTTTTGAAGAGGGATGACTTACCACCGAATGCGTGTGTGAACCGCGACAAGTCTGCACTGCACCAACTTGTTTGGGGAGACTCAAGTCCGAGATATCGAAGATACGTAATCCCTGAAAGCGATCCGGACTAGCATCAGAATTTACGCCTTCCAGACCGCAGTCAATTCGACTTCGACTTTGTTCTACCGAATAAATCAAAAGGTCTCCCACAACCGAAACATCACCTTGCCCGCCCGGGCATACCACAGAACTGAGAAGTCTTGGTAACCCTTCGTTATTAATCCGGTAAATATTGAAACCATGGTAGCTGCCGGTTACTAATATATCGTCACGGAAGGCCATGTCTGTATTTGCAAAACTAAGCATTGGGTAGCGCTTATTTTCTGCTTTCTCTTCAATAGTTTTCGATTCTTTCAGAGCCTTCTCTTTATCTTCTTCTTGCTTTTCAGCACCCTGGCCCGCGGGATTTTCTGGGTCAAAGAAGCCTTGAGGCTTGCGCTGGGATTCAACTAGTTGAAGATGAAGAATTGCTTCTTCGGCATCATATAGGCCAGCAGCCAAACCAGCCCTAGGATCGTTCGATAGACCAATTAGCAATACGTTCATTCGTTCAATTTCTACGGCCTGATCATTCACTATATCTGAGGCAAACTCGTCTAAAATCGAGTCGAACGCTGAACCCGGTTGTTCTCTTAGGTCTTCAACCATCTCGATAGCACCGTCATGATGCGCTATCATCAGATTTAGAAATAGACGATCGAACTCTTTACCGGTTGAATTTCCGAGTGAAGTCATTTGTTCCGGTGTTGCCATACCGGCCATGCCATGATGAGTGTTATGCGATTGCTCTGTGAAAGGATTGGGAGCTACTTCACTCCGCTCCTCAAGCCACTCTTGCATGAAAATTATTTCATCGGCCTGTGACGTGTCAATGCGCTTTGCTAGATCAACGATTTCCTTATTATTGGTATTTGAGTCTGCCAATTTGGCCATTAAAGTAGCTTGATGGTGGTGAAAGATCATGTCCTGAATGAAACGCACGTCGTCTAAAGTGTAAGACGAATTGGCAATGCTCACAGCGGTCTCTGCATCAAGTAGTCGGGTGGTCTCTCCGGGCGCGCCTGGCTGAAGAATGGGTGCAGCAAAGGCGCTACAAGACGAAAGCAAAATGGAGCAAAGAAAACCGGCCAAGACCAAGACGGTAGACGGTTTAGGTGGATTGATTCTATGAGACATAAGCAAATTCCGGAATTTTCTTCCTGAATGTTAAGAACATATAAAAATAGATTCCCATCGCTAGGAGGGCTGCCCCAGAACACATCAAAAATATGCTGCTGTAGCCCAATTCAAAATCTAACAAGGATGCCGAAACAATTGGTCCTATTATTTGACCGAGGCCTTGAGCTGCGGGCATCATTGCGGCATATTTTCCAGCGACATCGATATTGGCTATGGTGGACATCTGATAGACATCGATAAAAATCCATAATAAGTTGAATGAAAATACACTGACCAGCAGTGTTATATCATCGATTCCATTTGCTAATAATCCCACCGCGCATGCCATAGTGAAAAGCGCCACCAATAATGGCCTTATCAAACCAAATCGGTTGCTCAGAAGTGTGGCAAATGCGCAACCAATGATGCTGCAGAATGATGACCAAACAAGTACCTGTCCGGTCCACGAGGGAGTTGCTGTGTCGCTTAATGCGGCAAGCTCAATGTAGGTCCAGTATGAACCGATGTTGACATAGGTGATCACCATCGCGAGAAGACATAACCAGGGTACATACTTTGGTATTGTTGCTGAAATGCCATTCTCAATATGCGTCTGTGCGTCTGGAGCGCCGTTCTCTGCGTCCAGATCTTTCAATGCATGGGCAGGTATCCATCTAATGAATGGAACGGTCAGCATAAAGAAAAAGATAAAGACGCTATAGATGCCAGACATCGATAGTAGTGGTAGGAAGTGGAGCTCAAGAGCCTGTGAGAAGGCGAATGCAAATAACATCGCATTATAGGCCAGCGCAGGTTTTGATGTTGCCCCTAGCGAAGAAACCGCGACAGCTGTATAAATGCCGCTGCCTAATCCTGCCAGAAGGCGCAAGTACAAAACTTGTTGATAATCTACCCAACTAATGCAAAGCCAATTAGCTGTGACCGCGAGTAAGATGGCAAATATAACCATAAAACGGCGATTAAATCTGGATATAAAGAGTGAACTAATAAACGCCCCTAGTGACAAGCCGCCTAAGTCAGCTGCCGCCAAATAGCCTACCTCGACCTCCGAAAATCCGAGTAACTTGACCCAAGCGGTTGAGATCACAGGAATGCCAACCAGGACGCCATATCCAACGAGCGTCATGTAGAGACTTATTCCGACCGACGTCCAATGGTCAAACGGAGATTTTGAGCTATTTTCATCGCTTTCTGCGGAATTCACATGGAATCTCCCAAAATAATTTTCCAAGGGCCTTGTTTCCAATATCTCGGAGAAACCCCCTTTTTAACCAACTAAAAACTCGCTACAAATGGCCAATGAAGAACTTCTAAAAATCCATCTAGATTATCAAGTCTCGATAAGATATTTTTGAGCTGTTGCTTTCATGGTTGACGTTATAGGTATTGCGGTCCGCGCTTCAAGGTCAAAATATACGCTGGTGCTCTCGAGCGTTGCTGCTAGTGCTTTTTTACTCACATTTTGCATCTCATAAAGCACAGTAATTGACTTGTTTCCAATCTTAAGCAGTTGTGCAGTGATCTCGAGCAAGTCACCTTCAGCTACTTCAGCTTGATATTCGATTACGTGACGAACGTCTGCCCATCCGGTTTTTTCTTTAGTTAGATGCTCGGCAGACCATCCAAAAACTGTGTGTAGGAAGTGATAAGAGCCATCATCAAACATCGCCACATAATGACGGGTCGTCATGTGTCCCATAACATCGCATAGGTTTGGGTGGTTTATGCCTTTATATACAATCATGATTAACAACACTGCCAGGTTGGTTAATGGAAACGCTTGAGGTTAAAGCTATCCCGCGCCTCTTGGGGCGATTGCACTTTACAGCCGATTAGCTCAAGTATATTGCGCGCTCGCTCGACTAGCTGAGCATTCGTGGCAAGCACTCCTCTGTCGAGGTAAAGGTTATCTTCAAGCCCTACCCGTGCATGTCCACCGAGCATGGCACTTTGCGCGACCATTGGCATTTCCAGCGCACCCAGAGCAAAAGCGCTCCAATTGGCCCCGTCAGGTAAATTATCAAGCATGGTCTGAAAATTTCGCGGCAGAGCTTCTGCGGCCCAACGGACATTTAGACAGATCTGGAATAGAGGGGGGCTATCTATAAGCCCTTCTTCAATCATCTGTTTGGCGAACCAAATATGTCCCAAATCAAACGTTTCTAACTCTGGCTTGACACCAATTTTCAGCAGCCTTTCGGCGCCTATGCGGAGCATGTTTGTTGACGAGATATAGACATAGTTATCAATAGGATAATTGAATGATCCGCAATCGAGGCTACATATTTCGGGTAAGAGTTCTTCCACATGTTCCATGCGCTCTACTTGGCCAACGCAATCCGTGGCCCCGTCGAAGTTAAGCGGATCGTCATCTGGGCCTAGGAACAAGTCGCCTCCCATGCCAGTGGTTAGGTTTATCACTACATCGGTACCGCTGCTTCGTATTCGATCAACGACCTCCCGATAGAGCGCAAGGTCCCTAGAGGGTGCTCCTGTATCTGGATCTCTAACATGAATATGAGCGATAGCGGCACCCGCTTTTGCTGCGTCAATTGATGCATCCGCAATTTGCTTAGGCGTAATGGGCAGATGGGGTGTTTTACTGGCGGAATCGCCCGAGCCCGTAACTGCACAAGTGATTATGACAGACCGATTGATAGAGTTTATTGTAGAAGCCACCTTTCGTACCTTATTATTTTAAGAAGTTTAAGTCTCTGCTTTTATCGCCAAGTGATGGTTATCTTCGCGGAGAGATCGCATCAATGATACACACATTAGTATCCCGACTGCTAGTAAAGGAAGAGATACGACAATAGTTGTGGCGAGAATTACTCGTTGACCCCCATCGACATACATGAGTGACAAAGGAAGAACGGCGAGAACTACGGCCCAAAAAAGACGTTGCCAACGAGCCGGATCCTCGGCGGCACGGAGTTCTTGCGTGGCCACAGAAGCAAGAGTATATGACGCGGAATCATATGTCGTTACCAAAAAAACAATCGAGATAATACAAAACGCCGCCAGACAAATATTGCCAAGTGGCATCGACAGAAAAACCTGAGTTATTGCAAAAGATTCACTGTGTTCTCTCATGATTTCGGTAACATTTAATAGTTCGCTTATCTCAAGATGGAGAGCGTAGTTGCCTAAAATAATGAAGAAAAGACCCGCCCCCATACTTCCAAATACTAACATGCCCAAAATTACTTGACGTATTGTTCGACCATAGGAAATTCTCGCGACAAAAATACCGACGAAGGGAGCATATGCAACCCACCAGGCCCAGTAGAAAATTGTCCAACTCTCAATAAAACCACTATTGGCGATCGGGTCGGTCCAAGTATTCATTTTGAGGAAATTTTGCAGAACGAGACCAACACTGTTGGTACCTGTTTTTAGGATAAACAGCGTGGGGCCTGCGGTGAGGACAAAGGCTAAAAGTGCTAACGCAGCAATCATATTGAAATCAGATAGACGCTTTATACCTTTTTTAAGACCCAGCCAGGCGCTGGTGGCAAAAATTACGACACAAAATAATACCAGCGACATCTCGAGAACGAAGTCGTGGGACAGGCCACTAAGTTCAGCTATACCTGCCGCAATCATCGGCGTGGCCAAGCCTAATGAGGTGCCCGTGCCGCCAATCAGATTTATCATAAATAGGAAATCAATGATTCGTCCTCGCTTGCTATTGATACCTTTAGGGAGGAAATGAGAGCAGGCCGTACTCAGGCGTAGATAAGGAACCTTTTTTACATAGAAAGGATAGGCTATCGCCAGCGCAGGTAAGCAGTAGATAGCCCAACCAGTAATTCCCCAATGAAATAATCCATAAGTGGCAGCCCATTCGATGGCCTCATTGGAACGGGGGGTCAAGTTGAAAGGTGGGCTATCAATATAGAACCCCCACTCAATAACTGACCAATATAACAGTCCGGCCCCAACTCCTGTGCAAAAGAGCATACCTGTCCAGCTGAATGTCGAGAATTCTGGCTGGCTGTCCGTCTCGCCTAGTTTGATAGAACCATATCTGCTGACCGCGAGGTAGGTAAGGAACACAAGAAGCGCCACGGCATACCAAATATAGAGTATGCCCAGGTTATCAGTGATGACGTCATAGGCTAAATTGATAGTCCTGCCTGCAGCCTCAGGAGCGCTGACGATGGGAATAGAAACTACTAACAGTGATGCGATGGTGGAAAAAAAAATGGTCCAGTCAACTCTCGAGATAGGTAACAAAGATTTAGTCATAAATTTCTTTTTCCATTGATGAGGCATAACGCGTTGGAGTCAAGATTTCACAAAATGCGCTGCTTGTATGACGCCCGTTGCTAATATTCTTGTCGAGCACCTGCGTAAGTTTGGTGTTCTTATTATAGGCGGGCCAAACAGGCGTGTTATCAGGCGAGTTTGGATTGCCTGTTCGTGCAAAGCTAACCCAGTAATTCTGTATGATTTCAGAGAGTTTTCGATCATCATCGGTCGTAGGCAGCCAATCATCATGCGTACCAAAAACGTAAGGTAACTCAGCACCATGATAAGAACCCATCGAGGCGGCAAGCTCTCCGATACGCTTGCGAGTGAAGCTATAAACCCACGCTTGACCACCTTGAGAGGAAACTTTATCGGCAAGAAATAGAGATGGGCAAACGAATAAATTTGCAGTGATTAGCAGATCCATCTGTCGCCGCGAGTCGGAAACTCCATTGACCAAACCTTTTAATTTTCGTGACTCTTCAGGAGATACCGTCTCTTTCAACCAGCCATCTACATCTATTTCATCATCCAGATAAATAAGCCACTCGTCGTCGTTGGATCCTATCAATAGATCTACGTCGTGTATTTGGGTGTCGCTTACAGCATCAATCAAAGTGCTGGTAACGATTTTGCCATCGATGACTGACTCGAAGTAATGGCCTTCATACGCCGATACCGACTGTTGCAGAATTTCCTCGGCAGGCAAAGTTCGCATTAGATCTATAACATCGTTCCTGCCCTCGCCAACGATCTGGCGGGCAAATAGCTCGCCACGTCGCAAGTGTTCAGGTCGGATAACCCCATTGGTCATTGACGAGCCCCCACTCTGAAGAATTGCTCTCCTGAACAGGCCTTCACCGAGCGGTGAAGCAAGCAGGTAGGCTACATGATCCGCTCCAAGTGACTCGCCCATGATGGTAACATTGGCAGGATCACCCCCAAAACTCTTAATGTTATCTCGGACCCATTCCAGGGCCATCACCTGATCTGAAAGTCCGAAATTAGTCTCCCCCAAAAAGGGGTGTGAAAAGAAACCGAAAACACCCAAGCGATATGATATTCCTACAACAATAACATCTTTTTTGGCTAGATTATGGCCAAAGTAGTTTGGTTCGAAAGACCAGCCTCCCTTATTACTTCCTCCATGAATATAAACTATCACCGGGAGACCTTCCTCGAGTGGTTTCGAGGGGCGCCAGATATTAAGATAAAGGCAGTCTTCGCTCATCTCGGGTGCCGGAAAGGACTCAGGTTCTCCCCCGAAGCCGGCGATAACATCTCGGTACCATTCCACAATATGGGGAGTCTGCATACACGCCGAGGCAAATTGTTTCGCGGAATATACATTGTGCTGCGCGACCCAAGCTTGCGGCGATCTCCATCTCAGTGGTCCGACAGGAGGCTGGGCAAAGGGAATCCCTTGAAAAGAGTCTACGCCATCTGTAACAGATGTTGACCCTAGAAAGGTGACCTGATCTAACTTAACTTTAACCTCATTGTCAATTGGGTTGCATCCGCTTAGGGCAAGCAGACATGCTGTTGCCATATAGGTAAATGAAGAAAAAAAGTTCGAGCGTAAGAACTTCATTAGCTAGTGTCTACCACCACACAACCTCTTAGGCCGGGCGATTCAATAAGTTGATGGGCTTGAGGAAGAGATTCGAGGGGCACAGTCTTAGCTATTCGATGCCTAAGAAGGTTTCTTTCAAGCGCTTTAGTAATATCGCCGACGGCCAGGGCCTTTGCGGCTTCAGGCATGGAATATACTATAACCATTCGAACGGTCAGGTCCATATACATCATCTGTAAAAAAGGCAGTTGTGGCTGTTTGACCAGTGTGGAAGAGTAGGTAGCGATCGTTCCATTGACCGCAATGCATTCAAGAATTTCAGGCAGATTGGCTCCGAACTCGACCTCTATTACTCTTGATATTTTTTTTCCACCTGTGCAATCTAGGACCTTTTTACTCCAATCCGGTTCCCGGTGATTAACGACCCCTGACGCACCAAGCTTGATGCAGAGCGCCTTATCTTCCATATTGCTTGCGGTCGCAATTACCTTGGCGCCAGCCATTTTTGCCCATTGAATCGCATAGTAGCCAACACGACCGGCGCCACCAGTAACCAAGATCCAATGATCCTTCACATCTCCATCAGAGTGCACACATCGATGAGCGGTCATCGCGGGTATCCCTAAACACGCACCTACATCGAAGTCAGTATTATCGGGCAACGATACGGCTCGGTTTGAATCGAGGGCAACATATTCCGCTGCTGTTCCCAAAGAACGGGCAAACTGTGCCTGATAAACCCAGACTCTCTCTCCCACTCTACTATTAGCGACCTTGTCTCCCACGGCTTCAATGACCCCAGCCCCATCGCTATGAGGTATCACGGGGCCATCCTTAAGTAGGTTAGGGAATGCTCCGGCCCGCTTTTTAACATCAGATGGGTTTACGCCACTTGTTTGTAGCCTAACTAGAACCTCTCCCGGTCCAGCTTGGGGTTTGGTCTGTTCGCCGACTCGAATCACATCTTTGGCATTTCCAAACGCTTCAAACCATGCCGCTTTCATTTTTTCCTCCTAGCCAGTAAATTTCTCTGCCTTGTAGTCAAACCAGTTTGATAACCCTTCTGTGTGACCGTCAAGTGAGATTGCTTGTCCTGATATGTGTTTACCTGATTTTGAACAGAGAAATAACGCCATTTGTGCGACATCTTCTGCTTCTACAAAAACTCTTAATGAATTTTGCCTAAGGTATGTCTCGCGAATGTTGTCTACAGTTGTGTCTCTCTGTCTAGCGTCATTGGCAATTACACTTTCTATCCTCGGGCCATTTACACTACCTGGGCATATCGCATTGACCCTCACTCCAAATGGCCCCAGTTCCATTGCCCAAGTTTTGGTGAGGCCAATCATAGCCCATTTTGCGGCCACATAAGGGGATCGGAGGGGAAAACCAAACAATGCAGCCGTAGATGCTATGTTTACCATGCAGCCACTTGAAGCTTTTAGAAGAGGGGCCGACCTCCTAGAGACATAGAAAAAACCGTTTAGATCAACGTTCAGGGTATGTTTCCAATCTTCTGGTTCAATGTCCTCAAGTGCTGCAGTTGGTCCGGCAATCCCCACGTTATTAACCACCACATCAAGCTGCCCATAAAGCCTATCTATGTCATTAAAAACTTGATCAACATCATCTAAATTGGATACATCCGCCAAAGTTGAGCTTATCTTTGGTATCTCGCTTGTCGCTGACTGTATCGCTTGGCTCGATATATCGCAAATATGCACTTGGGCGCCTGCAGACAAAAACGCCTCAGAAATTGCCCACCCAATTCCTGACGCGCCAGCCGTTACCAACACAGTTTTTTCTGATAGGTCCATAATAGAATTATTGCCCCAGCTCGTTTTTTATGATCTGTCCGTTTTTCATAACGAACAAGGGTTGTTCAAGGGCTGATATGTTTTCAAGAGGGTTACCTGGCACCGCAATGATATCAGCAAGTTTGCCAACTTCAATGCTACCGATCCGATCTTCCCACTGTAATAGCTCAGCGCCCACAATGGTACCAGCTTTAATTGCATCCATGGGGCTCATACCCGCTTCAATGAGGGTCGCGAATTCGCGAGCACAAACACTCGATTCAATCATTGGTCCGCATAGGTCCGAGCCCACCGCGATCTTGACTCCGGACAGATGTGCTTTGCCAATCAACTTTAGCCATGACGCTCTTAAGGACAGATAAAATTCATCATTCTTTGTTTGCTCCCGTAACTTGCCGCTATGTGCGTAGTAATCACCAACGTAGATCGTCGGAACTAAAAATGTCCCATGTTTTACCATTAGGTCGATCGACTTTTGATTGATAAAGCTTCCGTGCTCAATCGATCGAACCCCCGCAATAATCGCTTGATTTATGCCCTCTGTTGCATGCGCATGCGCGGCCACGGGTACGTTTTGTCTATTTGCTTCTGCCACAGCGGCGTTTAGCTCCTCAGGGCTAAATGAAACATTTTTTGGATTATCGCCCACTGACATAAAGGCACCCGTGACCATAATCTTAATCCAGTCGGACCCATACTTAATTTCTTTTCGAATTGCCTTGCGAATCTCATCTGCCCCGTCAACTATCAACCCATCTGAGATCACGTGTTGCTCGGGAGATAGATAATTAATATCACCCCCGCCGCCAGTTATCGAAATGTAATGGGCGGCACCGGTTAAACGCGGGCCTGAAAACACGCCTTCGTCAATGATCCTCTTCAGATCCTGAACCGCATAGAAGACGTCTGCGTCACCCATAACTCGGATGGTAGTCCAACCCGCAAGCAATAGGTTTTGGAGGTTAGATAAACCAAGGAGAGCTTTGTAAGCCGAAGATGCCTCCAAGTGACCGTTTTGATAGTCATGTTTGTAGATCATAGGATGTTCATGAACGTTAATCATGCCGGGCATCAACATGGTTCCTGGCAGATCAATTGTTAAAGCTTCAGGGGGAATTTCACTTTCGTTGACAACAGCAGTTATGACATTTCTGTTTACCAGGACTGCTTTGTTTTTGAGAACCTTTGCAGATATCCCGTCAATTACTGCATCCGATACCAGTGCATATGTGGTTGTCGATTCTGAATAAAGCAAAGGACTTATCCAAAAAACAGTTAACATAAAACCGATAAAGGTTATTCTTTGGTTGACCGATCTATGCTTCATATTGACTTTTTCATATTTGAAGGTGACGAAGGTTTTCATTAATCGCTGTAACCGAGATAGTTTAATTAATTGTTGTTACCCAAATATATAAGAATGTTTTAACCTGCGTACCCTTAAGCCAAACTACAGAAAATCCACCTGCAGAGCAAGCCCCATCCGCTAAGGAATTTGATGTAACTGCTTCGTCAATTTGTGGCAAAATACAAGCATTCCTGGTTGGGAATATAAGATAACAGTGGAGGACGGTCTTAGTTTTGGCAGGCAATGATCAAAGGCGTATATTTGAACGCGTCATATCGCTCCTGAAAAGTGGTGATCTTGAACAAGCGGAGTCGCTTTGTAGAGAGCAGTTGCTTGAGGACCCTCAAGAGGTGAATTTTTTATCGATTCTGGGATCCATTTTGCTGCGCAAGAATGATTTTGAGCGGAGCGAAAAAATCATGCGAACTGTCGTTCAAATAGCACCAGAATATCCCAACGCCCAGGAAGATCTTGGGACAGTGCTAATGAACCTCAAAAAGTGGGAAGAAGCTCTGCCTTTTCTGCAAGAAGCTATCAAATCAAAGCCAAATAGTGCCGGAGCATTTTTTAAGCTGGGAGGGGCACTCAAAAGCTTAGGGCGACACGAGGCGGGCGATGCAGCCCTTGCGCATGCAGCGAAGCTCTCTCCAATGCAAGCAAATTTGGAAAAGGCCACGAAGCTTTTTGCCGAAGAAAAGTACCGCGAGTCAGAAGTAGCCGCCAAAGCGGTACTTGCAGATAATCCAAAGGATGTTAATGCTGGTCTGTTGCTGGCGCGTATTGCAATTCACGCGCGCGCATACAAAGAAGCCGAAAAACTCTTAAGGAAAGTTGTTGAGTATGCGCCTAGATTTACTCTTGCATGGCATGAATTGGGAGCCGCTTTACGAGAGCAGCATAAAGATCAAGAGGCTGCAGAGGCCATGGAAGTTGCGCTTCAGATGGACCCGAACGATTCGACCACTCACTATCAATATGGCGCTGCTTTAGCGATGGCCGGTCGAACCGAAGAAGCTGCGCAAGCTTATAGGCGCGCGGTGGAGATTGATCCCAAGCAGGCGGGCGCTTATGTGGGCTTGGGGCACGTCCTAAAGACCCTCGGAGATCAGACCGGGGGGATTGCTGCGTACAGAGCAGCAATAAAGCTAAAACCAAATCTGGGAGAGATTTACTTTAGCTTGTCGAACCTCAAAACATTTCGTTTTACCGCTGATGAGATTGACGACATGATGAAGCGTATTGGGCAAGAATCATTGCCGAGTGCTTCCGTTGTGCACTTTGCATTCACCTTGGGTAAGGCCTTTGAGGACAATGGAGACTATGATCGGGCCTTTGAGTACTATATTCAGGCTAATGAGGAGAATCGAAAGTCGATAATATATGATCCAGTTCAGACAGAAGTTGCGCATAGAAAGATGAAAGAAACTTTTAGCGCTGAATTTTTCGAGCGTATCAACGAATCACACACAGGCATCAAAGACCCTGCTCCGATTTTTATTGTGGGCCTTCCGAGATCGGGCTCTACCCTCATAGAGCAGATACTTGCCAGCCACAGTCTGGTTGAGGGTACTAGCGAGTTACCCGATTTGGGAATTGTTTCCCAGATGATATCAAATAAACAAAAAGGCAGAGTTTTTCCGGGCGGTATTCTTGAGATGAGCGATTTNGAGGTTACCGAACTCGGTCAACAATATTTGAATCGAACAAANCGGCACAGGAATNANGCNCCTTATTTTACAGATAAAATGCCGAATAATTTTGCTCATGTTGGGCTTTTACACGCGATTTTACCCAATGCTAANATAATAGANGCCCGCCGGCACCCNCTTGACAGTTGTGTAGGATGTTTCAAACAGCACTTTGCGAAGGGGCAGACTTTTACCTATGACTTGTTTGAANTGGGAGAATTTTATCTNGAGTACGATAAACTNATGGATCATTGGAATAAANTGNTGCCCGGAAAAGTGTTGCGAGTNCAATATGAGGACGTNGTATCAGATCTTGNAAACGAAGTTAAACGGATTCTGGATTACTGNAACCTTCCCTTCGAGCGCGCTTGTGTGGACTTCCATGAGACTAAACGTGCTGTCCGGACAGCCAGTTCAGANCAAGTAAGNCAACCNATTTATCAGGGNTCNATTAATACATGGAAGAGATTTGATACCCACATTGAATCTCTTANAGAGATCTTGAGTCCATTATTAGATANNAATGATCCTGCGATCATTGTGCGCCAATGACTTCTGCGCTTCCNACNCTCATCGTGACTTCAGTTGTAAGAGGNAGTGAGAAAGGTCAGAGTCATGGNGGNGTATACTTGATCGATTTCAATAATCAGGTTGTAAATCAGCNNATCGATTGGAATACAGGGGAAATTGACTTCGCAGGTCGTGGTTGGGATCGGGGGCTGCGTGGGATAGAATTCTATGATGATAAGGTTTGGATAGCCGCCAGTGACGAATTATTTTGTTACANNCANGATTTCAACTTGCTAGAGTCCTTCAAGAATCCCTACCTAAAACATTGTCATGAGATTAGCCGGCGTGATCATCTTTTATTCCTNACATCGACCGGCTATGACAGTATCCTAGTATTTAATNTTAAAACTAAAGCCTTNACTTGGGGCTTGTATGTTTCCAAAAACGGAGATCAATGGGAGGGNCANCGATTTGATCCGTTAATAGATGGTGGGCCGCCATTTTCGAATCANTATCATATCAACATGGTTCATGTNGAGCAGAGTGGAGTNTATTTCAGCGGGTTGCACACTCGTGCTTTGCTTCGATTGGCCGCTGATATGAGCATTTCGCCACTTTGTAGCTTGCCAGAGGGTGTGCATAATGCGCGGCCTTTTCTTGGTGGAGTGCTATTTAATGATACCAAAAGCGACGTAATGCGTTACGTAGGAAGGGAGGATGAGTCGCTGGCTTTNAAAGTGCCGACTTACGATTTGGACGAGCTGGAATTCAACGGTGTTGATAATAGCAAAATAGCAAGACAGGCATTTGGCCGAGGTTTNTGCGTGATAAANGATCGATTGATTGCTGCTGGTTCTTCTCCCTCAACCATCAGTCTATATGATATTAAATCANAGCAGCGTAAGGCGCTCGTTAACTTGACAATGGATATTAGAAACGCAGTTCATGGATTAGAAGTTTGGCCATATNGTTAATGTTAANGCAGTTGTAAAAAAAACGGCACGCNNNGCGTGCCGTTTTTAGACTTGATTTCCTTATGTAATCGTTAGAAATAGCGCCTGAANGATAGGCTNTAATTTCTTGGTCGAATCACGTTATTGCTGTTCCTACCAAAGTAGGGATCAAAATCTGTGGAATCTTTGTAGGAGANACCGCGTTCATCGCTTATATTGTTAAGGCTTANTTGTGCTTTCCAGTCGCCAAACTCATAACCCANGATCAANTCGGTCACGCTNTAATCACCCTGAGTTTGCCGNGGNGCATTGNCNCCNTCATCTAGTTGNTTGAGCGAGTCTCCATTATGNCTATGTTGAACCCTCACAAAGCCATCACCCCCACCAAANAGTGACATCTGTCCCGAATATTCGAGGTACAAAGAGTANGAGGTGTCCGCAAAGAATGGCAGATTTGATTTGGGAGTCAAGCCTAGTGTAGCTACACCNCCATCGAACCGTTCGTCAGGATAGGTCAGGCTATTAGGGATTACATAAGCGTCCCTTATTTTGGTAATGTTGAAGCCAAATTGCACATTTTCGTTTATAAGACCGGTAACGTCTATGTCATAGCCACTAACTTCAGCATCGCCAAGGTTAGCTACGACTGCTTGCCACGGTTCACCAATGGCAAAACTGGGGTCCGTGACTTCCAACTGCATGTCCTTCCACGTCATATCGTAAATGGTCGTGTTAACCTGCAGCTTTCCGTCCATCCANGTTGATTTCAACCCAAATTCTGTGTTCTCAATGATGTCAGACTCATAATCAACAGGAAGCGTGGGAACACCTCTGCCTCGATTGGTTCCTCCAACACGGTAGCCCTCAGAGTATAGGGCATAGACCATTACATCATCATTNAAGTTATATTGGAGGCCGTATTTCGGTAAGAACCCATCGTCTTTCATGGAACGTGGAGCTCTTTCNAANCCGCTCCCTCCATAGGGGTTGTATCTTGGTTTCTCATTCCACCAATTGATACCCCTGTCCACTTCGTAATATCGCCCGCCAACAAGNAAAGATAGCTGTTCNGTGAGCTTTACATCAAACTCCCCGAANACAGCCTTGTCCTCACGACTCGTAGTTTGAGCAGAGAACCACCACGTGTCTGATTCCGGAACAGTGAACCCATAGTACGCTGCNTATCCAGCCCAAGTGGCAAAAGCNGTNGACGANGCGTACCCGTCGANAAAGCTNGTGAAATCCCAATGCTCATCGGAGTCCATATAAAACATGCCTGCAGTCCAGCTCAAGCGGTCCCCGCTTCCTGTAAGACGCACCTCCAGAGCTTTTGATTCGTTCTTTTGGTCGTTAGTTAGCGCGCCCATGGGATCGGTGCCAAAGTCATAGGTAGCATAGTAAGCACCNATNACNTACATGAAGTACGCNGCATAGCTTTGGGTGTCGTGCTGATAAAAAGTTTCTCTGTCNTANTAAGACCCGACAACNGTNAGTTGAGCGAAACCNANATCACCCTCTATCACNAGGCTTGTNTGNAACCATTCGTCAGTTCNGAANTCATCATAAAACTTGAGCGTNTGCAGGTCGCCCACAGTTTCATCCATGTCATTGAAGCCTTTTGAATCAATGTCTTGATAATTTGCNCTCAGNGTTGTGGTCCAGTTATCCGACATCAGCCACCGCACTTGNGCTCTTGCTCCAGCCCATTCNACGGTATTNAGATCATCCTCTACGTCTCNNNCNTTGGTCAAAAGNCCACCCGANCCTGAANTAGGATCGACCACGGTGGTTCCTAGNACGCTATCGATAAAGCCGCCGTCTTCTGCGCTAAATGCGGACATCCTGAGAGCCACCTTGTCTTCGACTAAAGGTATATTGATGGTGGCATCAAAATCATGGCCCGTATCACCGTCACTCACACTACTCAAACCGAAGCCAATATTACCCGAGAATTCTGATGGGTCGGGCTTGTTGGTGATAACTCGTATCGTGCCGGTTTGTGATGTTGCCCCAAACAGAGTTGACTGTGGCCCAGCCAGAGCCTCTACGCGAGCAATATCTACTGGGTAGATGTCGGGTGCCATGGATGTCATCGACATGGCTTGTTCATCAAGATATATCGCAGCCGTTGGATCTACCAGAAATCCACCTCCATCGCTTACTCCGCGGAAGACGATGGTATTCTGGCCCGCCGTAGTTGTCTGAACATTCAAGCTACCAACAAACCGAGAGAAATCCTCAAGAGTAGTGATTCCTTGCTTTTGAACGTCCTCGCCCGATAGGCTCTGAATCATCATTGGAACGTCTTGCGAGGATTCAGCCCGTTGACGAGCCGTCACGATGACTTCCTCTAAGGAGGTTTCTTGCCCAATGGCTAATGGTGCCCCGGTCATCCCGAGAGCCGCCGCAATCGACGTCACAATTAACTTCCTCTTGAACAGAGTGTCAGTTTGTACTTGATCCAACCTACTCATTTTTTTCCCCTTAAAAAACGCAATTCAGTCTTTTCACTTTTCAACGCTGAGCAATCCCAGCGAACCCAATCTTATGTTTTCTATCTCCCTAGGATAAGCTATTTTTTTGTGCACGTAAACGTCAGCCAGTTAAATAAAACCCAAAAAAACGCCGCCGAGATCCTTGCATATAGGGAACTATAGTTTCTTTCTGTGATACACGTTTGATTATTGCCCAGATACACGGGCATAAGCCTGGTGAAAAAACAGGGCTTCGGCTTCATCGGGTGTTTAGTATATAGTTGATCATAAGTTCAACTGGAGAAAAAGAGACGCATTAGTTTATCTGATGAACGACGTCATTCTTAAAACGAAATGAGTTTAGCAAGCACCAAAGCAAATCTGGCTGCCGTTATGCCCCTCACTTGGATTAAATTGGTGGTGTACTCACTTCTTTTGTTTAATTTCGTATTCTACGTGAGAGACGACTGGGTTATCGCTGGGCATACCTTGCATTCTGGCAGCACTTTTTTGCAGTGGGCAAGTGCCTATAATACAACAATCGATGAAAGTGCATGGTTGCTCCTCTTGCTATTATTGGAGATGGAGACGTACCTTTTGGCGGGGCGAGACCTCTCCCGTGCATACGAGATAATATCTCTTATCATTCGTTTATGTTGCTACGTGGTCCTAGCGCACACTCCGTATGCTTATGCAATGACGGTCTATGATTTGAGTCAGGCACCAATCATTGAGGGTGTGACTGATTTATGTCAGCTTGCAGGTCAAAACCTGTCATATGCCCACAACCTTGTTTACACAAAAATAACCGATGGAAATTGCAGCGAACTTTCAACTGCAAGGCAATTCTTTTTTAATGATCCACCAGACCATCTCATCGTTCAGGATGAGATGGCTTTGGCTCTGGAGCGCCGTTCAGCGTTAGTTGACTTGGTCGAATCAATCACATGGTTGCTGATTCTGTTGAGCATAGAAGTGGTTGTCTGGCTCCAGGACAAGGATATTACTGGAGGTTTGCTAATCAAGAGTGCGAACATGGCTAAAGTGCTTCTCTACTCCCTTTTGTGGTTTGCTATAGGCTACTGGATTTATTTAGGTCATTTCATGTTTGCTTGGGATGAATTTGTATGGATTGTAGGTTTCGTGGCAATAGAAATGAATGTAGTGGAACGGCGAAAGGATGTTAAAGAACCAGTCTGAGGTGGTCTCGAAACTTGCTGAGTTTTTAATTAAAGCACTGTTTTTAAGGAATCGAAAGTATGATCACTAGAGTTAAAGGTATAGTTAAATCACTTTTTATCGGCGCCCTCGGAGAAAGTCTTGTCAAACAAGAGCGCGATTTTTTGCAAGCGGAGATGGAAGGTTTTCTCGGTGATCGCCATGCCTCATTCGAGAGAAAAGCTTGGGGGTCTGGCGACAAGCAGCGGAAAGGTGTCATTCGACGAAACGAACGTCATTGGTCGGCGGTTTCTGCGGAGGAACTGGCAGAAATATCGAAGGACATGGATCTCTCTGAGGTGCTGAGTGCGGGAATCATCGGAGCGAATTTGTGTTTGGAGGGTGTGCCCAGTTTCTCTCTGGTACCAAGAGGAAGCATTTTTAAATTTCCTTCCGGTGCGGAATTGCTTGTTGAAGAATATAACCCCCCCTGTCTCGATATGGGCAAGGCGCTGGCGGCGAAATGCCATACCAATTCTGGTAGACCCATCCATGACACGGCGTTCGCTAAAGCCGCTCAATTTAGCAGAGGCCTAGTCGGTGTGGTAGAGGTGCCTGGAATGATAAAAGCAGGAGATGACGTTGAGGTTATCATTTATGCACCACCGTTATGGATGCGAAGCAAAGAGAACCCGTGGTTAGCATCCTGAGATTTTGCTTACTTTTTGCTTAAATTTCGAAAAACTATTTTAGGCTTAAGGGAATTCCCACAAGCAAACAGATTTCAAAAATGAATGATGGCTTATGAGTCTTCTAATCGACTATTACATCCCTTTTAGCCCGCGCTTCTGAAGGGCCTTGGCTATCACGATTCGCTGGATTTCGCTGCTACCCTCCCAGATTCTGTCAACTCTTACTTCCCTATAAAAACGTTCCACGGCATTGTCTCGGCGATAGCCTCGCCCGCCCCATATTTGTAGGCAACGATCAGCCACTCGATTGGCCATTTCAGTGGCATAGAGTTTTACCATTGAGCACTGAATATGCAGACCCTTAGCATCATCGCCACGGTCATGCGCTGCTGCCGCTTCATATACCATGAGCTTCGAGGCCCAAAGCTCAGTAACGCAGTCAGCCAAGGCAAACTGCGTTGCCTGTTTGTCTATTAGAAACACTCCCTGTATCCTGCGTTGCGACGCCCACTCTGTTGCCTCTTCTATCATTCTTCTCGCTGCACCCAGCATTCTTGCCGCAATGGTCAGACGTTCATGTCGAAACCAATTTCGGCTGTAAGTCATGCCTGAACCTTCTTCCCCAATTCGGTTTTCCTCTGGCACAAAGACGCGCTCAAATTGATATGTCGGATGATGTGATGGAAAAGTATGTGAAAATAGCGGGTTTTCAATCATTGAAATGCCGGGTGAATCTTTATCGATAAAAAACAAAGCATCTTCGCCGCCGTCCACTTTGGCCTGAAGGAAAAAAAAATCAGCCAGATTGGCGGTAGTAACGAACCATTTTTCGCCAGAGATTTCATAGCCACCGTTACGACGTATCGCCGCAGTTTCCACCACTTCATGAGATCCTGATTCAGACTCAGTTATTGCGTAACACTCTCGCAGACGCCCCTCCATCAGTGGTTGAAGATAATTGTTTATTTGATGCTCACTCTTGCCGCAGGCTTCAAACATCCATTCTTGTGCTTCGGGAAAGCACCAACAAAGTGCGTTAGTTACTGTCCCCAGCTCTTCCCAGGCTGCCAACTGATTAACCATGCTCATGCCCAGCCCTCCAAATTCTCGTGGAGCATCCATCCTGGAAAGACCTAAATCGATCGCATGGGCTTGCATTTTTTGTGAAACATCCTCAGGGATAATGCCCTGGTTAAGCTCGGCCTCTATTTCCCAAGGTATAAGTTCAGTTTCAACAAACTCTCTCACTCTCTTCTGCCAAGCCAAGGTTTGCTCATTGTGTTGTATTTCCATGAATGCTCCTGATTGTCAAAGATGGAAGCTTTTATAGATCGATAATTCAGTTGTAATCGGTGAAACTGCGATGATAAAAAGAAAAGCTGTTNCAGTCACTAAAAACAAGTAGCNAGATGNNGNTAGTATAACCCATTGCTTGNTGGACGGAACTGTTATTTAAATACTCATTTAATCACCTATACCCCCATTCAGAAAATTATTGTATACTCGAAGAAGGCTAGCNAGGAATAATCATCGGTTNTGTGTTTGACACTAGNTGNNTGTTTCGGCATTCTGCCGCGTGAATTCGGTTTAGAATTCGACTTCTTTTNACTAGACATTTGGAGCTNCAATAAGTGACTGAGAAATACGATGCGATTGTGGTCGGAGCGGGACACAATGGGCTTACGAATGCGGCATANCTNGCAAAAGCAGGGCTTAAGGTNNTAGTNCTTGAGCGCAACGGCTACATTGGTGGTGCCGCGGTTAGTCGGGAGCTTTACCCNAATTGGAAGTACACTAACTGTTCNTACGTATGCAGCTTGTTGCGCCCCGAAATCATTCGAGANTTGCGGCTCCCAAGCCATGGATTGCAGGTGGTGCCCTATGGTGGCGGCGTAACTTTCATGCAAAATGGCGATTACTTTGGCAATCACACCGATCATGAGCGTCACCACAGAGAGTTAGCGCGTCATTCCAAGCGAGACGCTGATGCATATCATCGCTACGAAGCAGACGTCATGAAGCAGACAAGAATCATTCGTCCTTTTTTGATGCGAACTCCGCCGGATCCAACTTCGTTTAAACCNAGANATATTCGTGANCTCATTGCCATGGCAAAAGCGTTCAGTGGTATGGGCGAANTTGGTTTGGCAGATACCATGAGATTCTGGACCATGAGCATTGGNGATTTTCTAGAAGAGTATTTTGAATCAGATGTCGTCAAGGCGCACTTGGCTGGTAGCGGAATTATAGGCACTGCGCTGGGTGTCTATTCGCCGGGCACTGCATANGTTCTCTTGCATCACTATATGGGAGATGTTGATGGGTCGATTGGATCATGGGGCTTGGCTCGAGGTGGCATGGGGGCCGTTTCGAATGCATTGGCTGGCGCGTTTAAATCTTTCGGTGGCANAGTTCAATGTGATGCTGAGGTTGCCCAGGTAATAGTCAAGAATGGTAAGGCCGCTGGCGTTGCGCTGACTAACGGTGATGAGATTCACTCCAGGATTGTTGTTTCTAACTTGGATCCAAAGCGAACCTTTTTGAAAATAATGGATGAGGGCGACCTGCCCAAAGACTTGGTGAGGAAAGCNAAAAACTTCAAGATTCGAGGATCCTCAGGCAAGTTGAATATTGCGTTGGATGGCTTGCCAACATTCAATGGNTTACCCAAGGATAGTCCGCTGTGTTTNGGNGANAAACATTTTATCGATTCACTTCCNAGAATGGAGNNGGCCTATGATGATTGGAAGAGCGGGACCTGGTCAAAGGACCCATANGTGGACATGCTAATTCCAACCCAAGTGGACCCNACTATGGCGCCCCCGGGAAAGCATATGATGTCTGTTTTTGTGCAATATGCACCGCCCATGATAGATGGACGAGAATGGACAAGCGAGGATCGAGATGCCTTTGGGAAAACGGTAATAGACCAGATATCNAGTTATAGCCCNAATTTTAAAGACCTTATTCTTCATTGTGAGGTTCGGTCACCACAAGATATTGAAAATGAGGTAGGCCTTACTGAAGGAAATATATTCATGGGTGAATTGACATTTGATCAGTTACTCTTTAACAGACCGTTTCCTGGTTATGCTCAATACAGAGTTCCGCCAGTTAAGGGGATGTATATGTGTGGATCTGGGACACACCCCGGAGGAGGTGTAATGGCAGCTCCTGGTGCAAATGCGGCNCGAGAGATACTTATGGATCTGAAAAGGACGTCTCTTGTGCCCGAGGGATACGATGATGACTGAGCTTAAATCCGAATATGATGTCGTCGTTATTGGCGCTGGACACAATGGTCTTGCGTGCGCCGCATCACTTGCCAAAACGGGTCGTAAAGTTATCGTGCTAGAAGCGCTTGATTCGCCCGGTGGGGCTTGTGCAACGTCTGAGTTTTATGAAAAATTTTCAGTTTCCTCGTGTGCTCAATGGTTGTACCAGTTAAATGATNGCGTTGTTTCCCAAATGTCNCTTGAGCAGCATGGNTTCGAGCTNTCTGCACGAAATATTCCCACCACAGTTCTCTGCGAGAGTGGCGACCATTTGACTGTTTTTTCAGATAGGCTAGAGGGCGCTGGGGTCTCCGACAAAGACAAGGCGGCGTTTAAATCATTTACCAAGCAGATGCTTAAATTTTGTGACGTCTTAAGTAAGGCATTCAAGCGTCGCCCACCCAACTTGGTNGATAGNAGCTTTGGTGACGTTATGGCGCTATTAGGTCTGGGTATGAAAATAAAGATGCTCGGTAAGACAGACATGCGTGACTTGATGCGTTTGGGTTTGATTAATATCTATGACGTAATGGAAGAAAATTTTGATAATGATCTGCTTAAAGCNGCGATTAGTCTTGATTCGGTGCTGGGCTCTCACATGGGTCCNAGATCGCCCAATACCGTTTTCGGATACCTCTATCGGCATATGGGCGANATCTATGGGTATGGTAGGCCCGGAGTATCGGTGGTTCGGGGCGGCATGGGCCAACTCGGTCAATCGATGGCCAAAGCTGCAAAAGCAATGGGAGTGGATATTGNACTNAATGCCTCAGTCGATCGAATNAGCATCGACCTTGACAAGGTAACGGGAGTAGTTCTCAAAGATGGGNGTGAAATAAGAGCCGATATTGTTGTTTCTAGCGCAGATCCGAAAACGACGTTTGAGAAATTTGTTGGCTTGGCTAATCTAGAGACTGACACATTACGTCGAGTGAAGAACGTGCGNATGAAGGGAGATGCGGCCAAGTTGCATATCGCTTTGGACGGCTTGCCAAACTTTATGGGACTAGCTGAGTCTCGGCTTGGTGACAGACTCTTGATAGCCCCCAACATGGAATACATAGAAAAGGCATTTAATCCCTCCAAATATGGAAAATTCTCAACTTCACCCATTATGGATATAAGCATCCCCAGTATTCATGACTCAGGTTTGGCTCCNGATGGCAAGCATGTTTTGTCGGCAATTGTGCAATATGCGCCTTATGAACTTGAAGGTGGNTGGGAAGCTGGCAAACAACCTTTTCAGGACTTGCTCATAGATTGCCTGTCGCAATACTATCCCGGTCTCAAGCATCAAATGCTCTCGGCAGAGTTGTTAACACCAGTGGACATCGAAGAGCGTCATTTGATCCATGGNGGACACTGGCANCATGGAGAAATAAGCTTGGATCAGGTTCTNATGATGAGGCCTTTCCCAGGAGCCTCCCAATACTGTACTCCCGTTGATGGCCTTTATCTAAGTGGTGCAGGGACTCACCCGGGGGGCGGTGTTATGGGGCTAGCTGGTATGAATACCGCTAAAGAGATCATCTCGCAAAAGAAAAATCGAACAGGTTAAATTNCCATGATTCCACACAATGAGTCCATGATGTTACATACCCCATTTCATACGCGTTGCGCAGCGGCTTGTGAAGTCAACCTCTGGGAAGATTGGAAAGGCTATACCACGCCACAGGTCTTCACTGAGGTTGATATGGAGTACTTCGCTGTTCGCAACAGCACTGGTGTTTTTGATCTCTCGCCAATGACCAAATACCGAATAACGGGTCCTGACTCGGAAGCCTTCATAAATAAACTAATCACCAGAGATATACGAAAGCTCGCGGTTGATCGAGTGTCCTATGTCCTCTGGTGCGATGGAGAAGGAAAAGTGATGGACGATGGCACGATCTTCCGTCTCTCCGAAGATGATTATCGGTTGTGCTGTTACACGAGAGCGCTTGATTGGCTGATGNGGACTGCTGAGGGATTTGANGTAACTGTCAAAGAGGAAACTGCCGANGTGGCTGCCTTGGCTGTNCAGGGACCTACNTCTTGCGCGGTNTTNAAGGCTTTNGGTTTTGTTGGTATAGAATTATTGAAGCCGTTTGGTATGGCGCGTTTTAAGTTTTCCGGCTCGCAAGTAATGGTAAGTCGGACGGGTTTTACGGGTGACCTAGGTTATGAAGTATGGGTGGAACCGAGTCTCGCGGAGAGCTTTTGGGATGCGCTCTTTGATGCTGGGAAACTCTATGGTATCCGGGCTGTAGGGAGTAGTGCGCTAGATATGCTGCGAATTGAGGCTGGTTTTCTGCAGGCTGGGGTGGATTTTATTCCTGCAGACGAAACTATAAGAACAGGCCGTTCAAGATCACCCTTCGAGCTCGGCCTTGGATGGATGGTTTCATTTGATAAACCGGTATTTAATGGTAGAAGGGCGCTGCTCAGAGAACGTGCGCAAGGTTCTCGTTATGCATTTGTCTATCTTGATGTTGAAGGTAACAAGCCGGCTGAACATGCTTTCGTTTATCACGGAGATCAAGAGGTTGGAACGATAACCTCCGCAGCTTGGTGCCCCACAACAAAGACAAACATCGCTTTTGCTCAGGTTGATGCCAGGTTTGGTAGACNCGGCCAGTCATTGGTAGCTGAGATATACTACGAGCGAGAACTCAAATGGACTCGTGTGATGGCGCAGTGCAAGGTAACCAAAGGGGCTATATTTTCGCCTGATCGAAGAAGACAAACGCCAGCTCCAAATTTCTAATGTCNGAGCANCGGCTAAAACCGTTACTCAAGCCAAGATCAATCGCAGTTTTGGGTGCCTCGCGGAAGATTGGATCCGTAGGAAACGAGATATTAATAAATTTAGCGAGAGGAGGTTATCTAGGAAAACTTTATCTCGTAAATCCATCATACGAACACGTAAACGATGTGACCTGTTATCCTACCTTGGCTAGTTTGCCTGACACTCCGGAGCACGTAATTCTGGCGGTCGCCGATCACCGTTTGGAGAATGCGATTGATGAGATCATTAGTATTGGCGTCAAAGCATGCTCCATATTTTCATCTCTTATATTGAGAGATGATTTCGAACCTCCTCTCAAAGACAGACTGAAATTGAAAATCAAGAACTCCGGTCTGCTTGTTGCCGGGCCGAACTGCCTGGGCTTTTTTAATGTCCGTGACCATGTGCTGGCTGGGGCGTTTGATACCAGGGATCATTTTGCGCCGGGTAACGTGAGTCTGATTAGTCAGTCGGGCGCGGGGATGCAAGGTATCGTTGATTGTGAACAGCGATTGCAATTCAACTTGGCTGTTTCAACTGGTTATGAGTTTTCGGTGACCATGGAAGATTATTTGGACTACGCGCTTGATTTGCCTGAAACAGCTGCTGTAGGCCTCTTTCTGGAAACCAGTCGTGAGCCTGCAAAATTTTTAGCCGCCCTTGCTAAGGCGGAGGAGAGAAAAATTCCTATTGTGGTAGTTAAAGTAGGGCGCTCCTCTTTTGCTGCTGAGTTGGCCGTCTCGCATTCCGGGGCCTTGACTGGGAGTGACAAATGTTACTCCGCAGTTTTTGAGGCTTTTGGCGTGCAAAGGGTGGAGGACATGGATCAGTTGGCAACTGCTTTGATCATGTTTGCGCAACCAAAACCAATGCAGTTGGGAGGGCTTGTTTGTCTGCATGACTCGGGAGGTGAGCGTCAACTTCTCGTCGATTTGGCGGAGCGGTATCAAGTTCCAATCGCTAAATTGTCGAAAGTCACTGAGGGAAAGCTAAAACCCAACCTTCATCCGGGGTTGCCAGCTGTAAATCCACTTGATGCTTGGGCTGGTGGTCCGGGAGCTGACGAGAAAATGTCAGCCTGTTTTACAGCATTAATGGAGGATGAGTATGCAGCACTCGGGGCTGTGGTTCACGACCGTGGTCCCAATAGTCTGGTGTATCCGAATTACGTTGCATACCTAAATGAAGCCCAAGCAGCGACAGGTAAGCCAGTGTTTCTTGTTGCCAACAGGCAAGGAAGTGGAAGTGATCAATTGGCCATAGATTCAACTCACAAAGGGTTGCCTGTCATTGACGGTGTGAGTCAGTTCCTCGTGGGTACAAAATGTCTTCTGCGATTTAGGGATTTTCATCATCGGAAGATTGCGGTACCAGCTGAACTAAAGTCTGAGCTTGTTTTGGACTGGCGTCAGAGGCTTACCAAAGAGCTCGATGTCAATGAAGCATTGGCTGGCCAGCTTCTCACTGACTTTGGTATACCAATGAATCCCAGCAAATTGGTGAGTGACGAGCAGTCCTTGCTCGTAGCGGCAAAAATGTTCGAATATCCTATGGTGCTGAAAACCGCCACGCCAGGCATAAAACACAAATCCGAATGTGGCGGGGGTTTTCTAAACATTGACTCTGAGGAAGCTCTTAAAGAAGCTTACAAGATCCTCAGTAGGCGTCTGGGAATGTCGGCCATTCTCTCGCCGATGGTCAATGCTTATGGCGTGGAAATGATTTTAGGTATGATGAATGACAGTCAATTTGGTCCTTTTGTAGTTGTGGGTTTCGGGGGTATTTATGCTGAGGCGTTGAACGATACATATGCGTTGTTTCCCCCATTTGACTCCGATACGGTAGCCCGTGCGCTCGACTGTCTCTCTATGCGATCGCTCCTTGCCGGCTTGCGAGGAAGGCCATCAGTAAATATGCAAACTTATTGCGAAACGGCGGCCCGATTTTCTGTTTTCGTTGCTGAGTTTGCTAGTTCAATAGGTGAGATTGATATAAACCCCGTCTTACTTACAGAAGACGGATGTCTTGGTCTTGATGCCTTGGTTGTTTTAAAAAATACTGCATCTATTGGAGAGATATCAGGAGGTAAGGGCTAGCATGAATGAGAAGAATGAGTTAGAAGAGTTTTTGCGGCAATATCCAAAAACGACTTCACTTGAATTATTGATTCCGGATATAAATGGGATCTTCCGCTGCAAACGAATACCCAGACAAGAGTTTGAAGATTTTTTCGAAACAGGGGTGAATGGTCCAGCGACAACCCTCCTGCTAAATGTTCTTGGGGAGATGACCGGTGATCTGGATTTTTTGAATTTGGAAGGTGATCCTGATAGAAATATTAGTCCTGTTGCAAATACATTGGCGCCAATCACTTGGCTGGGGTCGGAGACGGGGCAGGTGATTTCTACCTTTAGTGAACTTGATGGCAGACCTATTTCTTTTGATCCCCGCAATGTCCTTAAACGCGCCCTCAAACCGCTTTATGACATGGGCATTTCTCCTGTGGTTGCAACCGAATTGGAATTTTATCTCATAGAAGATGGTGCTGGTGCTGTACCTAAACTGAAACTGGCCAAGGTCCCTGGCACCAGTATCGACCAGAGCGGCATTCAGTATGCTATGCCTGAGGAACTTTGGGACAAAGACGAATTCCTTGAATCAGTGAGAGCGGCATGTCTGGAGCAAGATGTGCCAATGACGACAGTGCACTCGGAATATTCCCCGGGTCAATATGAAATTAATCTTCATCACGTCGGCGATCCGATCATCGCGTGTGATCACACCGTTATGCTTAAGAGGATTGTAAAGGGTGTTGCCAGACAACATGGGATGGCGGCAAGTTTTATGGCAAAACCATTTGAAGGAATAGCTGGTTGTGGCTTGCATATCCATTTCAGCCTCTATGACCAGTATGGAGAGAATATTTTTGCTGATTTATCCTCAGTTGAGGTGCCAGCTATCTCGGAAACGTTGCGCTATGCTGTGGGGGGACTAATTGCTACTATGCCTGAATCCATGGCGATTTTTGCGCCAAATGCAAACTCCTATCGACGTCTCATTCCAGGCAACTATGCTCCGTTGGCTCCGAACTGGGGTTATAATCATCGTGATGTGTCTTTGCGAATACCCGTTTCTGGGCATAAGAACCGCCGACTAGAGCACCGGGTGGCAGGGGCTGATGCTAACCCTTATCTGGTTATGGCGGTTGTTGCAGCAGGAATCCATCATGGAATTACCCAGCAATGTGACCCTGGCCAGATGATTGAAGAGGGAGTGGAGATGGAGCATGACTTTACCCTGCCTAGGACATGGGACAAAGCGATTGATATTTTCGAGTCAAGCGATAAGTTATCAAATTATCTCGGTGCGGAATATTGTCGAATCTATAATGCTGTGCGAAGAAGCGAGTTTGATATGTTTGCAGCCAAGGTTTCTAATGTCGATTACGAGTGGTATTTGCGCTCGATTTGAGACTTTCTGAGGTAAAGACATTAAATGAACGTTTAATGATCTATATAACCATTTAGAATTTTGTTGTATGATATAAGAAATATGTGTTAAACCACCACTTCAAAGGTTCTTATCTAATGAAATTCATAGCGACAGATGTTTCGGATACCAAAGAAAAAATGCTTGACATGGTTAGCACTCAGTTAGGAAAGCCTGGATTCGCAATGGATCGCTATTTCTACAGATCGCATGTTACTTATGAGGCCGAATTGCACAACATAATTTTTAAAAGCTGGCTGTATGCTGGACACGTCAGTCAGGTGCGAGAGAGCGGCGATTTCTTTCTGTTTGAAATCGGCGAGGATTCTTTAATTATTAGCAAAGATGATCGTGGTGATATCTCAGCAATGCATAACATTTGTCGTCACAGAGGCGCTCGCGTGTGTGAAGATAAAAGCGGTAACCGAAAAGCATTTGTTTGTCCCTATCATGGCTGGGCATATGGCATGGATGGGGAATTAAAGCGAGCCAGAGAGATGGATCGATTAGAGGGATTTGATTGTGCCGATTATCCCCTGAAAAAAGTCAAGCATGTGGTTTTTCAGGGTATGATTTTTATAAATTGTGACCCTGAGGCGCCAGATTTCGTTGCCCCGTTGAACCGGATTGCAAAGCCTTTGGGGGCTTATGATCTCGACAACGCGAAAGTGGCCGAGAGCAAAACATATCGGATTAGTGCAAACTGGAAATTATGTTTAGAGAACTATTTGGAGTGCTACCATTGCTCAAGTTCACATCGTCAGTATGCAAAGATGCACACGCTCGCTGCCCCGGATGATAAGGTCAAGCCCATAAACGACGCGATGTTGGCAAGGGCTGCAGAGATCACAGGCGTGAAGGGTATAACGGATGATTACTATGCCTACTACAACGACTCGTCTGCCTTTGGTGCATGCTCCTATCATAGCAGGTATGCGCTCTATGACGGTTTTAAAACCGGCAGCAAGGATGGTGAGCCGGTTGCGCCGTTGATGGGAAAGATGAGAGGCTATGATGGAGGGGCTGGTGACTTTCAGATGGGCCCACTCGCTTTCATGCTCAACTATCCCGATCACTGCGTCCTCTATCGCTTCACCCCTAGGGGTCTAACCGAAACTGATATGGAACTGGTTTGGTACGTGAATGCTAGCGCCGAGGAAGGTGTGGATTATGACAAAGACCAGGTAAGTTGGCTCTGGCACCATACTAGTTTAGAGGATGAATACATCATTTTGCGTAATAGCGAGGGCGTCAACTCAAGTTTTTTTGAACCAGGCCCCTATCATCCCGAATATGAAGCGCTCTGTTCTGAATTTGTTCGCTGGTATCTGACGGCGTTGAAACGGTCTAATTTACCTGATTCTAAATCGTCAGACATGCGGCGCAATGTTACGGCGATTTCAAATTAATCCACAACGGATGGCGCTAATAACCAGAGGTTTGTATTCATCCAATGTTGCTAAAATCTTCGATTGATACCAGAGAACACACCCAATCATACTACGCAGCGTCTGCTAATTGGGCTACTAATTATCCTGAACTGCGGGACAACTTGAGTGCTGATGTTGTTATTGTTGGTGGCGGTTTTAGTGGCGTCGCTACTGCGTTAGAGCTTAGCGAGCGTGGTTATGAGGTTATATTACTAGAGGCCAATCGACTTGGCTGGGGAGCCTCTGGACGCAACGGAGGGCAGTTGATTGGTGGATTCGGTAACAATCCATCTGGCTTTAGACACACAATAGGTAAAGAGGGCGTAGATGCAGTCGAACAGATGGGTGTCGAGTGCGTTGATATCGTAAGGGAGCGTATTGAAAGGTATCAAATTGACTGCGATTTAAAATGGGGATGGTGCGAAGTTGCCTTAAAAAAACGGCATCTAAAGGCCTATAAAAATTGGTCAGTTGACGAGCCGGCCATTCAGTTGCTTGATCGAGAGGAGATGAGACAATTTGTAAATTCTGAATTATATCTAGGCGGTTATTATCGTGAGGATTGGGGGCACCTGCATCCGTTGAATCTATGCCTCGGCGAAGCCAAAGCTGCGGAGGGGCTCGGAGCTAGAATATTTGAGCAGTCCAAGGTCACTGCAATAAAATATTCGAACAACCCCTTGATTTCGACGGAAAATGGCTCGGTTCAAGCTCGTTTTGCGGTGCTTTGCGGGAATGCTTATATGACCGAGTTAGTGCCTTATCTTGATGCTAGAGTTTTGCCTACCGTGAGTTGCATTGTCGCGACGGAAAAGCTATCCCAGGACCAAATTAATCAGACCATGCCCCGTGATGTGGCGGTCTGCGACTCGAGGACGGCACTTGACTATTACCGTTTAACATCGGACAAGAGGCTATTAATGGGCGGCCTCTCAAACTACACTGGTCTTGAACCCTCTAATGTAACTAGCGTCATGAGGAATCATATGTCCAAGGTCTTCCCCAGCCTGGAATCGGTGGGTATCGATTATACTTGGTCCGGAAAGATTGGAGTTAGTATCCGTCGCATGCCGCAAGTAGGGCGTATTAAAGATAGTAATGTGCTTTATGCTACTGGCTACTCGGGCCATGGGGTGGCGCCAACTCATATGTCTGGTCGGGTTCTAGCTGAGGCTATTGATGGTAACACTTATCGCATGGACATTCTGACTAAGATGTTGCATCTCCCTTGGCCTGGTGGGAAGATTTTCCGCAGACCTTTCATGGCGGCTGGCATGATGTTCTACAAAGTCCTAGATATGTTGTAACGGCTTGATATGAAACGGCAAGTAATCATCTTTATGCATATGGACGATGAGCATCCTGGGTATATTGTCGACTATCTCCAGCAGCAAAATATTGATGTCCGCCTCATCAGGGCATCTGAAGGTGATCGAATCCCCTGCGTGGACGAAACGTTTGCTGGGCTCGTTTTTATGGGCGGCATGATGAGTGTAAACGACGGGCTCCCTTGGCTGGATGAAGAGATCGAGCTCATTAAACTTGCAGCGACAAAGAGAATTCCTCTTTTGGGACATTGCCTAGGGGGACAAATGATAGCCAAAGCGCTCGGCGGAAAAATTACATTGAATCCAAGCATGGAAATAGGGTGGCATGCATGTTCTCGAGAAGATGACTTGGCAGCAAAAGATTGGTTAGGGGATATGTCTGATCCTTTCATCATGTTTCACTGGCATAAAGAGACGTTTTCTTTGCCAGAAAACGCAAAACTTTTATTTTCCTCTCAGCATTGTCGTAATCAGGCGTTCACTATTGGCAGCAATATACTTGGTATGCAGTGCCACGTTGAAGTGACGGAGCCTTTACTCAGAGATTGGATAGATCATTGGCGGGAGGACCTGGGCGAGAGTAGTCGGAGTGTCCAAGATTACTATACTATCGCCAAATACATTAAACAAAATGTTGCAGAGCTGAACCGCGTGGCTGATCAGTTATATGGGCGATGGGTCTCGACACTGGCGCTGTGATTTAAAAGGTTTAAAAATGGAAAGCGATCGTTACAGAGAAAAATATAATCGGCATTTATTGCACCCTTGGGGAGATTTATCGTCCCTCGGGCAGGATCATTCGTCTTCGATTATCGATAAAGGCGAGGGGGTTTATGTCTATGACTCGGAGGGCAATCGTCTGCTTGATGGGCCTGCGGGCATGTGGTGCATGCAATCCGGATATGGGCGAAAGGAGATAGCTGACGCTGTAGCGACTCAAATATTGAATCTTAGCTACGCCACCTCGTTTTCGTTGGTCAATCCGAGAGAAGTTGAACTCGCGGAACGCATTGCGAGTCAAACACCCGGAGACCTAAATCGTGTCTTTTTTACTACTGGTGGATCAACTGCGGTGGATTCTGCATTGCGACTCTGTCAGCTGGCAAGAAACATCAGAGGTGAGCCAGACAGGAAACATATTCTGACTCGAGAAAAAGCGTATCATGGCAGCACATATCTTTCAGCTTCGGTTACTGGTAAAGAGCGAGATAAGACTGCGATGGACACCATATCGGAGAATGTTCATTTTCTCTCGGCGCCATGTTTTTATTATCACCCCCAATTCGAGACCGAGGAATCATTTTGTGACTTTCTGATTCGGGAGTTGGAGGAAAAAATAGAAGAAATCGGGGCCAAGAATATTATGTGTTTTATCGCGGAACCGATTCTTGCCAGTGGTGGGGTGATTGTCCCGCCCGCTGATTACCATGTCAGATTTTGGGAAACGATAAAAAAACACGGCATCACCTATATAGCTGATGAGGTGGTAACAGGATTCGGCAGACTAGGCCACTGGTTCGCGTCCGAAGCTGTTTTTGGGATAATTCCTGATATAGTCATTTTCGCAAAAGGGCTCACCTCCGGCTACGTGCCTCTGGGAGGTTATGCCGTGTCGGATAGCTTCATGGAAAAGATTAGCGGCGAGAATTCGGATGGTTGTCTCTACTCGAATGGCTATACATGGTCAGGTAATCCCGTTGCATGTGCGGCCGCACTGGCTAGTTGGGATATATTAGAAAGGGAAGACCTGCTTGACAATGTAAAAACCTTAGGCCCTTACTTTCAAGCACAACTTCAAACCTTGCGAGATAACCCACTAGTGGGTGATGTCCGAGGTATGGGATTAATGGCTGCCGTGGAGATGACTATCCGCGGCAAAGATGAGGCAGATTTATTAGAAAAAGATTACGCTATTGGAGAGATGGTCGACAGGCACTGTCAAGACCTCGGCTTGCTAGTACGTCCCTTTATTAATATCTGTATAATTTCTCCACCACTCATCATAACAAAAAGTCAAATTGATGATCTTGTCACAGCTTTGCGGATTGGGTTACACCGGACGCTTTTGGAACTCCGAGAGGCGGCGGTTTGGATAGACTGAACCTTTCTCCATAAGAATCTTTTCAAATTTGAAGGAGCGATAATAGTGGTAGATGATCCAAATAACAGCCAGTCCATGTTCTCAAATGTGCATGGCTTTATGGGTATTCCGGTATCCAGAGAGATAGCGAATGCAGACCTAGTCGTTATGGGAATTCCTTATGACCTAGGCACCACAGGGCGTGCCGGCACTCGTCACGGTCCCCAGGCCGTGCGACTTGCCTCCGCCAATTTGCGATGGGAGATGAGAGAGAAGCGTCATCCTTGGGGTTTTAGTGCTTTTGAAAGATTGAAGGTCATAGACTTTGGTGATTTGGAGTTTCCTCCTGGCCAATCTGAAGACATGGTTGATCGAGTAATTGATAACGTTGGGAGTGTTCATGCCGCAGGTAAAAAAACGCTGTGTATTGGAGGCGATCATTTCATTACATTACCTCTTTTGAGGGCAGTTAACAGGCATCGTGGTACCTTAGCTCTTATCCAGTTTGACGCGCATACTGATACTTATGAGGAAAGCGACAAATACGATCATGGAGGTATGTTTTACACGGCGCCAAAAGAAAATCTTGTCAAGCCAGAACGCTCTATTCAATTAGGGATCAGAACGGCTTATGACCGTGACTGCCATGAATTCAAGGTCATCCTTGCTGATCAACTCAATGATATGACAATAGGCGAAATTCAGTCAGCAGTCATGCAGTGTGTTGGTAATATGCCCATTTACCTGTCGTTTGACATCGATTGTCTCGACCCAGCGCATGCCCCAGGGACTGGAACCCCTGTTGTTGGCGGTATTACCACTGATAGAGCCATGAAAATTATTCGCAGTTTGAAAGGATTGAACGTCGTCGGTGCGGACGTTGTAGAGGTTGCACCCGCCTATGATCATGCAGAGATTACTGCCTTGGCTGCGGCAACTGTAGGGCTCGAATTGATCTATTTAATGGGTTCTGTTTAGCCTAAGAGCCTATAGTTCGAGGGAATACTTGTAGAATTCATTGTCCTTTTCGTAACCGAGTGACTCATATAGCGCTTGAGCGTTGATATTATCGAAAGCTGTCTCGAGATCTATGCGCGACGCTCCGCTTTTCGCGGCCATTTTGTGAGCCTGCTGCATAAGAGACTTACCTATTCCTTTACCTCTTGTNTCTTCTTCAACATAAAGATCATAAAGAATCCAGATTGGGCTTGCCTCNACGCTACAAAAGGTACTATAGAGTTGCGTGAATCCCACCGCATGATGGTCTTCCCCTTCTCCGCCCCAAGCGACAAATATAACGGAACTTCCGTTTGCGATTTGCTCGCCTATATAACGCTGTGCTAGGGTCAAATCAGGATCCTGTTCATAGAATTGTCGGTAAAGATCAAATAACCTAGCCACCTCGTCAATGTCTTTTGAAGTGGCAAGTGTAATCTTCGTAACGGGAGTCACTAAGTCACAATTTTTATCCACTTTCCCAGGCATCTCATAGCACCAAGGAAATATGCTTGCCAAAAAACACAAACATACATACCTAGCGTCATTGCGATCATAATCTTCCCCCGCATAGAGAATTTCCTTCCAAACTTCTTCCGTGATTCCTGAGATGGCATTTGCGATGGCNCGGGCATCAATCTCCGATTGTTTGTCNGCTCTTCGGATGATTTGCTCACATAGGTTTANNATGAGTTTAAAATTTTGATTGTCGAGTGATCCGCGNATCCGCTGATAGTCTTGCCGGCCNATGCTTTCCGAGTCAAAAGCATGCCAAACCGCCATTTTCCGATGCTCGGTTATCTCAGGGTCTAAAGAGGCGTCAATGATCGCGGCTAGTCGCTTTGATGGATCCGTGCCAGCCCTTTTCATTGCATCTGCCACCCTACGATCAAACTCCTCCGAAACAAAGCGGAGTGTGTCTAAAAGTAAAGCCTCTTTGCTTTCAAAATGGAAGTTTACAGTGCCTGCTGTNAGTCCGGCGATTGAACTTATTTTTGCCAACGTTACTTTTGCCAGGCCATANTCGGCAACCGCGGTTATTGTGGCGTCAATCAATAATTTGCGTCTTTCTTGGTGGATTGCAGGATTAGTGGTCGACATTCTACTTTTCCCTCGTNAGGCAGNCTTTGNCGTTTTGATCNTNCTGCCGCTAAATGACTGTTTAAATTCCTAAATGACTGTATAATGAACGTTCCNAGAACTGTTGGCAAGTACTTGCAAAAAGGATAAATTCCTTAACAGGAGGTTANGTGTGACGTACGACCTACCAGGACCACTGACAAAATCCCGTCTCGAATCAGGGCAAGACTTTTTTCGTCACGGTTCACGATACANGNANAGTGCTCAAAAATCTCTCGCCAGAGGGTTCAAGGCNCCAGCTCAGATTATTATTGACAAGGCNCAGGGCGATTTNGTTTGGGATCTTGACGGAAATCGGTATATNGATCTTCAAAATGGCTGGGCGACTAATCCGCTTGGGAATTGTCATCCTGAGGTGGTAGAAGCAGTGCATAAGGCGCATATCCGATANGGTTATCATTGGGAGCATCCACTTCGATTCGAATTGGCTGAGCAATTAGCAGAAATTATGCCTGGGAGACATTTNCCTCGATTTAGTTTTGAGGTGTCTGGCACAGAAGCGGTCGAAGCAGCCATACATTTGGCACTATGTCATACGCAACGACGTTACATTATCAGTTTCACCTCGGCTTTCCATGGGGAGTCGCTTGGCACAAAAATGNTGAGTGGTTACGGCAGCGAAAATAACCTGTATATGGAACCCTGGGCCGGAGGAGTTTTAAAAGCACCGTTCCCATACTCCGAGAATATCCCCGCTGATATGTCACCTGATCAATATGTGGATTATTGTTTGTGGTATTTGGAAACGCATATACCGAGTTTCATTGCACCGGCAGACAACGTGGCGGCCGTGATAATTGAACCCGGCCTCGCAGAAGGAGGCAATTGGATTCCATCTAAAGGATTTCTANCAGGTATCCGAAGAATTTGTGACAAGTTTGATTGGTTGATGATTGCCGATGAGGTTCTTACCGGTTTGGGGCGGACTGGCAGCATGTGGGGTATTGACCACTACTCGGTATTGCCCGATATGATTGTCGTAGGGAAAAACCTGTCGGGAGGNATTGAAGCGTGTGCCGGTGTGGCGACGCGCGATGAAATACTCGGAGACAATCCTCGCGCATCAAGCGGAAGTACCTTTGCTGGAACGCCCGGAGGCTGCGCCGCAGGATTAAAGACATTGGAAATATATCAACGAGATGGAATTGTTAGCAANGCAGCCGAANTGGCTGATNTTGCAGCCGATCGCATGGCATCTTGGACNGAGCGNTACGCTATTGTGAAAGAGGTTCGTTGTCTCGGGCTGTTAATGGGGGTCTCGTTCTCTCATCCTGAGCCATATACCTTGGGTGAGGGCTATGAGGATAGTTGGGTCGCGCGGACAGTCAGGAATGAAATGTTAGTAAATGGTGTTTGGGCCATATGTGATACGGAACCNACGGTTCGAATGTATCCGGCNTTGAATATGGACAAACAGAACCTATCGCAGGCCCTAGANATAATGGAANGCGCNATACANAAGGTTGAGAATGGTGCNCAANTGGTNGGTGATTTCCCGGCTATGCCAAGTGGAGTCACTGGGTTTTAATTGAAAANGTTGGAGAAAGCTATGAAGAATACATCTGCTATAGATGCATACTGGATGCCATTTACTGGCAATCGAGACTACAAGAAAAATCCTCGAATGGTTGTATCGGCAGACGGCCATCATTACATAAGCAGTGATGGTCGAAAACTCTATGACGGTTTTTCAGGTTTATGGACTTCTGGTTTGGGGCATTGTCACCCCAAGATTGTNGATGCTGTGCAGNAGCAAGTCGCTCATCTGGATTTGTGTCTTACCTTNCAATTNGGTAATGACAAAGCTTTCCAGTTAGCTGAAAAACTCACCAACTTCACGCCGAAGGGCTTTGGTCATTGCTTTTTTACCAACTCGGGATCAGAGTCCGTTGATACGGCGCTTAAGATTGCACTTGCCTACCAACGATTGCAAGGTCATGAAAATCGGACCCGTTTGATAGGCCGGCACAGAGGCTATCATGGCGTTAACTTCGGAGGCATATCGGTTGGCGGGATACCCCCTAATCGGAAAATGTTTACCTCAAACCTAATCAATGGAGTCGATCATATATCTCATACTCACAATCTATCAGAGGCCGCGTATAGTCGAGGCCAACCTGAGTGGGGAGGGCATTTGGCTGAGGAGTTAGAGGTATTAATTGCACCTCAAGATGAGAATAGTATTGCGGCTGTAATAGTGGAACCGGTGGCAGGTGCAACAGGGATTCTTCCGCCGCCGCTAGGTTACCTCGAGCGACTTAGAGAGATTTGCACTAAGCATGGAATTCTGTTGATTTTTGATGAGGTCATCACGGGCTTTGGTCGAGTAGGTGCATCGTTCGCGGCAGAAAGATTCGACGTCATACCCGACATTATCACTTGTGCGAAGGGGCTCACAAATGGTGTTATCCCCATGGGCGCAGTTCTTATCAAAGATGAAATCTATAATACCTTTATGACTGGTCCCGAGCAGATGCCAGAACTTTTTCATGGTTACACATACTCAGGCCATCCTGTTGCAGCCGCTGCTGGAATAGCGGCACTAGAGGTATACGAAGAAGAGGGTAGTTTCCAACAAGCTAGAGAGCTTGAAGAAATGTTCGCTGATGAAGCCCACCAATTTGATGATCATCCTCGGGTAATCGATGTTCGTAACTTCGGCTTAATGGCCGCTGTTGAATTAGAACCTCGCGATAATGCTCCGGGAACTAGAGGACTTGAGGTCCACAAGCGCTTATTTTGGGATGAAAATCTAGTGATACGAAATACAATGGATATTCTGCAATTCTGCCCATTCTTGAACGCAAAGCCCGAGGATATTCGCAGTATGTTTGGCGCAGTTAAGCGCGTGCTGGATACCTTAGAATAATTATCATACGTTATTAACTCTCAATCATTCCTGGATTGCTGATCCGGCACTTCAGGAAAAATGCGGTAGTTAGAGCGATAGATTGTTCTAAAGAGAAAAAAAGTGAACCGACTTCTACAAATTGGCCTGATCTTGGCTGTTTCTCTGCATGCCTTTGATGAAATGGCATTGGTGATCGCTCTTCCAGTCATAAGCTCAGAATTGGGGGGCGGCGTTTTGTACGGTCTTACTCTTTCTTCATATGTTTTGGCAGCTATGGTGTCAACAGCCTGGAGTGGAGATTGGATAGATCGGCACGGTCCTTATGGAGTGTTTCAAATTGCAGTTACATGCTTTTTCGCAGGACTTATACTTGCCATTATTGCGGACACCATGATGATGTTTATTATAGCCAGAGTTCTGCAAGGCATAGGCGGTGGCATTGTATTTACGTTGGCATATGCGGTCACTAATCGGTTGTGTCCGATAGACCTGAAATCGCGCATGGTGGCTTGGCTCGATAGCGCATGGCTGTTGCCTTCATTGCTGGCACCAGCTCTCGGAGGTTTGTTGGTAGAGCATTGGAGTTGGCGGGGACTGTTCTGGCTGCAGTTGCCTCTGTTGTTGGTTATAGCGCTGTTTTTACTGAAACCTCTGAAGATGCTTCGATTAGCTCCAACCAGTCGTGACTATTCTGGTCTGTGGACCGCACTTCGCATTGGAATTTGCTGTGTTCTAGTGGTTGCCTTGACTTCGACTCCTTTGAATCTCTCATGGTTTTTTTTGGTTCCGATCATTTTATTTATGTGGAGGCCCTTGAGTCTCGTTTTGCCTCTTGAATGGTGGAAATTGCGAACGCCGCTCGCGCTGAGCATTATTTTGCTGGGGGGATTGTTTTTTGTATTTTATGGGGTCGAATCATATACCCCGCTCTATTTAATTGAAAATAGAAGAATGGGCATCACTGCAACTGGATTAGTTTTCACCTGCGCAGCATTTACATGGGTTTTGGCTTCTTTCTTGCAGTCAACCTTGGATAAATATTTCAGCCATCGCCAGTCGTTAATTAGTGGAGCTCTAGTTTTTCTGATAGCATTTTTGTTGATGGCACTTATTGTGTTCCATTTGATTTCACTCGAATTCATCTATCTCGCTTGGGCCCTTATGGGTTTTGCTATGGGTTTAACCTACAACACGCTCGCAACCTCGGCTATGTTGGCTACAGAAGCTGGTAACGAGGGCGCAACTGCGGGGGCATCAGGGGTGATGGGAAGTCTTTGTATTGGACTTGCAGTGGGGCTCGGAGGTGCCATAAAAAATCAAGTCGAGTATCGTGGCGGCGATCTAGGACAGGTAATGGACTTGATTGGTATATTCATGTTGTCTGTGCTTGGGTTCCTGATTTGGATAATTTGGCAACGCTTTCCACGAGAAAAAATCTGGTATCACAACGAGTAATTAATATCCAACTTCGCTGGAATGGGTTCAAAATAGGAGTTCGTGAATTATCAATCATCAGAGCAGGCATCCATGGTTGGTATTTATAATGACTGAAAAATTGTTGTAGGCATCGGGAATTTAAGATAAAAAATTCCTTAATTTTCCTCTCGAATTAGATATTAAAAACCTAAAAACTAATTTTGCAATTATCGAAGCACCTTTTGAGTTAACATGAACCCTAANTCCCTATAAACGGAGTAAGTCATGAGAGATTGTCGATCTTTTTATATCGATGGTACATGGGTGAATCCAATCAAAGCCGATGATTACCCTATTGAAAATCCATCGACTGAGGAGAATGTGGGNTTGGTCAGTCTTGGATCCAGTGAAGATGTTGACCTNGCTGTAAATGCCGCGCGGACAGCCTTTGATGTATATGGCCTCTCTCCNGTTGAGGAAAGGGTCTCTTTATTAGAGAAGTTGTTGGAGGCNTACAAAAGCCGTTATGACGAGATGGCTGAGGCAATAAGCATCGAGATGGGAGCTCCAATTGATTTCGCAATGGAGGATCAAGCTGATTGTGGGCGCGGGCATATAGCTGCCACTCTCAAGGCATTAAAAACATATGAGTTTCGGTCCAAGAAAAGCAATGCGGAAATAGTCAAAGAGCCCATTGGGGTTTGTGGCTTTATAACTCCTTGGAATTGGCCCATCAACCAGATAGCTTGCAAGGTGGCACCAGCCTTGGCTACGGGCTGTACCATGGTCTTAAAACCGAGCGAGATTGCACCTCTTTCGGCCCAAGTATTCAGTCAAATGGTTCATGAAGCTGGCATACCGGCCGGCGTATATAACATGGTTCATGGTGATGGACTGGGTGTTGGAACGGCAATTTCTAATCACAATGATATCGATATGGTTTCGTTCACAGGATCGACACGCGCAGGTGTCGCCGTTTCAGCCGCCGCAGCTAAAAATATAAAACGAGTGACTTTGGAGTTGGGAGGAAAGTCACCTAATATCATTTTTGGTGATGTAGATCTCGAGAAAGCGGTGACTAATGGAGTACTAGCTTGCATGGAAAACGTAGGTCAGTCATGCAATGCACCTACAAGAATGTTGGTACCATCTGATAGTTACCAAGAGGCACTGGATTATGCTAAAAAAGCAGCTAATTCTGTTGGGGTCTCAAAATCGCATGAGCGTGGTAATCACATTGGTCCTTTGGTGAGCCGTGTTCACTTTGATAAAGTTCAACGCCTGATTCAAGNAGGNATTAAAGAAGGCGCACGACTNGTTGCTGGGGGTGCNGGNAGGCCGGAGGGACTCGAACAAGGTTATTTTGTCAAACCAACAATATTTGGCGATGTAAATAATCAGATGACCATAGCNCGGGAGGAAATCTTTGGACCTGTCTTGGTACTGATCCCTTTTGATACCGAGGATGAGGCGATTGATGTGGCTAATGACACATCCTATGGACTAGCCGCGTACGTTCAAACTCATGATGAAGAAAGAATAGATCGAGTCACGCGTCGACTTCGAGCCGGTATGGTGCGTGTTAATGGTGCTCCCCATGTCTACACTTCCCCCTTTGGAGGCTATAAACAATCNGGTAATGGTCGCGAGTGGGGCGAGTTTGGTTTTGAGGACTTTCTTGAAACCAAAGCTATCAGNCGTCCTTTCTAAAAGGATTAAATTAACCTTCGCAGATTTTANATAAGGTGCNGCATGTGATTGATAAGAGGCCACTAAGAATTGGTGTTTTGGCAGACAGTAAAATGGTCGGGCCGCATAAATACCATTCTCTCGGAGACAAGTATTTGCGAGCNATCTCCGAGGGGATGCAGGCATTGCCAGTNCTTATCCCGGCATGGGCTGAACGAAAAATTCTCAACTCATATCTAAGTGGTTTAGAGGGCCTTCTGCTAACAGGTGCTCATAGTAACATCGAGCCGCGTCATTACGGAGCCCAACTTTCCACGGAACCGTTTCATGATCGGGCGAGAGATTCCAGTGCTTTTNTACTGATTGATATGGCGCTCGACATGGACATTCCGGTTTTCGGTATCTGTCGCGGTTTCCAAGAGATCAATGTGGCCTTGGGTGGCAGCCTTCACCAGAAAGTCCAAGCTTTGCCCGCCATGATGGATCATCGTGAAAATCCGGCTCAGCCTCTGGCTAGGCAATATGGCCCTGNACATAAAGTGGTATTAGAAAGTGATAGTATCTTAAGGCCAATTAGTGACTCTGGCATGCAGGCAGTCAATAGTCTCCATCAGCAAGGTGTATCGAGACTTGCAGAAGNTTTAACGGTTGAGGCGCGAGCCACTGATGGTTTGATAGAAGCATTCCGCTTAAGCAGAAGCGATCGTTTTGTTTTGGGCGTTCAGTGGCATCCGGAATGGGAGGTTACAAGAAACCAATTTTATCAGGGCATCTTTAATTTGTTTAAACATGCATGCTTAGCTCGACAAGAATGATTTTTTCTTTGATTGGAGTAATGGGAAATAGCTCAACTCGATACTGAGAGGGTGGTCATGGGCGCTATTAGTGAGTGGATAAAACAACACAATATCGAAGATATCGAATGTTTGGTCCCAGGGATTAATGGTAATGCCTTTGGTAAGCTGGTGCATGCAGANAAGTTAATCANGGAAGATATAAGACTACCTGAGGCGGTATTGTTGCAATCGGTCACTGGTGGGTATCCCGAAGANTTTGAGGATATCNTGGGTGTTGCGGACAGCGACATGNTTTTAACGCCTGATCCCANTGCCATATCCCCTGTTCCTTGGGCNAAGAAACCCACCGCCCAAGTTATTCNTGATTGCTATACTCGCGAAGGAAAGCTGCATCCGTTGTCAAGTCGGGGCGTGCTCAAGCGAGTGATAGAACTTTTTGAAAACGAGGGCTGGCGACCGGTAGTTGCTCCAGAGATAGAGTTTTATTTGATTCACCAATGCTTTGATTCGCGATCTAAACTCCAACCGGCTACTGGACGCTCTGGTCGTGCGGAAAAGATGCGTAAGTCTTACACAATTGAAGCAATCAAGGAGTTTGACTCTCTGGTTGAAGAGGTGTTTCTTTATTGTGCGTCGATGGGACTTGACGCGGATTCAATAGTTGACGAATCGGGTGCAGCTCAGATGGAGGTAAATTTTCTTCATGGTGACGCTCTAAATCTGACAGATCAGGTGTTTTCATTCAAGAGAATGTTGCAAGAAACGGCGATGAAACACGGTATTTTCGCTACGTTTATGGCCAAACCTATGGAGCTGCAACCCGGGAGTTCCATTCATGTCCATCAAAGTATTATTGGCAGCGAAGATGGTAAAAATATTTTTGTTGACGAACAAGGACATGAGAATAAGCTTTTTCGTCATTACATTGGCGGATTACAAAAATTCACAAATGCAGTAATGGCATTTTATGCGCCTAACGCAAACTCATATCGCCGTTTTAGGAAGGGTTCCGCGGCCCCAATTAATGTCGACTGGGGTTATGATAATCGTACCGTGGGCATTCGAGTGCCAGATGGCTCAGCGGAATCTAAAAGGGTGGAGAATCGATTTGCCGGAGTGGACTCTAATCCATATCTCGTCATGGCGGCAACGTTGACTTGTGGTTATCTGGGAATGAAAATGGCGATAGAGCCCGCAGCGCCTTTTAGCGGAAGTTCTTATGATGAAGAGATGAGTTTGCCCAGATCACTTGAGCAAGCAATGCGACTCCTGAGCGAGTCTCAGGAGCTTCGCGAGGTCTTCGGAGATACTTTTGTCGATGCATTTATTGCTGTGAAAGGTTTTGAATATGAGGAGTTCAACAACGCCATGGGCATCATACCCCGACTCTCCTCAGCAATCTTTCCTCAATCAAATAGGTTAATTAGTCCTTGGGAACGTGAGTACTTACTTCTCAATGTTTGATCAAGATGGGTTGCTGCTGTTACATTTAGTCATATCAAATTGGTAATGACCGATTTTCTTTTTAATATGTCGCCCCTCTAGGAGATATTTGCCATGTCCGACACAAGTCAACTTCAACGTCTCGATCGAGAACACCACTTTCATCCGTTCACTGATCAAGGCGCTCTCAATAAGCGTGGCACGCGCATTATTAGCAAGGCTAATGGCGTTTATCTTTGGGATAACGAAGGTAACAAGATTCTTGATGGAATGGCTGGATTATGGTGCGTTGCGGTTGGTTACGGTCGCAAAGAGCTTGCCGATGCGGCATATCAACAAATGATGGAACTGCCCTACTACAATAGCTTCTTTCAGTGCACAACACCCCCGGCAATTAAGCTCGCAGAGAAATTGGCAGATTTAGCTCCCCCTCATCTCAATAATATCTTTTTTACAGGCTCTGGTTCGGAATCGAACGATACGGTTCTGAGATTGGTTCGCCACTTTTGGTCGGTCCAAGGGCAATCAGAGAAGTCGGTAATTATTAGTCGTAAAAACGCTTACCACGGCTCCACTGTCGCAGGGGCGAGTTTGGGAGGAATGGCATACATGCACAAGCAGGGCGGCCTCCCTATTCCAGGCATTGCACACATTGATCAACCTTATTGGTTTGATGAGGGTGGTGATTTGTCTTTGGAAGAATTCGGCAAACAGCGAGCACAACAATTGGAGGAAAAAATCCTCGAGGTCGGGACAGGTAAGGTTGCCGCTTTCATTGCAGAACCGATTCAAGGGGCGGGTGGTGTGATCATTCCTCCAGATAGCTATTGGCCCGAGATACAAAGAATCTGTAAGAAATACGATATCTTGTTGGTGGCTGATGAGGTGATATGTGGTTTTGGCCGCACTGGTAATTGGTTCGGTTCGCAAACATTTGGGATTGAACCTGATTTTATGTCCGTGGCTAAGGCGCTATCTTCAGGGTATTTGCCAATAGGCGCAGTTATCGTAAGTGACCGGGTGGCGGGAGTTTTGAAGGAATTAGGCGGAGAAATTAATCATGGCTATACCTATTCTGGTCACCCTGCAGCAGCAGCAGTTGCTATTAAAAACCTAGAAATTATTGAGCGAGAAAACTTAGTAGAAAAAGTGGCACAAGAGACGGGGCCATACCTCCAGTCGCGTTGGCGTGAGTTATCAGATCATCCATTGGTCGGTGAGGTCAGGGGTCTCGGTTTAATAGGCGCACTTGAGTTGGTAGCAGATAAAAAGGCACGAACGCGAGTGGCCAAGGGCGGCAAGGCAGGCTCGTTGTGCAGAGATTTCTGTACAGCCAATGGACTCGTGATGCGAGCCACTGGCGACACTATGCTGATATCACCGCCCTTAGTCATAAATACTGCAGAGATTGATGAGTTAATTGACAAAGCTAAGAAATCTCTTGATGACACNATTCATGCGATATCCCATGGGGCATTAGAGGTATGAAAACTAAAGTGTCGGTTGGAATCAATCCATCGTCCTGGTTTAAGATTTTCAAGTACAGTATATTTGCCCTCCTTGGGCTTAACGCTGTTCAGTATTTTCTTCAAGACTTCGCAGCATCTCAGCTAGTTTTCAGTGACGGGCTACCTTGGTTGCAGGTCGTTGAGGCTTATGCTGTCACTATTGATACCTTTGCTTGGATCATCCTTTTATTTTTGTTTGATCTTGANACCTCGTTTTTCTCCCGAACAGTTTTGAAAGAACCCGGTATAAAATGGTTTATGAGCGGGATCAAGGCGCTATGTTATGGATTTATAATTTATGCTCTCTACGGTTACATCGTCAGGTTTTCAGGTATGCATACTTTTGAACTATCAGGGATTCTGGACCTATGCACCCATTTGGATGACGACCTANTATTTATGAATAGTCTCGATTTGTTTTCCTCGATTGATACTGAAAACTGCACAAGCTTGGTTAGCGGTGAACCTCTATACCTTGATCCTGAAACAAATCGGATAACCGATATTGGTACTTTATCGCTNTCACAAGATCTAGCGCTGACTGACGTGGTTAATGCAAGCACTTGGGTTTTGATTGTTTTAATTCTGGATGCAGATATTTGGATGAAATCAAGAGGTGATTCAGCTGAGCCAATTGTAATGGCAATGAATCTAGTCAAGGGTACGCTCTATTCGGTTTTACTTGGCTGCGCTGTTTTTTGGGGAATTAGTGGTGTTTTTCTTGACTTCTGGGATGCTTTTCTATGGATTTTAGCATTTGCATTCATAGAGCTGAATGTTTTCGATTGGTCAGAGGCCCAAGGGGTGGAAAGGGAAGCAACGGTTAATTGATCAAGATGGCAAGGATGTTTGTTTTCTTTTAGAATGGAGGCGCTTTTTTGATAAATGCTCCCTAGTAATAGCCTTCGTACCCCAGCCATTGTTTAGTTTCAACGACAATCATTTCGCGATAATGCTTCGACATAAGCCAAGTGCCCAAAAATCCTTTTGGGACTAAAAAGGTGCCCCCCTTTTCGATGCGTTTTGCCTTGTCCATTCTTATTGGGCAGTGTCACGTCCCCTTGCAAAACCAAAAAAGTTCATCATATGGGAGGGGGTTATCTTGCTATGTATTGACTTTAGAGTTTCAAAGTGCCTCTGCGCCAGCGAGATCCGCGCCAAGCGCAAGTGCACCATATGAAACTCCGATTTCTTGGTTTCCCATGATGTGTTGACAAGCGGTTGTGAGATCACGAAATCTTCGTTGAAGTGTTGAGTCGGTGTATAGCACTCCTGTGCCACCAAGGCGGAATATTTCCGAACCGATCTTAGAGCACTCATCATGAACGTAGGCAGTTGCTGCTCTATATCGGGTTCGTTCCATTGCGGATGCCTTTCCGCCAGCCGCCCAAATTTGATCGCTTTCATTAATTGCGAAATTTCTGGCTGCAGCTAGACGAATTTCCATGGAGCCTATTTTTCTTTGGAAGTCAGAATGATCTTTGTAAACGATAGAGGGATCTAAAAAGGGCCGCTTGGTCTGCCCGAGTTCGAGCAACTCGTCTAGCATTGCCCTGGTTATTCCTAGGATGACGCCCAGATGCAGAGGCCCCATTGATGTATAGAAGGAAACGCGACCAATGTCTGGAGCCGTTTCCTCTTCTGCATTTGGTGAGTTCGCTGTAAAAACGGCACTATATGCCTCCGGTACAAAGACATTCTCGACTTTTACATCATGACTTTCAGTTGCTCTCAACCCGATTGAAGACCAGTTATCAAGCTTTTTAACCTTTTCTCCAGGGATCAGAAAGATTCTCAACTCGGGTTGAGAGTTTTGTCCGGTGTTACTAACTTCCCGTTTATCGGTCACGAACCCGGCAACAATAAACCAGTCTGCTTCGTAAGAGCCGCTAGCTAGAGGCCAAGTTCCGTTGACTAAATAACCGCCATCTACTTTTTCTGTGCCGGGCTTCGGCGTAAGCGGCGCTCGCGCAAGGACGTCACAATTCTCTTTAAATACTTTCGATTGCACGTGGTTAGAAAACCGCTGAAAGATTGCTGGCATCTCGGCCGCAACCATGAAGGACCAAGCGGTGGAACCATCGGCCTTTGCAATCTCTTCAATAAGCGGAAGCATCTCGGGTGCAGAATANTCTGCACCACCCAAGTTTTTCGGATGTAATGCCCGCAATAAACCTGTGTCGACAATTTTTTGAAAAACGGATTTTTCCATTGCCTTGGCATGTTCCATTTGACTTGACATGTTGACTATTTCTTCGCGCAAACTTTTCAGTGCGTCCAGCAGTGCGGAAGGACCTTGGTACACGGGTAACATTGAATACTCAGATTCTGATTTTAATATTTCAGTTGCGGCCATCTGGGACATAAAAAAACCTGTTTGTTTGTTTTACTTTTGGACTCTATTGACCTTAAAAAGATTGTTATTGAGGGCAAATGAAAGTTCCTTGTTTTTAACAAATTTTATTTTTCGTGTATTCTATCGCTAAGCGTATTTTCGTTTCAATCAGGTTTTCGACTCGTCCCTCATTTTTACTTGAGATCTTTGGAACAAATTAATTTGATAGAAAGGCATATTTCCGGAGGCATAGAGAGTTTATGAATACTAGCTACCCCACATTAAATTTTAATCTCGGTGGAGATATAGATATGCTCCGCGAGATTGTTTTTAGATTTTGTAGCGACGAGATCGTTCCACGAGCAGCTGAGATCGATAGCAGTAATGAATTTCCAATGGATTTATGGCGTAAATTTGGAGATTTGGGCTTGCTGGGTATCACAGTGAGCGAAGAATATGGCGGCTCAAATATGGGTTATCTTGCTCATAGTGTAGCTATGGAGGAGATTTCGCGGGCGTCTGCTTCGGTGGGTTTGTCGTTCGGGGCCCACTCGAATCTATGTGTTAATCAGATTTATAGGAACGGTAATGCGAAGCAAAGGAGGGCCTATTTGCCCAAATTATGTTCTGGTGAGCATATTGGAGCTCTNGCCATGAGNGAGCCAAATGCTGGCAGCGACGTGGTAAGTATGAAACTNAAGGCAGAAGCNCGGGGAGATCATTACCTNCTCAACGGAANTAAGATGTGGATTACCAATGGCCCTGACGCCGACACCTATGTGATNTATGCAAAAACCGANACCAAGGCTGNANCCAGAGGAATTACTGCATTTATTGTTGAGCGCGATTACAAAGGATTTTCGCGCCACCAGAAATTAGATAAGCTGGGTATGCGAGGCTCGAATACTTGTGAACTTGCTTTCGAAGACTGTGAGGTCCCTGCTGAAAATATTCTCGGCGGAGAAGGGCGCGGCGTAGCCGTTCTTATGTCTGGGCTGGATCTCGAGCGAACCGTTCTCTCTGGCGGTCCCGTTGGTATTATGCANGCTTGTTTGGATGCTGTGTTGCCTTACATACATGAGCGTCAACAGTTTGGGAAACCGATCGGGGAGTTTCAGTTAATGCAGGGAAAAATAGCGGATATGTATGCTGAGCTGAATGCTTCGCGTGCCTATCTCTATGCAGTAGCAAGAGCCTGCGACATGGGTCAAGAATCGAGGAAAGATGCGGCTGCGGTAATACTCTATACAGCTGAGAAGGCAACACAAATGGCCTTGCACGCTATTCAAGCGCTGGGCGGCAATGGTTATACNAATGATTATGCAACCGGTCGACTGTTGCGCGATGCGAAGCTGTATGAAATTGGGGCTGGTACTTCCGAGGTCAGGAGAATGCTGATAGGTCGGGAACTTTTTTCTCAAACTGCTTAGAGAGAGATTAAATGACGATTATTAAGACCAAGATNAAGACGAAAAGTACTCAATTTGCCGCCAACGCCAAAGCAATGCAGGCTAAAGTTGATGACTTGAATCAGACACTCAAGAGTATCGCTGAGGGGGGTGGTGCTCNGGCATGCGAGAGGCATGTGAGTCGAGGAAAATTACTTCCACGTGACCGCATTCTCACCCTGCTTGATGCAAACACGCCATTCATGGAGTTATCTCCGCTCGCGGCTCACAAGGTTTACAGCGAATATGTACCTGCTGCTGGGATAATTACAGGTATTGGGCAGGTCAGTGGTCAAGATTGCGTCNTAGTGGCTAATGATGCGACAGTGAAAGGAGGTACATACTTNCCGCTNACCGTNAAAAAGCATCTNAGAGCACAGGCNATTGCCGAGCAAAATAACTTGCCCTGTATCTATCTGGTTGATTCAGGAGGTGCCAATTTGCCGNGACAAGATGAAATTTTTGCTGATCGTGAGCACTTCGGTAGAATTTTTTTCAATCAAGCAAATATGTCAGCAAAAAATATTCCTCAAATTGCAGCGGTAATGGGTTCATGTACCGCTGGAGGGGCCTATGTCCCTGCGATGGCGGATGAATCGATCATCGTCAAGAAGCAGGGAACGATTTTCCTCGGAGGACCTCCGCTTGTAAAGGCAGCTACTGGAGAGATTGTCAATGCTGAGGATCTTGGTGGCGCGGATGTGCATTGCAGAAAGTCGGGTGTGACAGACCATTATGCCGAAAACGATCAACATGCGCTTGAGCTTGTAAGAAACGCAATGACTCATCTAAACCGAGTAAAACCGACTAATGGAGATATATGTGAGCCGGTTGAACCTGCTTTCGATTCAAAAGAAATCTATGGGATAATTCCAACCGATTCAAGGACCCCTTTTGACGTTCGAGAGGTAATTGCTCGCATCGTAGATGCCTCCGATTTTGATGAATTTAAAGCACTGTATGGTGCGACCTTGGTTTGTGGTTTCGCGAGAATTTGTGGTTTTCCCATCGGGATTGTGGCCAATAATGGTATTTTATTTAGTGAGTCAGCGATTAAAGGTACTCACTTCATAGAGCTCTGCGCCCAGCGAAAAATACCGATTCTATTTCTCCAAAACATTGTCGGTTTCATGGTAGGAAAACATTTTGAGAATACCGGGATTGCAAAGAACGGAGCAAAAATGGTGACTGCCGTGGCTTCAGCTAGGGTGCCGAAATTTACATTGGTTATCGGCGGCTCTTATGGTGCAGGTAACTATGGGATGTGCGGTCGTGCCTATGATCCAAGATTTTTGTTCATGTGGCCCAATGCGCGGATATCTGTTATGGGTGGAGAACAGGCGGCAAGTGTACTGACGCAGGTAACCCGCGAGAAATACGAGCGTGATGGTAAGAAATGGACAAAAGACCTCGAGTCGAAAATTAAACAACCCATTATTGACGATTATGAGTACCAAGGACATCCCTACTATGCGTCCGCGCGACTATGGGATGATGGGGTTATTGACCCTGCCAATAGTCGGATTATGCTGGGGCAAGCTCTTTCGGTCTGCCACAATCAGATTATAGGCGAGACCAAATTCGGTGTCTTTCGAATGTGACCCATAAAATAAGGTTTCTAGTTTTGGTAAAATCGAAGAGCAGCCCTCTTCAAGACTATTATGATCAGATCCTAATTAGGTTTAGGGAGGATTAAAGGTGACATGATTGGCTATGAATAAAGTATTAGTGGAAGTCGATCAAAGCGGAGTAGCTCGGGTAACACTTAATAATCCNNAGAAGCATAATGCATTCGACGATGAGATTATTCAANATTTAACCAATGCGTTTGTTGGCATTGCAAGCAATCCGGACGTGCGACTAATGATTTTGAGTTCTATCGGAAAAAATTTTTCCGCTGGTGCCGACCTCGGCTGGATGAAAAAGATGGCCACATACTCTTACGAAGAAAACTTCCATGATGCCAAAGTCCTCAGTGAGATGTTTAAAACTCTCTATCAGGTGCCTCAGCCTACAATAGTTAAAATTCAAGGTGCCGCAATGGGAGGTGCACTGGGTTTGATTAGCTGCTGTGACATAGCACTAGCTGAGACTGACTCAAGTTTCGCCCTCAGTGAAGTCAAGATTGGATTAATTCCTGCGACGATAAGTCCATATGTTGTCTCGGCAATTGGTCCTCGAGCTGCTCGCAGGTACTTTGCCACAGGGGAACGATTTTCAGCGCATAGAGCACAGAAACTTGGTTTAGTCAGTGAGGTTTTTGACAAAGAAGGGTTAGATGTTTNCCTAGACAACATNGTTACCTCAGTGCTGGCTAACAGCCCCCTTGCAATAATTGAGGCAAAAGCATTGGTTTCTCTGGTTGCATCCAGAGCGCTTGACCAAGATTTGATTGAAAAAACTTGCGAACTTATTGCTGATATNAGAGTAAGCGATCAGGGTCAGGAGGGCCTGAGCGCTTTTTTAGAAAAGCGCAAGCCAAATTGGCATAAGCAGTAGCAATTCCCTGTGCGTATCATTTTGGGTTAAAGAGCTCTTTAATGCGCAAGTATTTTACCAGACCGTTTTGTGGGCCACGGATTAGTTTTTTCTTAGAACGATGGAGTAAGGAGGGCATATGGAGTACCCCGAACAAGTGCGAATAGTGGAAGTTGGCCCTCGGGATGGTCTGCAGAATGAAAGCATGTCCCTAGGAGTCGAAACCAAGACCGAGCTCGTGAACCGCCTGACTGCTTCAGGCCTCAGTTATATCGAGGTGGGCAGTTTTGTTAGCCCCAAGTGGGTTCCTCAAATGGCAGGTAGTGAAGAGATCTTCACTCAGCTGCCGAAGGGAGAAAATAATACCTATGCTGCCCTCACGCCAAACATGCGAGGATTGGACAGGGCAATCGAATGCGGAGTAAAGGAGGTAGCGGTTTTCGCGGCGGCCTCTGAAGAGTTTAGCCAGAGAAATATAAACTGCTCTATCGCTGAAAGCTTAGAAAGATTTACACCAGTTTTGGAAAAGAGTCTCGATTTAGGTATATCTGTTAGGGGCTACGTGTCCTGCGTAATGGGTTGCCCTTATGAAGGACCCACCGACCCGCAGAAAGTTTTAAATGTGGCTAAAGCCCTATTAAAAATGGGTTGCTATGAGATCTCATTGGGGGACACCATTGGCGTTGGCACGCCAGCCGATATTGAGAGGCTATTGGCAGTTTTATTGGGTCAGATTCCTGCCACTAAACTGGCAGTCCATATGCATGACACTTATGGCCAGGCTTTGGCGAACGTTTTGGTTGCTTTGCAGAAAGGCATTACGGTCGTTGATAGCGCGGTGGCTGGTTTAGGCGGCTGTCCTTATGCAAGAGGAGCCTCTGGAAACCTGGCGACTGAGGACCTTGTCTACATGCTAAATGGCCTAGGCATTGACCATGGTGTTAATTTACCTAAGTTAATTTCGGCTGGCGATTATATCTGTGAAAAACTGAATAGAGCTAATACGTCTAAAGTGAGACATGCATTAATTTGAAGACGAATACTGTAATTAATCGGATTAAATGTAAGCAACAGGAGCAAAGTAAACTTTATGAAAACGCAAGTTATAGATTACCACATTCGTGAGGCTTCATATTTGGGCTATGCAGCGATCCCTGAGGGAAAAGAATTTCCCGCCGTGATCGTGGCCCATACTTGGGCCGGTAGGGATCGATTTGTTGAGGATAAGGCCGAGATGCTTGCATCGATGGGCTACTTGGGCTTTGCTCTGGACATGTATGGAGATGGATTTATAGGATCAAGCAATGATGAAAATTCTTCTAGAATGCAACCCTTGCTTGACGATCGGAAGGAGTTAGCTTTAAGAGTCTCAGCTGCATACGAACGCGTGAAAGAAATTCCCGGTGTAGATCACTCAAAAATCGCCATTATTGGATATTGTTTTGGTGGATTGGTTGCGCTTGATCTTGCAAGAACCGGCGTTGATTTGAGAGGGAGTGCCAGTTTTCATGGGTTTTTAAATTGTCCTAGCGAGGAAGCAAGCAAACCTATCAGCGCTAAGGTTTTGGCTATGCATGGAATGCAAGATCCGATGGTCGGCGATGATCAACTAGAGTCTTTTTATCAAGAAATGACTGAGAAAAATGTGGACTGGCAACTTCATATTTATGGGACCTCAATGCATGCATTTACAAATCCCATGGCGGACAGTCCTGATTTCGGAGCCGTTTATTCCAAAGAGGCAGACAGACGATCTTGGGTATTGTTGACAGATTTCCTTGAAGAAGTTTTTGCTGACCAATGAAATTTTTCGTTAAACCGCTTCATTAAGGACACTAGTCCCCTGTTTGAAATTATTATGGACAGAGATTTTAGTGCCTTGAGATAAAGAGAACAGTGNTCTGCAGAGCATCATGAAAAAGACTATGCTCGATCTCATTACCAGAGAACTTTGGCAAAAGTTCAGGCATTGGTCAAGACTAAAACGAGAAGAACTCAAGCCAGCTCAAAGAAGAATGACCAGCATTTTTCGAAGGGTAATTGGACTGAGCAGTAAAAAAATTTTGCTTAAGTTATTAAAGAGCATTTGATCAGGAATAATCGTAAAGGGTTGTTCACCTTTTTGATTTTCTTCTCAGCCCATGTTTCAAGGCAGTTTCTATGGTTTCGAGAGTAAAAATTATTAGACAGACAAACTAATTGTGAGTACAAGAGAACTATTTCATGCAATTAAAAATGTTTCAGGTCGATGCATTCGCAGACAAGTTATTCTTCGGAAACCCCGCCGCGGTAGTAATCCTAGAACAAGAAATAGATCAACAACTGATGCAATCCATTGCCGCCGAAAACAACCTTTCTGAGACAGCTTTTGTAAATATAAACAAAAGCCCAATCAATATCAGATGGTTTACGCCAGTTGCTGAGGTGAGACTATGCGGGCATGCAACTTTGGCCGCGGCGAGAGTGCTTTTCGAAAACTACCCTGAGTCATCGGCAGATGATATCGCGTTCCAATCGAAGAGTGGTTTCTTAAAGGCTTTTCAAAAAGCAGGACATATCTATTTGGACTTTCCGGCAGATCGGCGGCTAGAAAGTGTTGACAAAAACGAGGCTTTCGAACGAGCTCTGGGAGAGAGGCCAATGTGCGCTTTCAAAGGAAAAGATGACTACCTAGTCATTTATGAGGCTCAGTCCCAGATAGAGCGCATTCAGCCTAAATTTACCCAGATAGCTAATTTTGATAGCCGCGGCGTGGTGATATCTGCTGCTGGAGAAGATTTTGACTTTGTGTCACGGTGCTTTTTCCCGAAAATGGGTGTTAATGAGGATCCGGTGACTGGTTCGGCGCATACAATGCTAACCCCTTATTGGGCGACTCTGACAAATAAAACAGAGTTGACGGCCCGTCAACTATCAGCGCGAGGGGGAACGCTACATTGTTACTGTAAAGATGATAGAGTTTTTATTGGTGGAGCAAGTCGGATATTTTTTGACGGCACCATATACTGCGAGAATTAAAGTATGCTGTTTCAGCATGCTAAACTATAAGAGATTTAAGAAATTGAAATCCTGCACTTCGCAAGCCCGAACTCATGAGTCCTGACTCATACCATTGGAACGAGAAAAAGTTTTCCGAGCTTACCACTCGGGAGCTTTATGACGCGATGAATCTNAGACAGGAAGTATTTATCGTTGAACAGCAGGCACCCTACCTAGATGCAGACAATGTCGATCAGNTATCTATTCACCTGTTGGCCTATTGTGGAGAAAGTCTCCANGGTTATGCCAGATTGGTGCCTCCCGGNGTAAAGTACCCAGAGCCTTCACTGGGCAGGATTGTTTTGCGTCAAGAATCACGTGGGACGGGGTTCAGCAGGATCTTGGTGGGCAAAGCGATTCAAAAATCCAAGGATTTATATCCTGACTTGGGTATTCGAATCTCGGCTCAACACCCTCTTGCCTCCTTCTATCGGTCTTTTGATTTTCAGGAGGTGGGAGATGTTTATGATGAGGATGGCATTCCACACATAGAGATGTTTCTTGTTTAGTCAAATTAAGTTTAGATNCTTNCTTGANCACCNTTTNNCTAAAGGGTTTTCTGAAATCCAGCCCCTGTTTGCAAGCTNCTANATTNNACTTAAGAGATTCACAATACGTTTAAAAATAGANATGNTGTCTATCGCTCTCGCAAGGATTATGCAATAGACTTTTATCGAGTTNAGACGATGTGAATTAGTGTAAAATGAATGGACTGTCCTTCTTAGGTTAAAAATCAAAACTCTCTTTTACGCATATACTTAGGTAAAAAAGTTTCAATTCTAACTATGCGCACCTATCAAACTTAATATTAATGGCTANAGAAATCACCGAACAACGACAAGCTCTNGAAGGAGCGGTCGCACCNACATTTTTCAGATACCTATTGACNTCGATGACTGGTTTGATAGCTATGACCTCTGCTTCTCTAGTAGATGGCGTTTTTATTGGAAATTATGTCGGTGTTACTGCTCTAGCTGCCGTTAACTTGATTATCCCGATTATGGCTTTGAGTTTTGGTGTTGCCATAATGGTAGGTGTTGGAGGCTCGGTGCGAGGAGGCAAGTATCTGGGAGAAAACGANATCATAGCNGCCTCCTCAATCTTTAGCAAAACTCTATCTTTCATGGTGCTCTATGGATTNNTAGCAGTTGGNTCTGCGCTAATTTTCGAGAAAAAACTATTCGCATTCCTTGGCGCTGGGGAAGAACTTTTTCCAGTCATGAGTGACTATTATCGCATCGTCACACCTTTTCTCTTTGCTCAATTCATCACCATCGTTCTATACTTTTTTGTTCGCTTAGACGATATGCCNANTCTCGCTGCCTTTTCACTGGGACTGGGAGCGCTNGTAAATATTTTCTTGGACTNCNTATTTATTGCCCAATATGGTTGGGGNCTCAAGGGGGCGGCCTTNGCCACCGGTTTGTCTGAATTGTGTTCTATGGTAGTACTATTAAGCTACTTTTTCCGATCANATCGGACCCTTCAATTTAAATTATGGCAGAACAATTGGTTTGAGGTGTTGCAGGCTGCCTACAACGGTATTTCGGAATTTATAAACGAAGTTTCTGGGGGCATTATTACGTTTATTTTTAACTGGATGCTAATCCAGCGGGCTGGGGTGTCGGGCGTAGCTGCTATTACCGTCGTAAATTATGCTTTGATGGTTGGATTTATGGTGTTTTGGGGAATTTCAGATACCATTCAGGTAATGGTATCTCAAAACTTTGGAGCGCAGAACGCGAATCGGATTAACGAGTTTTTGAAAACGGCAGTGCTCACAATTTCCGTGCTAAGTATGGCGGCCATTTTAATTCTTTTGTCCTCAAGTGAATCAATCATNCTTTTATTTATAGATGGTACAGAAGATCAAAAAACCGTATTTCTTGCTACCNAGTTTGTTTTTTATGTTTGGCCTTTATTCATATTTGCAGGTTTTAANATGNTGATATCAGGTTATTTGACCGCCATCCATAGGCCGTTTCAATCTGGTNTGGTTGCCGTTAGTAGGAGCCTNGTTCTCCCTGCTGGATTTTTGATACTGTTGTATGCCGTGATGAATGATTTTCGTTTTGTTATAGCTCTGCCAGTTGCAGAGGGGCTTACATTTGCTTTGGCTGCAGTGATATTCCTCAAACATATGCCAGCTGATGTTGTAATTCAAAGNNCAAAAGAATGACATGCGGCTTGTGTTTTATGGGCGATTCCATTGTTTCCNACTAAACTACTGAAACTAGTCAGCANTAATGACCTCTCACATCAGGACATGAACTCATCGGTTGACTAGATCCTGCTGCGCGGGGAAAGCGGGCATTGCTCCCGGTCGGGTGACTGCGATAGCACCGCATCTGGCCGCGAAGTCGACANGCGAACNNAGTTTATGTAGATTTTTGCAATGGTTTATGGGGTCTGANTTCTGACTTAAAGAAAATAATATTGCGCCCATAAACGCATCTCCTGCGCCCGTCGTGTCAATGGCTTTAACAACCGGCGGTTTTATTACAGCCGTACCTTCATGGCAATGAATTGAAATGGCCTTTGGTCCATCGGTTATTAATAGGGCTTTTACACCAGCAGACATGCATTGCAANAGATAGGCATTCTCATCGTTTCTCGCAAGAAANAGAAGTTCATCTCTTGAGCACTTCACNAGGTGGGATTTATGGACCAAACTATTTACCAAGTCGATATCTACAGTACCATTTTTCCATAGCTGATGCCTTAAATTNACGTCGAAGCTAATCAGTGATTTTTTCTTGTTTGCAANTTTGAGTATATNGACGGTTAAATCGGCAATTTTTTGCTCTGTCAAAGTATTGCTGCAGAAATGAAGAATAGGTTGCTCCGAAAACCAATGTTCACTGATTTGACTCTTCTCCATCAGAAGATCGGCCGTTCTTTCTCTTCTGAAACTGAAACGCCTCTCCCCTTTATCATCAAGGAAGATAAAGGCCAGAGCAGTATTTGCTGAGGGATGGGTTGAAGTCATATGAGTATTGACACCATATGTTTCAAGTGCATCCAATAAGAAATGGCCAAAGTGGTCATTACCTATTTGGCCCAAAAATGAGGCCTTACCGCCCAATTTAGCCACTGCGACCGCTACATTTGCTGGCGCACCACCAGGAAACTGCGTGAATTGATTGGTTTGTANTTGCCCNTCGTTGGNACNTGATGTACATAAAAAATCTATNAATAACTCGCCGAAACACACAATTTCTCTCATNAGCNCTTTTNAGTTTCCTTATNNTTGGTTTCATCATGGGGCCAAAATTGCCGGCAAATCTTTCCTGTNAAGAGTATGTTTTAAAAAGTAGCTTTTAACTGATTTTATAACTCAATTGGTAATTTATCCTTTTATCGCGATTATCAAAACAAATTTTTTTACCGACGATGAAGGAGNAATCATTGNTTTAGTATCTNNAAAACNAAGAAATATCTTAGNTAAGCATGTTAAGCTTTCCTNCGAAATACAGGTTAAGTCAAGTGAGCTNAGATTTGTCGTGACTATATCAAGACGGGATTNGTTAAAGGGAGCTAGCTTCGGTCTGTCAGCAGGTTTAAATATGAGTATCACAAGAGCCGCTGGGCTCCAAGCTCGAGTTTTTGACGTCGTTATAGTGGGCGGCGGAACAGCTGGCATTCCGACTGCAATTTTTGCGGCGCTCAGCGGTGCAAATGTGCTCGTCGTGGAAAAAACATCGAACCTCGGTGGTACTCTGCTCCTGTCCACNGGGCAGATTGCGGGAAGTGGTACCATTTTCCAGCAAAGAGCAGGTATCGTCGATTCGCCGGATGCGCATTACGATGACATCATGAGAATAAATCGGAACACATCCGATCAGTCACTAACGCGATTAACTGTTGATAACGCTGGNGCCACAATTAATTGGCTAGCGGATCATGGATTTGAGATCCTACCAGGACATCCTGTTACCGGAATTGGGCATGACCACTTCAGGATTGCTAGATACCTCCAGGGAGTGAATAGTGGGATCTCAATTCTGCAAGCCTTTCTCCCAACTTTTCAAGCGTTAGCAAGCAAAGGAAAAATTACAGTTATCACCGAGAGTGAAGTGGTGGAGCTTGTCAAAGGTAAATCTGGAGAGATCCTNGGCGTCGTTGTCAAGGATGCGTCGAATAGGTTGGAAGACTTCCANGCGGCTAACACGGTTCTTGCATCAGGCGGTTGCGCAGCAAATGCTCGCATGTTCGAGGAACTTCATGGCGTGCCGCTATACACTCAAGCGGCCTATCCAGCTTCTACAGGATCTGGGATCCTCCTGGGATTATCGGCCGGGGGATATTTATGGGGCCGGGAAAAATATGCTGCCTTGCCGGGACTTATAGCGTCAGAAAACCGATATCCATCGCCCATGCAGGCTTGGGCGCCCTTAAACGCAAAAAAAAGGAAGCCATGGGAGTTGCTCGTGAATTCTGAGGGTGAGCGCTTTGTGCAAGAGGATCATCCAAGTGTCCACCATTTAGAATTAGAAATATTACGTCAAAAAGGCCACAGGCATTGGGCGATATTTGACTCGAACATNCTCGAAAATTCGCCACCGATGATTCCTGATTGGAACAGTGCCAGGATCATTAGAGAGGCACAAAAAAACGACATGTTCTGCTCGGCAATGGAACTGAGCTCGTTGGCATTGAGAGCAGGATTGAACCCTCGCAAATTGAAGAGCACCGTNGAGATATATAATGCTCAATTATCTTCAAAATCTGAGGATCCTTTTGGCCGGAAATTTCGGCCAGCGGTCATTCAGAAGCCCCCTTTCTATGCTATTCAAATGCAGGGATGGACGTTAGTCTCATTTGCAGGTTTGGCGGTNAATGCCCGATTAGAGGTGNTAGACCCTGCCGGNCAGCCCATTCCNAACTTATTTGCTCTGGGTGAGGTTATTGGNGCCGGAGCTACTTCTGGCAAGAGCTATGTTAATGGGATGCTAGTGACTCCAGCCATAACGTTCGGTAGGATCTTGGGCTCTTCGTTATTTCGGTTGGCTTAAAAAGGTGCAGGTGGGCTATAATCAGAGTTCTCAGATAAATTAGTTTAGTCGGGGATTTCAAATCGCNGTGTTGCTATTAGGGCAGTTTGAGGCACTTAACAAGTTAATAAAAATTAGAGATTGTTCGGNTTAAGGAACCTCTCGAAATCCAAAGGTTGTTTTGAAGACGATTCATTTAGTCGTTTCAGATGGCTTAAAGGGAGCGTGACATGAGTAACTATAAAACAGTGCAAGTTCGTACGCTTGAGATATTGGAAAAAGGAGAAGCCGACGACTGGGCAAGTAAACTCTGCGATCTCTTTATCTTGGTTTTAGTGTTTTTAAATATCGTAGCCGTGGTGCTAGAGTCAGTTTCCAGCTTAAACGCGAAATATGCCGCACAGTTTGCCTTATTTGAATTAATCAGCGTTATTCTCTTTTCTTTGGAGTATGCGCTCAGGATTTGGGCATCCGGTGCATATAAGCATCTGACAGATAACATTGGCTCAAAAGGTCGAATGAGTTATGTGCTTAGTTTCCATGGCATCGTTGACATCGTGGCTATTTTGCCTTTCTACCTTCAGGTATTGTTCCCTGGGCTGGATCTCAGGGTCCTGCGAGTGCTTCGCTTACTTCGAGTTTTTAAGTTGTCGCACTATTCATCTGCTTTGGAGGACCTATTTAGTGCAATCTATCAGGAGCGCCGGTCATTTTTCGCTGCGTCATATCTTCTACTGCTCGCACTTATTCTGACTTCTTCAGTGATGTACTA
>NZXB01000045.1 GCA_002701765.1 Porticoccaceae bacterium
GACACGGGCCCAATTGCGGTGTCTTCCTCAGCTGATTCGAATGAGTTGCAGCGCTCACAGGCAGCACTAGGCGTAGAGGGTGCGTCTAGTCATGCTGATAGAGTTCTGGGAGATGTTGCGAGGGGCCTATTTAAGCTTGGTGTTCGCAAGTTTGTGGTTGCAGGTGGTGAGACCTCCGGTCAGGTGATGAAGTCGATCGGAATCACGAACGTCGAGGTGGCTGAATTTGACGAACTAAGTGGAGGCTACTGCCACCAAGGTGGCGACGATCCAGTGTCATTCGTGCTCAAGGCTGGTGCCATTGGTAAGGAGGATTTTTTCTCCATTGCCATCGAGCGAATGAGACTTGCGGAGGGCTCGCAATAAGACGACTCATATGGGCGCTTAATGGGTGATTTCTCTGGCATCTACCTTGTAGATGTCAGGCTGCTTGACTATGCTGCAAATGAACTCCAGCAAGGTAGCATTAATATGTTCTCACTAGACGGTTACAAAGCCATCGAGTTAAGCCCTAGAATTGTACCCCGGATTATGCGGGTGGACGGTTCCATCGAAGAGGGCGACGTAGATCCATGTGGTCGACCTTGGGTCATGTGGGAAGGCCGATTTCCACCNGACAACTCTTTGTTCACTATTTATGCGTCCACTGGGATGCCTTTTGATGCCCGACGGGATTGGGCAGTAGGGGAAGAAGGNCCTGCCCCTGATNACANTCCCNTAGGTCTAGAGCAGGAGCGGATGACGTCACANAATGGCTCTCANGTTCAAGGCGGNAANGGTCACATTAGTCATTGGAAGGGTGTGCCANACGATATGAAAGGNCTCTGGGAGCTCGATTTGGAAACATTTCTGGGTGAAGCAGCAGTTTGCAATCTGTCCAATCTTGAGCCGCAAGCGGTGACAACCGAATCAAATTACCCCAAGGAATACCCAAAAGCCAAATTTTGGCTTCCNAAGGCAGAGCCGGGAGAAATTCGTGGCCAAGAAATTCTGCCCGAGCACCTCAGTAATGTACAGAANGGNGATATCGTGCTTATGGCGAGTNCNTTCGNNGGACTNGAACAGCCCTGGCTGTCNACNAGAACGGTCGAGTGGTTAATTGAAGACCGAAAGATAAAGATGCTCGGTCTNGGGTACCCNGGAATCGAGTGGCAATATGATCTGAAAGTAGCTGCGCCGGATAACTCCCCAGTCAAGCGAATGCTGNTTGGCGCCAACATCCCTATAGTTCATCCGCTCGTTAATATTGAAACCATTGCGTCAGATAGGGTTTTTTATTACGGAATGCCACTGCACGTCGCCAAGCTTGAGGCAAGCTTTGTGAGGGCGGTCGCGTTTGAGGAGCAGGGGAGGAGNTCATGATTAGTTTGAAAGGTAAGAAGGTCGTTGACCTCACCGCTGAACTCGTAGCGAGAGTCGCCAGGATGGACGGCACCATCGAGTTAGGTAGCCCAGATGTATACGGACACGGTTGGCTCTGCGAAGAANCAATTAACAATAAAGACGGAACAATCGAACACTTGGTGGGTGCTGATATGGGCGCAGTAGCTGATTGGCCAATTGGAGGCTTGAGCGGGCATATGGGTTCTCATATCCAGCTCGGAGTTCGTCATAATGATAACTGGGCAGGCTTACCCGAGGGGATGAAAGGGATATGGGAAATGCCTGTTAATAGCTACTTCGGAGAGGCCTGCGTCTGCAGGCTTGATCACCTGAAAGGACAGAAAATTCGCCCCGAACACCTNGNNAATGTAAGGGAAGGTGATATTGTGCTGCTGTCCAGTTGCTGGGGATCCGGTTGGGGTGATACAAACCAACCCGAGCTTGAAGGAGAGACAGCTTACTGGCTGGCCGAGGAAAAAAAGATCAAGATGCTAGGAGTCGGCGTGCCTGGAATTTCTTGGGAGACCAAGATGGATGAACCCGAACCCGAAAACTGCCCTACACATCGTGCTATGACTGGGAATAACATCCCGATTGTTTATCCGTTGTCTAACATTGACTCGCTGAAGAGTGATCGGGTATTTTTCATTAGTCTGCCGCTAAACGTGGAGCGCATGGAGGGCACCTGGGTCAGGGCAATAGCCATCGAGGACAAATGAACCGGCTGAATTGCAGCTCTGTTGGAGAGTAAGAGGGATAAAGGGAAATCCTGCTGTGGTATTTGCCGGTTTCAAACATAACAGTTTGACTGAGGAAAGACTTATGCCTGAAACGGAAAGCGTCACGCAATCGGAAGTAAAAAATCTGGAAACGGAAATGGCAGCGCTTAAGGGCAATATCCATAGTGATTTAGCAGATGGCAAGCGTTACATCTCAGAACGCGGTCCCTTTTCAATCCAAGCTAACCACCAGATGCAGCCGACCATTCCCTTAGGAACTTTTGAAGGCAAAAAGCACGTCGCCGAAAACTGGGACATATCCAGACTTCTGGACGATTGTGACAACAAGGAAAAGGTTTGCGAAATGTTGGGTGAAATGCTGGAACTCGCAGCCTCTGGTTCATCTGAACATCGGTTGCAGATGCAAGAGGGAGAGAATGGCATGCGTTTGGCACATGTCTGGTTCGGACCCAACTTTCACCTTTTTCGTCATAGTCATCCCTTAGGGGATTGCACTTATTACGTCGCTGCTGGCGAACTCACAATGGGCAAAAGNAGACTAAAGGCAGGGTCTACTATTTTTGTNCCGAATGAAATGCCNTACAANTTTGTAGCAGGACCGGACGGTGTTGAGGTNNTGGAGTTCAGGTCTGGGGGCNCTATACCCGGGAAGCCAAAAATGAAAATCGAAGAGACTTCGCTTGCCTCGATTCAAAAGATCATTGATGATTACAAGGCCAACCAGCACCTCTGGAAAATCCCGCCTAACTTCAGCGACACGGGTCACGTGAAGCCTCATGAAGATAGCAAGCATCCTTGAGTTATGGATGACAAATTAGTTCGAAGTCCACAGAACGGTAGCTACATATTATATTCCGCACCGCACTCGCTTTATGCAGGGCGTGCGCGCGCCTATTTAATCAAGAGAGGCATTTCATTCGAGGAGCGTTCTCTTGGTCATAATGGTTTCAAGAGGGCAGCGGCCCTAGGAAAACTGCCGACTATTCCCATATTGGTTACCCCACTAGGTGAGGTTATTCGTGACGGGGCCGCGATTGTTGAACACTTTGAGTCCACATCTGGGCATCCTTGCAGTCCTTCCGGCCCATTGCAAAACCTATTGAGTATACTATTTGACGTGATCGGGGCCGAGGGGTTGCGCAGACCAGCCATGCATTATCGCTGGAATTACCCAGAGGACAACGACGAGTTCTTACGCCAGCATTTTTTTTTGCTTTTTCCACCGGATACGCCCGATCGCGAGAAGAAAACCGAGTCCGCAATGGTGAAGTTGCGCAGCGTCACTAAGCTGCGCGGTGTCAATGAAGACAGCCGGGAGTTGGTTGAGGTGTTATATCTTGAATTTCTCGATGCGCTTAATAATCATTTTAAGCTAAACCCGTATCTGCTAGGCGATCGCCCTTGTGTTGGTGATTTCGGGTTGCTCGCACCCCTTTATGGACATTTGGGCAGGGACCCTCATCCTGCAGCGTTAATGAAAAAACGGGCGCCGAGAGTTTATCGCTGGGTCGAGCGAATGAATCGTGCAGATAAGGATGCCTCGGAATATTTTGATCGCGGTACTGATTTTTTGCCGAACGACGAGATTCCTGACACTCTCCAATCTGTATTGCGTGTTGTAGCTCAAGATTTTATTCCAGAGACCGCTGCGTCAGCTGATTTTTTGAATTTTTGGCTTTCACAGAACAAGCCAGAAGCAGGAACTCCTGCAGTTTTTCGACTCGGAGCATCAATAGGAAGTATTGATTTTCAAGTTAGAGCTCAAGCTATCAAAGCTCTCGTTGTGCCCTATCGGCATTTCCAGCTGCAACGCATACATCGAGTNTTTGACGAATCCGAAACGCAAGTGCAAGGNCGGGTTAATCGGCTTCTCGGTTCTTGCGGTATGGCGGACGTGCTGAATATCAGATTACAGCGGCAGATTGGTCGACTGGATAATCTCGAGGTTTGGTTAGACTGAGTGCCAGTGGATATTGAGCCNAAGTGCTGTTAGGCGAGTTNTTTGATCGTATTNGCGGAGAATCGATGNGTTTCTGTTAGGTAATTATTTTGACGTCCATCGGGGTATTATCCTANCGGGTGCCTGAGGTNATCTATNGGAAAAAGNGCTGCTCGGGGATAGCGNAACCGGCACAAAGACATCGGAGGTTCTAACTGTAGGGCNTGTCGTGACAACTTATGCTGTCTGCCTTATTANNGCGGTGGCTCTNTCGATGGCNCATTGTTAGAAATGTTTCGCAAGTTCCGGTATGAACANACCCAANCATTCCAAGAGATGGGTGAGTTTTTCCAACACGCTTTTCTGATTCTGTGTGNTGCGGAATATACTGGCTATCCNAAAATATTAAGCAGGAGAATCATTGAATGTCTGCCCATAAGCTAACCCCAGGATCTGAGTTTCCTGAACTTTCTGTATTTGATACAAACGATAAACTTGTCGACATTAGCAAGCCTTTGAGTGATNTGAAATGGCAGATGATTATTACTTATCGTCACCNTAATTGTCCCAAATGCACGGAACATCTCATTAAGCTGACGAGCCTTCGCCAGCGTTTGTTGGACATTGGTATCGACCTCGCNGCTGTTTCCTGCGATAGCAAAGAGGATCTGAACGATCATCTNAACGNACTTGATGTCAATTTCCCCCTNTTTTACGGCTTGACAATTGATCAAGCCCTAGGCCTCGGTCTTCATATTTCNCCNCCACAGCCGCCGAAGGTAGACCATGAATTTTCTGAACCTGGTCTATTTGTCATCAATCCAAAAGGGCAGTTGGAGCTTNTAAGCATATCAAACAACCCCATTTTAAGACCTGACTTGGACGTTTTTGTGAGCGCTTGGGAGAAGGCTCTTGGAAAATAATATGCCGAGCGAATNGGTAACTGCCTAGTGTGAATTCTTTAGAGCATCGCTGTAGTCAAGAAAATTTCAAGCTATTTGGGCTTGGGAGACAGCTTGCTTTAGGGTCATCGGTGTTTTTATTGCAAACAGTTATCTCTCAAATGGCATGAACTGCGCGATCAAAGGTGTTTTTCGCTCAACTTATAAACGGTCTAGAGGAGCACTTTAGTCCCTCGATACGCGAATAATCTTGCCCTCTGGACCATTTGTGACCAAAAGCAAACTTCCGTCAGGGGCGGTGGTCACATTCCTGATTGCTCCGAGTTCCTCGAATAGTATTTCCTCGTCCACTACACGGTCTTCAAACATGGTCAGTCTTCTGACGTCTCCCGGCACCATTGCAGTAACNAATAGATTACCTTTCCAGTTGGGAAACATGTCGCCATTGTATAGCGTCAGGGCTGAAGGTGCGATTGATGGTACCCAGTATTTTACCGGTTGCTCCAACCCCTCTCCCTCGGTAAATGGGGAGATCAAAGCCCCGCTATAATCAATACCGTAGGTAATTAATGGCCATCCATAATTCTTCCCAGCGGTCACGATATTCAGCTCGTCCCCTCCTTTGGGCCCATGTTCATGCTCAAAGATAGTTTTTCCATCTTCACTCAGAGTGAGGCCGGTCGGATTTCTGTGACCAAATGACCATATCTCTGGAAGGGCATCGTCCACTCCTAAAAACGGATTGTCGTCCGGTACCGTNCCATCATCGTTTAGACGAATAATTTTTCCGACGTGATTGTCTAGGGTTTGTGCTTGGTCGCGATAATTAAAGCCGTCTCCTGACGTAACTAACATTGTACCGTCTCGCAGAAACAAAATTCGGGCGCCATAATGTGCAGTAGTTTTCCGAGGTGGCTGGGCCTTGAAGATTTGCTCAACATTGGTGAGCTTGTCACCTTCAAGCTGTCCCCGAATGACCGTCATGGCATTTAGAGATGGATTTTCACTGTCCGCTTCGCCGAAAGANAGGTATAGGTAACGGTTTTCGTTGAATTGCGGGTGCAACGCCACATCGCAAAGCCCTCCCTGAGTTAAGTCCGTTGGCACCAAAAAAACCGATGGGATCCCTGCTATTGGCAGTGGATCAAGTTCGCCGTTTACAATCCGACGTAATCGACCAACCCCCTCTGTTACCAACATTTCATTTTCTGACACAACCGCGATCCCCCAGGGGTGGTCCAGCCCTTCGGCAATCGATTCCATTTTGTATTTATCTTCAGAGGCCACGATAGGGTTAATACACAGCATTAACGCTAGCCAAAAGAAGAAATAATATTGCATCCCAGTCACCCTTTTAGGTTGATACCAAAAATATAGCCACCCAACGCGCCTGTGGCTGTCAGATAGATTTTGCCGAAAACTGACTGGGCTCCGCGATACATCTCCATGTCCCAGACGAGCGGGGGAAAAAGAGTCACCAGCGCCATGATCCCTGATGCTCCGGCGAAAGCGTAAAAATATTTCTTCTCGATGGTAATCCAATTTAATAGGAGCTTTGCAACGAGGAAAGCAACAAAAAACACCAGAGAAATAACAAGTATTATAGGGGGAAGCGCTCCATGGAAATTCATGCCAATCAAATCTGAACTCGCCGCAAAAAGAACCATCGCCAAATCAACTGGCATCCCCATTTGATAGAGGTAAAGCATGTTGCTCATGGTTGTTTGAAATATAAAAAGGAATGTCACCAAAGACACCGTGAGGAGAAAAGCTAAAGATTTTTTCGCCATGAAGATGTACCAACACTGTTAATCAGAGAATNCAGACTACCATGTTACCGATTGACCGCACTTGTAATGTCTCGAATGTGAAAATGGTATTCACCCATTTGCACAGTTATATTTGTGTGGGGAAACGGGCAGCCCTTTGAACAATCATTTTAATACTTATTAAGGATAAATATCTTTGACTACAAAAACTTTAAGAGCNCGTTTTAGGCTCCTTACTTGTTAACGGATCCGGCTCTATTTTATGCGATTGGGCAGGGACCCTCATCCTGCAGCGTTAATGAAAAAACGGGCGCCGAGAGTTTATCGCTGGGTCGAGCGAATGAATCGTGCAGATAAGGATGCCTCGGAATATTTTGATCGCGGTACTGATTTTTTGCCGAACGACGAGATTCCTGACACTCTCCAATCTGTATTGCGTGTTGTAGCTCAAGATTTTATTCCAGAGACCGCTGCGTCAGCTGATTTTTTGAATTTTTGGCTTTCGCAGAACAAGCCAGAAGCAGGAACTCCTGCAGTTTTTCGACTCGGAGCATCAATAGGAAGTATTGATTTTCAAGTTAGAGCTCAAGCTATCAAAGCTCTCGTTGTGCCCTATCGGCATTTCCAGCTGCAACGCATACATCGAGTTTTTGACGAATCCGAAACGCAAGTGCAAGGTCGGGTTAATCGGCTTCTCAGTTCTTGCGGTATGGCGGACGTGCTGAATATCAAATTACAGCGGCAGATTGGTCGACTGGATAATCTCGAGGTTTGGTTAGACTGAGTGCCAGTGGGTATTGAGCCTAAGTGCTGTTAGGCGAGTTTTTTGATCGTATTCGCGGAGAATCGATGTGTTTCTGTTAGGTAATTATTTTGACGTCCATCGGGGTATTATCCTCCCGGGTGCCTGAGGTTATCTATTGGAAAAAGAGCTGCTCGGGGATAGCGTAACCGGCACAAAGACATCGGAGGTTCTAACTGTAGGGCATGTCGTGACAACTTATGCTGTCTGCCTTATTAAGGCGGTGGCTCTTTCGATGGCCCACTGTTAGAAATGTACCGCAAGTTCCGGTATGAACACACCCAACCATTCCAAGAGATGGGTGAGTTTTTCCAACACGCTTTTCTGATTCTGTGTGTTGCGGAATATACTGGCTGGCCTAAAATATTAAGCAGGAGAATCATTGAATGTCTGCCCACAAGCTAACCCCAGGATCTGAGTTTCCTGAACTTTCTGTATTTGATACAAGCGATAAACTTGTCGACATTAGCAAGCCATTGAGTGATGTGAAATGGCAGATGATTATTACTTACCGTCACCATAATTGTCCCAAATGCACTGAATATCTCATTAAGCTGACGAGCCTTCGCCAGCGTTTGTTGGACATTGGTATCGACCTCGCCGCTGTTTCCTGCGATAGCAAAGAGGATTTGAACGATCATCTAAACGGACTTGATGTCAATTTCCCCCTCTTTTACGGCTTGACAATTGATCAAGCCCTAGGCCTCGGTCTTCATATTTCACCGCCACAGCCGCCGAAGGTAGACCATGAATTTTCTGAACCTGGTCTATTTGTCATCAATCCAAAAGGGCAGTTGGAGCTTATAAGCATATCAAACAACCCCATTTTAAGACCTGACTTGGACGTTTTTGTGAGCGCTTGGGAGAAGGCTCTTGGAAAATAATATGCCGAGCGAATAGGTAACTGCCTAGTGTGAATTCTTTAGAGCATCGCTGTAGTCAAGAAAATTTCAAGCTATTTGGGCTTGGGAGACAGCTTGCTTTAGGGTCATCGGTGTTTTTATTGCAAACAGTTATCTCTCAAATGGCATGAACTGCGCGATCAAAGGTGTTTTTCGCTCAACTTATAAACGGTCTAGAGGAGCACTTTAGTCCCTCGATACGCGAATAATCTTGCCCTCTGGACCATTTGTGACCAAAAGCAAACTTCCGTCAGGGGCGGTGGTCACATTCCTGATTGCTCCGAGTTCCTCGAATAGTATTTCCTCGTCCACTACACGGTCTTCAAACATGGTCAGTCTTCTGACGTCTCCCGGCACCATTGCAGTAACAAATAGATTACCTTTCCAGTTGGGAAACATGTCGCCATTGTATAGCGTCAGGGCTGAAGGTGCGATTGATGGCACCCAGTATTTTACCGGTTGCTCCAACCCCTCTCCCTCGGTAAATGGGGAGATCAAAGCCCCGCTATAATCAATACCGTAAGTAATTAATGGCCATCCATAATTCTTCCCAGCGGTCACGATATTCAGCTCGTCCCCTCCTTTGGGCCCATGTTCATGCTCAAAGATAGTTTTTCCATCTTCACTCAGAGTGAGGCCGGTCGGATTTCTGTGACCAAATGACCATATCTCTGGAAGGGCATCGTCCACTCCTAAAAACGGATTGTCGTCCGGTACCGTCCCATCATCGTTTAGACGAATAATTTTTCCGACGTGATTGTCTAGGGTTTGTGCTTGGTCGCGATAATTAAAGCCGTCTCCTGACGTAACTAACATTGTACCGTCTCGCAGAAACAAAATTCGGGCGCCATAATGTGCAGTAGTTTTCCGAGGTGGCTGGGCCTTGAAGATTTGCTCAACATTGGTGAGCTTGTCACCTTCAAGCTGTCCCCGAATGACCGTCATGGCATTTAGAGATGGATTTTCACTGTCCGCTTCGCCGAAAGATAGGTATAGGTAACGGTTTTCGTTGAATTGCGGGTGCAACGCCACATCGCAAAGCCCTCCCTGAGTTAAGTCCGTTGGCACCAAAAAAACCGATGGGATCCCTGCTATTGGCAGTGGATCAAGTTCGCCGTTTACAATCCGACGTAATCGACCAACCCCCTCTGTTACCAACATTTCATTTTCTGACACAACCGCGATCCCCCAGGGGTGGTCCAGCCCTTCGGCAATCGATTCCATTTTGTATCTATCTTCAGAGGCCACGATAGGGTTAATACACAGCATTAACGCTAGCCAAAAGAAGAAATAATATTGCATCCCAGTCACCCTTTTAGGTTGATACCAAAAATATAGCCACCCAACGCGCCTGTGGCTGTCAGATAGATTTTGCCGAAAACTGACTGGGCTCCGCGATACATCTCCATGTCCCAGACGAGCGGGGGAAAAAGAGTCACCAGCGCCATGATCCCTGATGCTCCGGCGAAAGCGTAAAAATATTTCTTCTCGATGGTAATCCAATTTAATAGGAGCTTTGCAACGAGGAAAGCAACAAAAAACACCAGAGAAATAACAAGTATTATAGGGGGAAGCGCTCCATGGAAATTCATGCCAATCAAATCTGAACTCGTCGCAAAAAGAACCATCGCCAAATCAACTGGCATCCCCATTTGATAGAGGTAAAGCATGTTGCTCATGGTTGTTTGAAATATAAAAAGGAATGTCACCAAAGACACCGTGAGGAGAAAAGCTAAAGATTTTTTCGCCATGAAGATTTACCAACACTGTTAATCAGAGAACGCAGACTACCATGTTACCGATTGACCGCACTTGGTAATGTCTCGAATGTGAAAATGGTATTCACCCATTTGCACAGTTATATTTTTTGTGGGGAAACGGACAGCCCTTTGAACAATCCTTTTAATACTTAATTAAGGATAAATATCTTTGACTACAAAAACTTTAAGAGCACGTTTTAGTCTCCTTACTTGTTAACGGATCCGGCTCTATTTTATGCGATTGGGCAGGGACCCTCATCCTGCAGCGTTAATGAAAAAACGGGCGCCGAGAGTTTATCGCTGGGTCGAGCGAATGAATCGTGCAGATAAGGATGCCTCG
>NZXB01000046.1 GCA_002701765.1 Porticoccaceae bacterium
CAAAATTTCAAGAGGACTAGTGTATTCCATTATGCAATGGAGGGCCTTCTTTGCGTGTGAAAGGTGAATTCAGTTTAACTAATTTCCCAAGTGGCTTCACCCATTTGACAATTACTTTTTAAACCTGCTTTCTATCTATGGGTTTATGCGTTTTGACAAAGTGAATTGCACTCAATCATCTTCAACAACAACTGTACTTAATGTTGGTAGGGGGCCATTATCCTCTGATAATTGCTTCTTCCAAAATCTCTATTCCAGTCATGTTTTAAACACGGATCATTTTTTACTTGGAAACTGCATATCCAAGCGGGTTGTGCATTAAAGTTGGTCGTCACTTAAAACATCCCACCTTTACTTTTCATATGATTACTTTATTTTCGCCGAATGAAGGCTAACTGCAATTGCCGTCCATCCGATAGTAATTGGCTTACCGAGACACATACTATTGGCGGGCAACTGTAATTTTTAACGACTCAATTAACTCCGGCAACTTCCCATCAGGTTTGCGAAATAGAAGCTGTTGTCGCCAAAATCTCTATACTTTGAATCGCAGGAGTTTTGATTTTTGTATCCAAAGAAAAAATGCGTCAATGACTATTGGTTGGTTTTCCATTAGCGGTAGATTTACAATTGACCAGAAAATCTAAATGGGCATGTCGATGGACTCTAGAAAAGCACAGTTAGAAAAAAACAAATTGCAGAAGAGGCTTCGCCGCAATGTGGGCAAGGCGATTGCTGATTACAGCATGATCGATCCTGGCGATAAAGTAATGGTTTGTTTGTCTGGAGGTAAAGATTCATATGGGATGTTAGATATACTTATGGGACTTCAGCGACAGGCTCCTGTTAATTTTGAACTAGTTGCAGTGAACTTGGATCAGAAGCAACCCGGATTTCCGAAGGATGTTTTGCCTAGCTATTTACGGCAATTAGGGGTAGAACATCATGTTATAGAAAAAGATACGTATAGTGTTGTCACAGACAAAATCGCCGAGAACAAAACATATTGTGGGCTTTGCTCGCGCCTGCGCCGAGGCACTCTATATGGCTTTGCAAAACAAATTGGCGCGAATAAAATAGCTCTGGGTCATCATCGTGATGATATTGTGGAAACACTTTTTTTAAATATGTTTTATCAAGGAAAGTTGAAAGCCATGCCGCCTAAATTACGCTCTGATGATGGCTGCAACGTTGTGATTAGGCCGCTTGCCTACTGCTGTGAAGCAGATCTGCAAGCATTGTCTGATTTGAGGAAATATCCGATTATTCCATGTAATCTTTGTGGGTCTCAAGAGGGTTTAAAGCGTCAAGTTGTTAAAGAAATGTTGCAGTCATGGGATAAACAGCACCCTGGGCGTATAGAGACAATTTTTAGTGCGATCAAGAATGTAGCGCCCTCGCAGCTAGCAGATTTAAAACTTTATAACTTTGTGGATTTGATAAGTGCTCATAATGGAGCAGTTGCTAAAGAATCCTCGCAGAATCTTGCGATTAACGTATGCGATCCGTAAAGCCTTCTAACCTACATTGTGGGCATGACCTCTATGCCTAACAGATCAAGGCCGCAAGAGAGTTTTTTTGCTGCTAATTTTGCAAGCTCTAGACGACTATCTTTTTTCTCTTTCGAAATGCCTTGTCTCAGGATTGGACATTTCTCGTAGAATCCCATAAAGGCGCTAGCCAATTCGTAAAGGTAATTACACAAAACGTGTGGGTAACAATCTAGGCTTACCTGCTCTATTATTTCTTCGAACTGTAAAAGCTTAAGAGCAAGAATTTTTTCCGTGTTTTCTGTGATTATGATAGTCGCCGAATGACTCTCCTGATCGATGTTAGCCCGTTTAAAAATGCTATTAATACGGGTATTTGCGTATTGCAGGTAGGGCGCGGTGTTTCCTTCAAACGAAATCATTTCGTCCCAATCGAAGATGTAGTCATGCGTGCGAGTTTTGCTAAGATCGGCATACTTGATTGCACCAATAGCGATTTTTTTTGCAATATCTTTTAGGTCTCTTTCTGAAAGATTTGGATTTTTGGATTTGACCAGCTGTTCTGCTCGTTCTCTTGCCTCATCAATCAAGTGGGCTAGTTTAACAGTTCCTCCAGTTCGGGTTTTAAATGGTTTCCCATCTTTACCCATCATCGTTCCAAAAGCATGATGTTCCAAACTCACATTTGGTGGCACAAGATTGGCCAAGCGTCCCGCGCAAAACACTTGTTTCATGTGAAGAGATTGACGGGCATCTATGAAATACAATATGCGGTCGGCTTTTAATTCCCTTGAACGATACTGAAGGGCAGCTAAGTCCGTGGTTGCATATAGAAAGCCACCATCTGATTTGCGGATGATCATGACGGAAGGCTCCCCCTTTTTGTTTGCGAGCTCGTCTATAAAGATCACTTTTGCCCCCTGATCATCTTGTACTACATTCATTTGCACTAGTTCTTCCAGCAGCGGTTCAAGTTGGTCGTTGTAGGCACTTTCCGGTTTGACATCTTCCTTCGTCAGGCTAACATTCAATTGTTTGTAGATTTCGAGATTATGGGCGACAGATATATCTATGAATTGTTTCCAAAGTGCTCTTGATTGCGGGTCCCCCGATTGAAGGCGCACTACTATAGCGCGCGCATGATCGGCAAATTCGGGATCATCATCGAAGTGTCTTTTTGCTTTCTGATAAAAAGTTTCGAGATCCGAAAGAGCCAGTTCTGCTTGCTCGCCTGCGATCATGTGACTCTCGAGTTCTGCCACCAACATGCCAAATTGTGTGCCCCAGTCGCCCATATGGTTTTGTCTGATAACGCTATTGCCCCGGTACTCTAGGACGCGCGCAATGCAATCTCCGATGATCGTTGAACGAAGGTGCCCGACATGCATTTCCTTCGCTAGATTGGGCGCGGAGTAGTCAATCACGACTCTTTTCACGTCCTGATGGTTTTTAGTGCCCGTCTCATCATTACTGAGCAGCTCAGCTAAGAAATTTGGGTCAAGTTCTATATTGATGAACCCCGGTCCAGCGACATCAGTTTTGCAAGCGATTCCGACTAAATCAGTCCTTTCTAAAATTTTTTGAGCTAACTCATGTGGGTTTTTCTTTAGACGCTTTGCGGCAGCCATTGCGCCATTAGCCTGATAGTCACCGAACTTAGGATTCGTGCTTGGTTTGATAATAGGGGAACATTCGAAAGGTAAACCCAGAGATTGCATAGCCGCTCCAAGCCGATTTTCTAGGATTGATCTGATTATCATTGTTCTCTCATTTTCAAAAAGGAAAAGCGATTGTAGTTTTAGCCACTCTCAAAGCAAAGCTAAAAATTGACCTATGGGATTTTGAGATCACTTTGGAACGGATTTGCACCCACAAAGAGGTTCTTGTTATCATATTTTCTCATGCTTTTCTTATTTGTCTTAGTTTACTTCAAATCAAAAAGGTCACTGTTTAATCCATCCTAGCGAGGCATTGAATGCACACAACACTGGTAGAACAGGGTCTGCAACTATTGGTTGGTGGTCTAGGCACTGTATTTTTTTTCCTATCAATCCTGATTATTTTAACCGCAGTCATGTCATCAGCCGTTGCGAAATGGATTCCAGCTATAGATCCTTCTCAAGAGAGGATCGATCATCTGAAGTCTCCAAAAAAATCTCCTATAGAACCAAGAATTGCCCGAGTCATCCAAGCAGCATTAGATAGACATCTTGACGACAACTAGGTCGGGGGTCGAATCTTTAGCCGAAAATAAAGGAGCCTTTATGTCTGAAAATAACGCGCCGCTAGGTATTACTGAAGTGGTACTTAGAGACGCTCACCAGTCTCTTTTTGCAACCCGTATGCGAATCGATGATATGTTACCTATCGCCGAGAGGCTTGATGAGGTTGGCTATTGGTCTATGGAATCATGGGGCGGAGCTACTTTTGATGCCTGTATTCGTTTCTTGGGTGAAGACCCTTGGGATCGCATCCGTGAAATCAAAAAAGCTATGCCTAATACACCCCAACAGATGTTGTTTCGTGGCCAAAACATACTTGGGTACAGGCATTATGCAGATGACGTGGTAGGAAAGTTCGTGGAGCGTGCCGCATATAACGGCATCGATGTTTTCCGAGTTTTTGACGCGATGAACGATATGAGAAATCTAGAAACTGCCTTGCGAGTCATTAAGCAACTAGGAAAGCATGCGCAGGGGACATTATCGTATACGGTTAGTCCGGTTCACACATTAGATTCATGGCTTGATTTGGCTCGCCGAATTGAGGATGCCGGCGCTGACTCAATCTGCATTAAAGATATGGCCGGTTTATTGACGCCTTACTTTGGATTTGATTTGGTTTCGCGATTAAAACAATCCATTGCAATACCTATTCAATTGCATGCGCATGCAACGACGGGGCTGTCGACCTCNACGATATTAAAGTGCGTAGAAGCAGGCATAGATAATGTTGATACAGCTATATCTTCGATGTCGATGACTTATGGTCACTCTGCGACAGAGTCCGTGGTGTCGATCTTTAAGGGTCGAAACCGTGATACTGGCCTCGATCTTAACAAACTCGAATCTATAGCTGCTTATTTTCGGGAGGTTAGAAAAAGGTACAGCCAGTTTGAAGGTTCCTTGCGAGGTGTAGATTCGCGGATTCTGGTAGCTCAGGTCCCGGGAGGCATGTTAACCAATATGGAGAGTCAATTAAAAGAGCAGGGTGCCATTGATAAACTTGATTTAGTGCTCGATGAGATCCCCAAGGTTCGAGAGGACTTAGGCTTTGTTCCTTTGGTGACTCCTACATCTCAGATTGTTGGTACGCAAGCGGTAATAAATGTGCTGACTGGCGAACGTTATAAATCAATCAGTAAAGANACGGCTGGGGTTCTTCGGGGAGAATATGGATCTACNCCGGCCCCAGTAAACAAGGAATTGCAACGTAAAGTATTGGNCGAGAATGAGCGCCCTATTACTTGTCGTCCAGCAGATGAGATTGACTCGGAACTTGATGCTTTGAGTGCGGAACTAANTAACCTATCAAAAAAGCATGGGTTTTCTGTTCCAAGAGGAAAATTTGAGATTGATGATGTCCTCATTTATGCCTTGTTTCCCCAAGTGGCATTGAAATTCTTTAAGCACTNTGAAGATGCGAGTGTATTCGAACCCACTCCCACGAGGGAATCAAAAGATAAAATTGAAGATGNAGGAGCTAATGTATATACGGTGGTAGTCGAAGGGAAATCTTACGTAGTGAAGGTTTCTGATGGCGGTGATCTTCAGGCTATTAGAGCCTTGGAAGAGGACGCTTTCAATAGCGAAACTGTTAGGAGTGAAGTTGACAGCGATGCATCGAAAAACAGAGAGATCGTGAGAGCATCTTTAGCAGGAACCGTGGTAAGCGTCTCAGTAGAAAAAGACCAAGCGGTGGTTGAGGGCGAGACACTATTAATAATTGAGGCCATGAAAATGGAGACCTCTGTTGCTGCACCGCGTTCTGGTACCGTGATTGAGATTAAAGTTTCTGACGGTGATGCAATTACTGTTGGAAGCGAGTTGGTATCACTTGATTGAGNANTACTGATGTTTGAGATAAAGGATTTGTGGATAACTTCCGGTATTGCGCAATTGGAACTCGGCCAATTGGTCATGATGATTGTAGCTTTGNCGCTACTTTTTNTGGCGATAAAGAAAAGATTTGAGCCTCTNCTNCTGGTGCCGATCGGATTTGGAACCTTGTTAGTCAATATCCCAGGATCTGGATTTGAGGCTGCGCCTGTGTATGACGCTCTGGGCAACTTGCAAACTCCCGGCGGTTTGCTTTACTACATATACAGTGCAGGTATAGCAACTGGTTTATTCCCATTGATAATTTTCATGGGAGTGGGAGCGATGACCGATTTTTCAGCATTACTTGCCAATCCGAAAACGCTTTTGCTTGGCGCTGCTGCTCAGGTTGGAATTTTTACCACTGTGATGGGAGCAGCAGCTTTGGGAGATTTTGGATTCCTTGATTTTAGCATTCGCGATGCTGCTTCTATTGGAATTATTGGGGGAGCTGACGGGCCGACATCAATTTTCGTCGCTAGCAGACTATCTCCCGATCTGCTTGGTGCGATAGCAGTCGCGGCGTACTCATATATGGCGCTTGTGCCGATTATTCAGCCGCCTATTATGAGAGCCTTAACAAATCAGGACGAACGACAACTAGTGATGGATCAATTGCGTCATGTATCTCCAACTGAGCGTGTAATCTTCCCGTTAATGTTGATTTTACTAGTTGCTCTCTTTTTGCCCGAAGCATCACCNTTAATTGGAATGTTCTGTTTTGGCAATTTGATGCGTGAATGTGGAGTGGTTGAACGTTTGAGTGACACGACTCAAAATTCACTCATTAATATTGTTACCATCTTTTTAGGTTTGGGTGTNGGCTCTAANATGAGTGCCGANAAGTTTCTCAATGCCGAGACCCTCGGTATTTTAGCGNTGGGTGCTTTTGCCTTTTGCGTAGGCACCGCAGCCGGAGTTTTGATGGCGAAAGGCATGAATTTTATGTGCAGACAAAAAATTAATCCTCTTATTGGAGCGGCTGGGGTCTCAGCGGTCCCAATGGCTGCCAGAGTCGTAAACAAAGTGGGCCTTGAGGCGAACCCCAAAAATATCTTGTTGATGCATGCAATGGGTCCCAATGTGGCCGGCGTTATTGGATCCGCAATAGCTGCCGGGGTCTTAATCAATATTGTGGGAGGGAGTATAAGCGGGTGATTGATGTCGAAAGGAGCATTACCGAAAATTTAAAAGTACTTTCGCCCTNTTACCTTGAGGTCGTTAATGAAAGTTTTATGCATGCAGTGCCANAAGATTCTGAGACACACTTCAAAGTAGTTATAGTGAGTGCTGCTTTCGATGGCCTTCGATTGGTGAAGCGGCATCAAGTAATTTACCGGTTGCTATCCGAACAAATGTCTGGCCCCGTGCATGCGCTTGCGCTGCATACCTATACGGCAGACGAATGGACCCAAAAAATGCAAAAATCCCCTGCATCGCCCCAATGCANAGGCGGAGAACATTAACCTCTCTCCCTAGTTAAATTCCAAATANAAGATATTAGATGGGTTAAATATTGTTTCGTTTCTTCAGAACACCGCTTAGAGTGCATTTCTTTTTTTCATTTTCTGTTCTTTTAATACTGAATGACTTAGTTACGTTAAATTAGTGAGTTGGTCGCGAAGCATCTTTGAGCAGAGTTGCATTTTTTTTATCTATCAAAGAAGTCACTCGAGTATGCGAGGCGATTACCATGAAAATCGCTTGCAAATACGTTTCCGAATTTAGTTTTTCGAGGGTGGTACCATTTAATTGAGCCAGCTTTGTTTCATTTATCGTAAAAAAATCGATCAATTCTCTTTGCGAGCCGTCTATAAGACTTAATTTGATTGTGCAAGATTCCAGCAGGTCATTTTCGAGGAGGCTATTTAAGAAGTTCTTATTTTGCTCATGACCTCGGTGAATTGTATCCAATAGCTTAACGGTATCTTTCAAAAATTCAGTGGGTTCGGCGCTTTCATTGAACAAGGATTGACCTGCCGTTAGACTAACTCTTGGACTATTCATGTCCAAAGCAACCACCGGGTTATCTTTATCGTCTTCGTGTTCCGCTGAAGATTCGAAGCCTATGAGAAAAGGCCCTTTTTCAACCATCATCGGGATATAATTAGCAGTCCACTGGTTATTATTTAAGAATAGATTTTCATTTTCTTCTAAACTGAAGAGCGCAGTCGGGTAAAAATTTCCTGTCTCAGGATCCTTGCAGAAGAATATTGGGTAGTGAGACTGGATTGCCATAAATTCTAGAGGGAACGTCATAGCATGCATTACACCATCCCCGAGGGCATTGCTTCTATCTGTAATTATTCTGTAGTCTCGGTGTGTCTCGTTACTTAGTATCTGGTGGTTAGTCATTTCTCCTCCTCGTGCTAAAATCTTGGGGGGGGGTTACTGTGGTTATACTGTATCACTTAATCTATGTAAAACAATTGCTTATTTCCAAATTGGAACCCTTTTACTTACTTATCAACCAAGATTTTTTTAACTTACCAAGGAATCACTTCTGACGTCCACTAATAATTTTTGGCTGGTTCCAGATTAAATCTATCTATACCTAATTTTGTATAATAATTTGGCAGAATCATGATAACACCTGTGATCTAGTCCTTCAGCTCTGGCGCTTAAAATGCTCGGGTTGCGGTTAAGATTCTTTAGTCTTTATGGCTGGGCGTCCCCGACTTTTTGAGAATGTTAAAAATAGATGACCTGAAACTGTGCTTAAAGCGAGTTTTTAATGATCGCTCTGAAGAGGCTTTTCCCTTGTAGATCGGCGCTATATTTGCGCAAAACTAATTTATAGAAATTTTAAGAACATAGCCCCATGTCTTGTGATGATGGTGAATTGCTCGGCTTAATACCTCGGCACTGAATCGCTCGGCGCACAAATCAACCAAATTCCAAAAGGGCTGTCTTCCGGGATCTGCTATCAGTATTCTCGGACAATCGGCATCAATCGCAAACTGAATAACTTTGAAGTTTTCATTTACTGTACTGTCCCAAAAGCATATGTCGGTTGCAACAATTAGCTCAAATTGTTCTAGTTCGTCACGGTTAAGAGTATAGAAATTACGATTGGTAAAGTTCACACCACACTCGTTTAAATCGCAATGCAAATCTACTATTTTTTCCATTAGTGGATCGATATCCAATGCTGTCACATTCGCACAAAAGTTTCTGGCAAGCAGTGTTGATACCGCACCCCATCCGCATCCAATATCTAAAACTTGGGCGTTATTATGCGGCGGATGATCACACAAATAATCCATCATGATTAAACTGGATCGCCAAATTTTGTTGCCATGGTGGGTGGGATTACCATGTTTGCGCCTCAACCGACGTATTCCTGGGTGGCTTGACTTCAAGAGTTCTATGCCATGAAATTTAGTGCTATGCAGTTTNTTGATGGTAAAAAGAATCCTTTGGGGCGCTCTGAATCATATTGCCTATTTGGCGAGAGGTCTGATCCCATTGCGCTTTCTTTAAGTTATGGTTAAGTCGGCGAAGTGTAACATGGCAATAAAGCAATAGAGCCGTTTAGGCTTTACAGTTTTTTAGTATCAGAGATTCGCAATATTCCGGATGCTTATCATTTTTTCGTCAGAAAATTAGCTAAATCTAATATAATATTCGGCGTATGGCATCTTAATAAGAGCGCTAGCATATTAATGATGGTCAATTCTTGGTTTCAAAATGAGTAAGAAAGATGTTCCAAAATAAGATTTGTTCTTCCTTTACGATTAATATTCTATTGATTGCGCTCATATCTCTTCCAAACGAGACAGCATATGCGCAATATCAGTTGTCATACCAAGACACAGAGCAACGCGTCAACAGCATCATCGACGCAATGACACTAGAACAAAAGATTGGCCAGATGATTCAAGGAAATATTAAATACGTGACGCCAGCAGACGTATCCAAATATTATTTGGGGGCTGTCTTAAACGGGGGAGGGCATTGGCTAGCAGGAAACCAATCATCCGTGGATGCTGGGTTACGTTTGGCTGATGCTTACTACAAAGCGTCCATTGACAAAACCCAGGGTGGTGCAGGAATTCCCGTAATATGGGGTAGTGACGCTGTCCATGGGTTAAATAATCTCAAGGGCGCTACCATTTTCCCACATAACATAGGTCTTGGAGCTGCAGACGACGCTGAACTCATTGAACGGATTGCCTCTGTTACCGCCAGAGAAGTCGCCATAACCGGCCAGGACTGGACTTTTTCACCCGCAGTTGCTGTTGCGAAAGATATGCGTTGGGGGCGTTCTTATGAAAGCTTCAGTGATGANTCTGANATCATAGAGCGCTACTCTAGAGCGGTGGTAAGAGGGCTGCAGGGCCCTTCAGATCAACTAAATGCTAATCCCTGGAAAGTAATCGCAACAGCAAAACGTTTTATTGGTGAGGGTGGCACATTTCAAGGGATCGACCAAGGTGATACGCGATTGGACTTGCCAACCTTGATGGAATTGCACGGTCAAGGCTTCATATCTGCCATTGGAGAGGGTGTGCAGATTGTGATGGCTTCATTTAATAGTTGGAATGGAGAGAAAATTCATGGTAATAAAATGCTTTTGACAGATGTTTTGAAGGGGCAGCTTGGTTTTGATGGATTTGTCATAGGCGATTGGAAAGGACATGGTCAGGTCGNGGGCTGTTCAAATGATAGTTGTCCTCAAGCTATAAATGCAGGNATCGACATGCTGATGGCACCAAAGGAATGGGAGTCCCTTATAANAAATACTCTAGAACAGGTGCGCTCCGGATTGATTTCTGAGTCTCGAGTTGACGATGCAGTCCGCAGGATATTGCGCGTGAAAGTTGGTGCCGGTATGTTAGAACGTGGCCTGCCATCGCGCAGGGTTGCTGCAGGTAGAGTGGAAGTCTTGGGGTCAAAGCAGCATCGGGAAGTAGCGCGAGAATCGGTGCGAAAGTCATTAGTCTTATTAAAAAATAATAATGCTACGTTGCCCATAAAAATTGCGCAAAAAGTTTTGGTGGCGGGTGATGGTGCCCATAGCATACCTAAACAAACAGGNGGTTGGACTNTGACTTGGCANGGTGCAGGNAATAAAAGCGAATNCTTTTCTGATGCAACCTCTATTTACGNTGGTCTTAAGCGCGCAATTGAGGCTAATGGNGGCTCGGTAGAGCTCGCGAAACAANATCNNTGGGTCAGTAAACCAGACGTTGCTNTAGTTGTTTATGGAGAAGATCCTTATGTCGAAGGGACTGGTGATTTANAGCACTTGCTATTCAAAGATCCTGCCAAAACAAATGCTGCGTTGCTAAGCAAGTTGCGAACCGAGGGTGTTCCAATAGTTTCAGTTTTTTTGACCGGACGACCTCTCTNCGTNAATGATTGGATAAATCAATCAGATGCNTTCGTCGTCGCNTGGCTNCCGGGATCAGAGGGCGCTGGCGTCGCAGATGTATTAGTGGCTGATAGGTCGGGTAAGCCNGTATTTGATTTTGTTGGTAAATTGCCGTTTCCATGGCCGAATGCCTCGGTGAACAAATATCAAAGCGATCTACCTGTGTTTTCGTATCTTTTCGATCGTGGTTATGGACTAAACTATAGTTCTGTAGTTAACGAAATGGGTTTTGCTTTACCCAAGAAGAATTTGGATGTTATTGCAGAACCTATAGTTATTTTTAAGGGNACAGCTCTTAGTCCTTTTTCATCTTATGTGGGGGATCCACGTAATTGGAGCTTGTTAGTTTCAGGCACGCAAACATCGTCTTTACTCGGTGGTATCATAGTAAATCGTGTTGATGGAATAGTGCAGGAGGATTCATGGCAAATCGAGTGGTCGGGNCTCTCTGAAGGACAGATATATTGGGCGGCCAATTCGACCGTTGATCTTACCGGGATGGTTGATGAAGATGCTGCCTTGGAAAGTATATTTAGGGTGGATAAATCACCGGAAGGNACGGTAAAGCAGCGCATGGATTGCGGCTACCCTTGTGCGGGTGAAATTGACATGACGGCTTTTTTTAAGGGTTTGCCCGAAGATAAGTGGATCCATGCCGCTATCCCATTGAGTTGCTTTGCGAAGTCGGGTGTTGACTTAAGTCGAATTACTTCTCCAATGGTACTCCTTTCTTCCGAGCCATTCGTAATAACTTTCAAAGACCTCCGCATCACACCTCATCCGGCTGAGGATATGCTGATTGGATGCTAAAGATNATTTGGCCANATTAAGGTGGTAATTTTATTCAAGGCNAAAAAATTTAATGGCAGTCTTACCTGTTTGNTCCGCTATTTCTTCCTTCGACTCCNCTCTGCATGCGGCTATCCCGCNNACGACCCAGGGTAAGAAGGATGGTTCATTGCGTCCGTCTTTGGGAGGAAAAGCTAAATTTCTGGGCAGCAGATAGGGTGAATCGGTTTCAATCATGAGTCGATCTAAAGGAATATCTGCGACCAAATCTTGCAAAGGCATGCCTCNCCTTNNGTCGCAAATCCATCCTGTTATTCCAATATGAAGATCCATGTCTAGATATTGGTAAAGTGTTTGACGATCCCCAGTGAAACANTGTATGACTCCTTTAGAAAAGTCCTTTCGGCGATTCTTAAGGATATCGATCTGCAGTNTGGATGCCTCGCGCTCATGCATAAATAACGGTAGCTCTANTTCACTTGCCAAACTCAAATGAGCTTCAAAGCATTTTACCTGCATCTCTTTCGGAGCCAAGTTCCTATGAAAATCAAGACCTGTTTCACCGATTGCCACTACCCCAGGCTGGGTTAAGAGATGACGGAGATCCGCTGTAGAATCATTACTAAATTCTGATGCCGCATGAGGATGTATGCCCACCGTCCCATATAACATCTCGGGGAACTCAGTAGAATATTGATTTAACAGCGCTATCATTCTATTGCTCTCGCAAACGGAAGTTCCTGTTATGATAAGCTTACGGATGCCATTTTCATGCGCGCTTCTCAAAACTTCTCGAGTGTCGTTCGCAAAGCTTTTGTGAGACAAGTTAACCCCGATATCTATAAGCATCNTGTATTTCTCATATTGATTTTTAGAAAAGATAGTTGCGTTCATCCGCGGTTAGCATTGAATTGCCAGTACCTAGCAAATAAGAGTAGATAGCCGAGTACGTAAGGACATTCTTAACATAATGCCTCGTTTCTTGGAAGGGAATCGTCTCTATCCATACGTCAAAAGGTTGTTTGCCTGAACTCTGAGATAGCCACTTTGATACCCTTTCAGGGCCCGCATTATATGCTGCCATCGCAAGGATCGTGTTTTCTTTGAATCTTTCAAGCAGGCCAGCATAATATGTCGCCCCAATAGTTGAGTTTATGTCTTTATCTTGCAACTGTGCCTTATTTTTGTATGGNATATTATGGANCCTCGCAGTAGCTNTGGCGGTTGCTGGCATGATTTGCATTAGACCAATTGCTCCNNCTCTAGAGGTTGCTCGATGGTCGAATGCACTTTCTTGTCGCGCTATCGCAAGAAGTGTGTGTATTTCGGTATTCGATTGTTTCGCAGCGGTCTCCATAACAGATAGGAAAGCAAACGGGAATCGAATATCTAGGTCATCCCAATATGGAGCTTGGGCCATAGCAATGATTGCACGGCTATGCCANNCCCACTTGCTGGATAAGAAGCCTAATACAATCCACTCGTTACGATTGATATTTCTGGTAGCTGCAGTCCATTCTCTATTAGCTTGAATATTCTGTCCATGGAAAAAAAATTCGCGCGCGCGCTGAATAGCTGGTAAAGATTTGACTCTCATCAAATCTAGGTTGTCGATTNTTATAGGCGTGTGATTAAACTGATAAGGTTGCGATAACTGATCGCTAATTAGAAAACCATAGAAATCTCTCTCTTTAGCTAATCGTTTAGTAAGACGCAAGAGTTGAGCGGTATCTGGGCTTTGACTTGCCTTTAGGCTGCGTATCAGCCAATATCGCCAAATGTTTGAATTTTGCTTTGGCAAATCTAGAAATGCGATCCAATGTATGACTTTAGTCCAATTTTGCTTTTTAATTGCTTGCCTAATCCTCCACTCAATAACATTTCCTTCGAGGTGCTCGTTAATAAGAGGCGAATATTCTGTCAGATACAGATCGGCGGTATCAATTTCACCTCTTTTCGTTAACGTTTTTACGATATTGGCAATCAAGAGAGCGACCTCATGTTCTGACATTTCTAGACTGCTTTTTACCTTATGCCAGTATTTCATTGCTTTAGACGGATCTTTGCTAGCAAGACGACGCAAGTAGTGAGAAAAAATGTCGACGTCCTCTGCATGTGCATGCAAGTCATCGATCAGTAGATTCAATTTATGAGGTCGGCGGTGCAGGTCACGGTAACTATTCGCACGATTTATTGTGGACTTATCTGTCATAAAACCCTGTGNATATCTTGCCAGTGATAAATTATTTTGGACCAAAGCTTTTTTGAATCTTAACCATGCGTGTGCATCACTTATCAGTCTCAAGCCTGATAGAGTATTAAAAAGATNATCACATGCTTTGGGTTGAGAATGTCCAACGGTCCATAATTTAAGAGCATTATCGATTAGTTCTTTACTATCCATGCGTTTGAGTTTCGCATAATAGTAGTGACATTTGCGCGCAGCATTTGCATTTGCCTCTTCATAATAATCTAGATACATAGCCCATTGTTTTTGGTTAGCCAGATAATCAAGCCACTTGGACCTCAATCGATGGGCCAAAACTGAGTCAGGATATGTTTCGATGAAATTTGAGATATCTCGGTGTCGAGGAATTGANAGGTTGGCTANCAGATCTGAGTATCTTAAATAAGGATAAAGTGGATAATGCACCAGATCTTTCTGGATGTTACGTAGTTTTTCCCAATTTTTTACTTNGATTGATTTTAATGCATCNGAAAACAANCGGCGTTGCGCCGACAGTTCAGCGNTATCACGTTCGGGTTTTGCGNGCGAATAACTTGTTTGAAATGANGAGGTTNCTTCTGAACCGANGCAAAAAGAAGAAAATATGACATACAATGGNAAAAGTGCAAATACGAAACTTTTCATTTGACTGACGGAGGACACTATCTNTTTGATTCGACGAAAACTCTTAGCATAAAGCATAAATTTTGTTTAACCTTGNTAGATAGCTACTTGACGAAGTCTTAAGTCTAGCAAATTTTTCCGACAAACATTGGCGGCGTTTTTTGATTACCCAAATGTTTGATAAATGGTACCGTTAGGTTCCATCAATTACGCCGAGGTAAATATACTCGCAAAAAGGAAAATAGCTTGGTGGTGAGATAAATGGTTTGGTTAACAATAGTATTTGTCATACTCATGGCCGTTTCGCCCTTATTTTGGATGCGAAACACGCCCCAACAAAATCGCCTCGAAAAGATAAGAAGTCTCGCCAGATCACATGGGATTGAAATTACTCTGCACAGGCGACCCGATGCGAGAGAAGGAGAGAACCGTCTGGAGGCCGTTTGCTANAAACTNCCATGGCACTCCAGTCAATCAAAAAAAAAATGGGTTTTGCATAGAAATAGTAATCGCGGATGGGAATCGGATCTGACGGGTTGGCGATNGGTTACCGGCGACGAGGGAAAGCTTAGCGGTACGGATATCGAATTGGTTTTCGACTCGATGCCTGATACCGTAAGCGCTGTAATGCTTGATTNTCAGGGGGTCGGTCTTATTTGGAACGAAAGTGAAGGAGAGGAGATGGTCTCTTCAATATTAGAGAAATTACAATCTCTTCGATCTTTTTTCGAAAAAAAATCGCCTAATACTTGACCAATTGATGGCTAAGAGCGTATATATGCGCTCTTTAAAACTTCCCGAACAGAGANTTTCTAATGAGAATAAATCAAGTGAGCCGCCCTAAGATAATTTTATGTCAGTTAGCAGCACCAAGAACCAGATAGCTCGCATTAGGTATTCAGTAGATGGGTAAAACACTTGTAATTGTCGAGTCGCCTGCAAAAGCCAAAACTATAAATAGATACCTAGGCNATGATTTTATTGTCAAATCTAGTNTCGGTCACGTAAGAGATCTCCCTAGGAGCGGAAGTCGCGCATCCAGTGACCCCAAACAGCGCGCCAAACAGGCGGCTCTGACNANGAAAATGNCNCCAGCGGAAAAAGAGCGTTACAGAACGGAAAATGCCANAAAACAATTNTTCAAGAGCATGGGGATCTACCCAACGGATAACTGGAAAGCAGACTATGCCACCCTCCCTGACAAAACAAAAGTCGTAGANGAATTNCAGCGCTTGGCAGCGAAAGCAGATAGNATCTATCTCGCCACTGACATGGACCGTGAGGNCGAGGCTATAGCATGGCACTTGATGGANGTTATCGGTGGTCAAACTAGCCGTTACAAGCGTGTGGTCTTCAACGAAATCACGAAAAATGCGATAAGGGCAGCGTTTGATGCTCCAGGCCAGCTCAATATCAATCGAGTAGAGGCACAACAGGCAAGGAGATTCTTGGATCGGCTCGTCGGCTTCATGATCTCTCCTCTCCTCTGGGAAAAGGTCGCTCGCGGTTTGTCTGCGGGCAGAGTGCAGTCGGTAGCCCTGCGCATTTTGGTTGAACGAGAGCGCGAAATTCGGGCCTTTCAGCCGGAGGAATATTGGTCGATCCATGCTGAACTCGTCCCAATGACTGAGAGCACTCAGTGCGAAAACAACAGAGTTAGATTTGAGGTGACGAAAAAACTTGGAAACACATTTAGACCAGAAAACGAGGCTCAAACCAATCTTGCGCTTGAAAAACTGAGACTTTCCTCTTATTCAGTGTCTGCTCGTGAAGACAAGCCAACGCAATCCAAACCGTCAGCGCCATATATCACTTCTACGCTTCAACAAGCTGCAAGTGCACGTCTGGGGTTCGGTGTTAAGAAAACGATGATTATGGCTCAAAGATTATATGAGGCTGGTCATATTACCTATATGAGAACTGATTCGACTAACCTCAGCGCCGATTCCATAGCTTCATGCCGAGAATACATAAAACGAAAATATCCAGCCGAGTATTTGCCAAACCAACCGATTAATTACAAAAGCAAATCAGATGCCCAAGAAGCTCATGAAGCGATCAGACCTACAAACATAGACGTGTTACCCGCAATGTTGTCTGATATTGACCAAGACGCGGCCAGGTTATATGAAATGATTTGGCGCCAATTTTTAGCATGTCAAATGGCTGCGGCCCAGTTTACGTCCACTAAGATTACTGTAAAAGCAGGCAGTGAGTTTGAGTTGCTCGCAAAGGGGCGCATTGTTCGATTTGATGGTTACACTATAGTGCAGCCAAACAAGCGAAAAAATGAGGAACATATAGAGCTTCCTGATTTGGCGGCAGGCGATGAACTTAAGCTATCATCGCTTGAACCACAACAACATTTCACCAAGCCGCCACCTCGATACTCGGAAGCAGCTTTGGTAAAGGAGCTTGAAAAAAAAGGGGTTGGGCGTCCCTCCACCTATGCATCAATAATTTCAACTATTCAAGATAGGGGCTATGCGCGTATTGCAAATAAGCGCCTTTTTGCCGAAAAGATAGGAGACATTGTTTCTGATCGGCTAGTTGAGAGCTTTAACGATTTAATGGACTATGGCTTCACAGCGGCAATGGAAGAAAAATTAGATAAAGTAGCCGCGGGTGATCTTAGTTGGAGGAAATTGCTCGATGATTTTTATCAAAATTTCAGTGAGCAAGTGTCAAACGCAAAGAATGGTGAGAAACCGATGCGACCTAATCAACCAACTTTGACCGATATCATATGTGATAATCAAGGATGCGGACGACCGATGGCGATAAGAACTGCCGGTACCGGAGTTTTTCTCGGTTGTTCAGGCTACACGCTGCCACCAAAAGATCGCTGCAAGGCGACAAAAAACCTCACTGCCGGTGATGAGGCGGTAAATATTGATGAGGATGATGAAGCAGAATCCAAGTTGTTGCTGCGTAGATACCGTTGTCAAGTATGTAATACTTCTATGGATGCCTATTTGGTTGATTCCACGAGGAAACTCCATGTCTGTGGTAATAATCCAGATTGTGATGGATTTTTGATAGAAACCGGGCAATACGTAATCAAAGGATATGATGGCCCTATCATAGAATGTGACAAGTGCGGGAGCGATATGCAACTTAAGACAGGACGGTTTGGCAAATACTTTGGTTGTACAGGCCAAACTGATGACGGTGAAAATTGCAAAAACACAAGGAAGTTGTTGCGCAATGGCGAAGTGGCACCCCCAAAAGCTGATCCCATTCCAATGCCTTGGCTGCAATGCGAGAAAGTAGATGATCATTATGTCTTGCGTGATGGTGCATCCGGAATTTTTCTTGCAGCAAGTCAGTATCCAAAGCACCGAGAGACGCGCGCGCCACTCGTAAGTGAGCTGACAGACAAAAAGAGAAATAATTTCAAGGATCTACTCGATCCTAAATTTCATTTTTTGTTGTCGTCTCCAGTTAGTGATCCAGATGGATTGCCCGCGGTAATTCGTTTTGATCGCAAGACAAAAGCACATTACGTTCGCAGCGAAAAAAGTGGAAAACCAACCGGTTGGAGAGCAATATATGGGGATGGTAACTGGGTGATTATGGATAAGCGGAAAAAGTGATGCGCGCAAAATTCCGATTTAGATCATGCGGAACTTGATATTAAGGACTAACAAATGGGAAAGAATGAATTTGAATTGGTGGTCAATGGCAATGGAGATATAGCTCTTAAACACTCGGCGGAGAACAAGACACTGCTGACCATGCGATTTTCGAGTGAGATATTAAGTTACCTTGGAGAAAACCATGTTGATGTTGCAAAAGCGATGGTTGATGCGGGACTTCGAAAAGTTATAGATTTGCAGGAACAACAATTTTCTATTGATGAAAGCTCAGATATGAAAACTAGGCAATTGCATTAGACTGCGAACCTAGATCTTTCTTTTAAATGGCCCTTCTTATGACACCCACTGCTATTCCTTCTATCCTCAAGTCTTGTTTGCGAAGATCGATTAAAATGGGCTCAAAAAGCTCATTTTCCGGAACTAACTGGACCTGAGATTTGTTAGCATTTTTAACCAATCTTTTGACAGTAACTTCTCCATCGACTCTGGCTACGACGATCTGTTTGTTTTCGGCGTCAGATTGACAATGGATTGCCAATAAATCCCCATCCAATATACCCGCATCTCTCATACTATCTCCCCGAACATTTACAAGAAAGTCTATGTTGGTATGAAACATACCTTGAGGAATCTCTTGATAGTTTTCGATATGCTGTTCTGATAGGATTGGCTCCCCAGCTGCAACACTGCCCACGACAGGGATGCCGCAAAGGTTCTCTATTACACGGATTCCTCTCGACGCGCCAGGTATCATCTCAATGACGCCCTTTCGAGCCAATGCTTTAAGATGATCTTCGGCCGCATTAGCCGATCTGAAGCCCAAATTTTGTGCTATTTCAGCTCGAGTGGGCGGGTAGCCTGTTTCATCCAAATTGCTTTTTATGAGATCCAAAATCTCTTGTTGTCGGGCTGTCAACTTGGGCATCAAATAAACCTGTACTTCTAGAGGCTGTACTTTTATACAGTGGTGGAATTGTTTTGTCAAATTTGGCATCAATCTGGCCGGATTGCAGAGGTCGACAAAACGAGATACGGTATTGACTTTGGCGACTTCGAGCTTTTAAAAATATACTAAATCTATGCTTTATTAAATTAAGGGTTATTCGTGATTAACTATGGTCGACTTATGATTGACTTGTTTGGAACTCAGCCCGAGGAGGAAGAGTTAGAACTTCTCCAGAATCCGCAAGTTGGTGGAGTCATACTCTTTTCAAGGAATTTTGAGGATCGTTCACAGCTAGCTGATTTGGTATCCAGTATAAGACAGATAACGCCAGAGCTATTGATTGCTGTTGATCAAGAGGGGGGTAGGGTTCAACGCTTTAGAGTGGGATTCACTCCAATTCCGCCCATGCAAAAGATCGGTGATGTTGTGATAAATAATCAAGAAAAGGGACTTATATTGGCTCATGAGACGGGTTGGTTAATGGCCTCAGAGATCTTGGCATGTGGCTTGGATTTCAGTTTCGCGCCGGTTTTAGATATCGATAGAAATAGTAGCAAAATAATTGGAGATAGAGCATTCTCAGATCGACCGGAAATTGTTTGTCTTGCTGCCGCAGCGTTCATTCAAGGTATGCATGAGGCGGGAATGTCATCGGTGGGTAAACATTTTCCGGGCCATGGAGGCGTTTTTGGAGACAGTCACCTAGAGGCGCCTATAGATACTAGAGTAATGAAGAGAATTGCTAATCGTGACCTTTTGCCTTATGCGCAGTTGTCAAATCAGCTCGGTGGCATTATGCCTGCTCACATTACATATACCTCGATAGATGAACGCTCTGTTGGCTTCTCTCACTATTGGCTGCATGATATATTACGGACTCAGATGGGATTTGAAGGTGTCATTTTTAGCGACGACTTGTCGATGAAAGGTGCAGATGTTGCCGGAGGTTTTGTGGAAAAGGCTTCTCTGGCGCTAAATGCCGGTTGCGATATGATTTTAGTTTGTAATGATAGAGCTGGAGTTATAGAAGTTCTCAGACACATGGAAGCAGTGGGATATTCTAAGTCTAGCCGGATTGGTCGAATGTCAGCATCGGCAAAACCCAGTTGGGATGGCTTAGTCAGCCAAACCCGATACCAAAAGATTGTTGCTCATCTTTCGGAACTATGAGGGAGCTTACCATATGCTTTTCCCAACTGTCGGCAAATGCATTCAGCAACATATTTGGACTTGGTAAATGGAATCGCTATTTAATCGGTTAGGCATCTTAACCAGTGAAAAACACCTTTGGATCGTGGAACTTTTCCTTGTTGTATTGGCTGCACTTGCAGCAGGCCATATCGTTAATAAGATCATTGACCGGTTGGAAAAACATGCTGCTAAAACTGCATCTGTCTGGGATGATGCTCTGATAGAAGCTTGTCGACGACCATTGGTTTGGTTGATTTGGATTCTTGGTATTAATTTTGCGGCGAGCATTGCAGCGCATCAGATGGAATCAGTTTTTCTGCCCATCATTGACTCAGTTAATAGGTTAACTGTGGTGATTTTGGGTGCCCTCTTTTTGCATAATTTTATTAAGAGAGCTGAGCATAACCTTCTCAACCCTAATTTTGTATCAAAACCACTGGATGCCACTACCGTGCGTGTTGTTGCAAAGTTATTGCGAACCGCTGTAGTTATTACAGCCTTCTTAGTTGCGATGCAGCTATTTGGGTATAGTATCTCTGGTCTTTTGGCTTTTGGAGGCATTGGAGGAATCGCTGTCGGTTTTGCTGCAAAGGATTTATTGGCGAATTTTTTTGGTGGCTTAATGATTTATTTGGATAGGCCATTCTCAGTTGGTGATTGGATTCGATCACCAGATCAGGAGATCGAGGGAACTGTAGAAGACATAGGTTGGCGCCTTACTCGAATAAGAACGTTTGATAAACGTCCACTGTATATACCAAATAGTGTGTTTGCTAACATAGCGGTCGAGAACCCCTCTCGGATGACGCATCGCAGAATATTCGAGACGTTAGGGATCCGTTATTCCGATATAAATAAAATGAATACCATTGTTGATGCGGTCAAAAGTATGCTAGCGGAACATCCAGAGATTGACTCAAAACAGACTTTAATCGTTAATTTTGACAAGTTCTCGCCAAGTTCCGTTGATTTTTTTGTATATACATTTACTGTGACAACCGATTGGATTCATTTTCATCAAGTGAAGCACGACGTTCTATTGCGAATAGCACATATAATTTCAGAGAAAGGGGCCCAAGTTGCCTTTCCTACGGCCACTTTGGACTTGGCTGAAGGTTTGCTACCCAGAGAACTATCCANACTTGCGACTGAGAATCAATCTAAAGAGATCTAGTCAAGCCAGTGTTCATAAGTCTTCACCCTAATAACGATGGTTACACATTTATTGCGTATAGCCAGATCACATCATGCACATTGTAGCGAATAGAAAGTATTGCTACTAAAAATTTTGATATTGCTAGATAGGCGGGAGATTTGTGCGAAGTCACAAATATTAACATCGTTTTGAGAGGCAGCTAGAAAGTGTTCAGTAAAAGTACAGTCTTCGGAAAGGCGGCCGAATAAAAGTTTTTGACGTTAAATTACCAGTATCGATAGACAAATCTAGAGAGCCGGCTCTTGTGTTCATTTATTTGGTCTCTCGCCGGAACGTAAAGAAGTTTTAGCATAGGTTCAGATGATCGCAATGTTTTGGTTTGAGATGACAACTTGAATTACTTATGGCCACCTTCTGCGGGGATAGTATCTTTGAGTATTGAGACTTGAAAGGAATTTNTAAGNAGCTCTATAAATCAGGTTTTTATTAAGATGTACCAGTTTGGGTTAAAAAAANTTAATTGGCTGTATTGTTGTTAGTTTCTTCATAGATTGGATCTGGTTGATCCTCTGGATTTAAAAGGATTGGCTGATATGTGTTGACGGTGACGATTATTCCGAATTCAGGATGATCGAGGTAGTGTATTTCTTCTTTACGGAGTTTTCTTGNTTGGTCTAAAGTCCACAGTTTCTTGACTGGATAGAGGTTTTCCCAATTCTCTTCATGTGTGTCAACCTTTTTGGGAGAAAAGCCGCCGAGCGATTCATCTGAGCTATGACGTTTAACGTCGCTTCTTTCAATCACTTTAGAGGTGTCTATATCAGGCATTATTGCCTCGGATTGTAGATTGATACTTCGATTCAAAGAGGATTCCTTGGTGGATTGCCCATTTTCGTTGATCGGTGGACTGCCTAGCCTGGGTAATGATATTGGCTTTGTTAATAGGTTAGTCTCAGTGAACTCTGAGAGCCATAATTTTGATTCGAAGTGCATGAATCGAGACTTATAAAAGCGGATGCTCCCTTCAAGCTGGAAACGGTCCTTAAAACGAGAGCCGGCTTGAATAATAATCCACCGATCATGAGCTTTTGTTTCTGCTGGAAAACGCCAGGCCTCGTGGAAAAGCACGTTGTACATGCTCCGCCGTCTAAGCCCCGCAGCCGTTTCATTCAGACTGCGATATTTGGCTTGCAGTCTGCTATATGGCAACTCAAAAATTGGCTGCACTATTTTTTCTCGAGGAGCAAAGTTGTCAGCCAATATGGTAGTGCGGGCAATTGGTGACGTGCCTTTACTGGTTGCTTGAAACTGATCGTAAGTGTTCTGCACAAAAACTTTTTTNAAGGGGTTATGGATCTCAGTTGTTTCGTCATAAATTCGCGCAAGATCAGCAATTTTAATCGGTTTTTTTNTGTCAATCAGTTTCCTCCATCGAGTTGGATAAGCCAATTCATAGTTGCGTGGAGGCAATTCTAACTCTGGCGATTCGATTTGTTGGAAAATGATAACTTCAGCTTGAAACCAGTCTGATGGCTCCCACTTGTCTAGTTGAGGATCTGCGTAAGCATTTCTGACAATAATAAAGAGCAGTGTCGCTGCAAGACAGTGGTAAGGAAATTCCTTGATTTTAATCTCATAAAAGAAGTGATGAATCATTTAGCAGTCACTATTATCTAAAATTTCCTAATAACTAATTTTGGTTTTCGAAAGCAGAAGATTTAGTATGCCTGATACAGCTGAAAAACGCATATCAGTGTTTATCATATTAGCTTTGAATTTTAGTTGATCATTACGCTGAATTTGATATCTTTGCGGTTCGCTTTGTACCATTGTGATGATGGTATTTGGTTCTACTGGCGTGTTATCCCCAAAACATAATCTGCCATCAGTTTGTCCAGCTTCCACTTTTTTAATGCCCAGTTTCTGTGCTATTTGACGGAGTTCGGCGAGCTTGAAGAGACCTTTTGTTGGTTCGGGGAGCAGTCCAAATCTATCGATCATTTCGACTTGAAGATCGTATAAGTCTGCGTCGTCTTTACAATTTGCGATACGCTTGTACAAAACAAGTCGCATATTTATGTCAGGAAGATAATCTTCGGTGATTAAGGCAGAAACATTTAGATTGACTTCAGTCCCATTTGACAAATTCTCCAGTTCTTCGCTCGAGCTGTCAGGCAGAATATTCCGTACGGCGTTGTCAAGCATCTCGAGATAAAGCGAAAAACCAATGGCTTCGATGTGACCGCTTTGTTCTTCCCCTAACAATTCTCCTGCCCCTCGGATTTCAAGATCATTAGTGGCCAATGTGAACCCAGAACCCAGATAATCGGCCTCAGAGATTGCATGCAGACGTTTAATCGCATCACGAGTAAGCTTCTTTTCGGGAGAGGTCATAAGGTAAGCATAAGCCTGATAATGTGACCGTCCCACGCGCCCTCGAAGTTGGTGTAGTTGTGCCAATCCAAACTTATCTGCGCCAGAGATCAATATTGTATTTGCGCTGGGTATGTCGATCCCTGTTTCTATTATAGTTGTGCAAACCAATACATTAAAACGTTGATGATAAAAGTTGAACATGATACTTTCTAATTCCCGCTCGCGCATTTGCCCATGAGCCACCTCAGCTTTTGCTTCTGGCACGAGTTGGGTNATTTCTANAGCTATGCGATTGATACTTTTTACATCGTTATGCAAAAAATATACTTGGCCTCCTCGTTTTATTTCACGCAATATAGCCTCTCGGACAGTTCTTGATTCATAGGTCTTCACGAAAGTTTTTACAGCCAAACGTCGTGCTGGAGGTGTGGCAATTATTGAGAGNTCCCGAATCTTGTTCATAGACATGTTGAGCGAACGCGGGATAGGTGTGGCGGTCAGAGCCAAAATGTCTATCTGNCTTCTAAATGATTTNATTTTTTCTTTCTGACGCACTCCAAATCGATGTTCTTCATCAATAATCATCATGCCAAGATTTTGATAATTTATTTTACTATGGAGCAGCTTATGGGTACCAATTAGAATGTCCAATTTTCCGCGTTCGAAAGAGCTAATTGTTGCATTNTGTTGTTTGATGGTTTTAAAACGTGACAAAGACTCAATGGAAATAGGCCAATTGGCAAAACGATCCTTGAAGGTTTGCAGATGTTGTTGGGCAAGAAGAGTAGTCGGCACTAGAACGACAACTTGTTTTTCGCTAAAAACGGTGATGAAAGCCGCGCGCATAGCCACCTCTGTTTTTCCGAATCCAACGTCACCACAAACAAGTCTATCCATGGGTTGTGTGCTTAAAAGATCTTCTCTNACAGAACTGATGGCATCGAGCTGATCGGGAGTCTCCTCAAAAGGAAACTCCTCGCAGAATTTTATATATTCTTCTGTATTATCGGAGCAAGCATCACCTTTTTGAGAAGCTCGTCGTGAGTAAATATCCAATAGCTCCGCCGCCGNATCTCTTACCTGTCTAGCNGCTTTTNGTTTAATCTTTTTCCACTTNTCGCTTCCTAAATGGTGGAGCGGTGCCTCAATTTGGTCTCCAGAGCTNAACCTGCTTATTAAATGTAATGATGAAACGGGGACATANAGTTTTGCATCACCTGCATAAACAAGCACAACAAATTCATGGAGNGTTTTGTCAATCTTTAATGTTTCCAGTCCTTGGTAACGACCTACCCCATGCTCGATATGCACGACGGCAGATCCCAATTTTAATTCATCTAGGTTATTGAAGATTAGATCNGGTGAGCGAGCTGCTAGAGAACGCCTCCGCTTCTGAAGAACTTTCTCTCCGAACAGCTCTGTTTCAGTAATCAAAAAAATTGATTTATCAGGANAATAGAGCCCACAGTCTATNGAAGACGATAGAATTCCATACTTCATGCTTGATGTATAAAATTGCTTCCAATCGGAGCATGTCTCAGGCCTTATACCCAAGGGTTTGAGTAGATCCAAGATTCGCTCTTTCCTACCTGGGGATTCTGCACAGAAAAGTACCCTCTCGTTTTGCGCAAGCTGCGTTTTTTCTAAAAAATTACTTAGGTTGGATGCTGAAGCAGGAGACTCAGAGTCTATCGAAATATTTGGAAGCTGCCGAATGTTGGTTATTTCTTTTTTGGCTGCCGCAGCTATTGACGAACTATGGAGTATTAAACTAGAGAGCTCTCTTAGTTTTTCTTGAAGTTCATGTCTGGTCAGAAATACTTCATCGGGTGGAACTAGAGGTTTTAGAGGATCAATATTATTGTCATTGTAACGGCTTACCGTTTCGATCCAAAACTCTTCTGCCATTTCTTGAACATTAGCACAACATAACAAGCGGACATTTCTTGGAATATAGTCAAATAGGGTTGACGTTTTCTGAAAAAATAGACTGAGAAAATATTCGATTCCTTGCGGTGCGATTCCTTTCGAGACGTCTGTATAGATGGGGCAATCGCTGGGACTATTGGGAAACTTTTCATGCCAGTTGTTGAGAAAAAGATTAATCGACTGTTTGTCAAGCGTGAACTCGTGTGCTGGCAGAATCTCTATATTGTTCGTATTTTTTATGGTGATTTGTGATTCCGCGTCAAACAAGCGCAGTGATTCGATTTCATTGTCTAGAAGATCAATTCTAAAAGGTTCGGCGGAACCCATTGGGAAGATGTCGACAATAGATCCGCGCAATGCATACTCACCATGCTCATAGACGCTTGCGACTTTGCGATACCCAGCATGATCGAGTTGTTTTCCGAGAACTTCGCGATTAATAGTTTCTCCAACTTTATAGTGAAAGGTGCGAGCCGCAACGAAATCAGTTGGAGCTAGACGATGCATTAAGCAAGTCACGGGAACTATCAACACGCCTCTTCCGATTTCAGGCAGTTTTGCTAAAGTTCGCAGACGTCTTGATATGATGTCCCGGTGCGGAGAAAAAATATCATAAGCAAGGGTTTCCCAATCGGGAAAATCATATATCGGAAAAGTATTTTCACTGGCAAAAAAATTAATGCCTTCAGTGAGCTTTTTTGCCTCAAGCGCAGTAGCGGTCAACACCATCGTCAAACCACTAAAATTTTTGGAATATTCGGCTGTAAAGAGTGATTTTCCTGAAACGTCAAGCTCTTCAAAGTGGTTTGAGGCCCCATCGACTGTTAATGTTTTAAGATTGAAGAAATTCATTTGTGATTGGGGTCTATGTATAGGGAATAAAGATTTTTTGTCATTTTACTGTGGGTTGTTTTGGAGATAACCGCTTGATGATGAACGTCAGGACTATAGTCTGGTAACTTGTATGAATTATATTATAACTGTTTAGTTGCTTGAAGTTTAGGACTATCCGATAATGCCGCGCACACTTTAACTACTCAATTAGGAGCTCAACAGTGATAGAAGAGCATAGACCCTTGCCAGATGATTTTTTTCGAGATTGGAAGGAGCGCGAAGCACTAGCCGAGGGAATGATCCCGATAATTGGCAAACTGTATAGGGAAAAAAATGTTTCCACATATATGTATGGTAATAATATGGTTAACATGTCTGTCATCGATTTAATGAAGGCCCATCGTTTTGTGCGGCAAGTCGAGAGTAATGAACTCTCGGAGTTCGAAACATATCCAATGATTGAGGCCTTGTCTGAACTTCAAATAGGTCCCGCGCATATAGATATCGGAAAAATGGTGGTCCGTTATCAAGAACTATGTGACGAGAAAACGATAAAAGCGTTTTTGGAATTGGAGCTCGAGGAAATCATTGGTTCAAATATCAAACCACTCCCAAGACCCAAGGATGTCGTGCTTTATGGGTTCGGTCGAATTGGCAGACTGATTACACGCCTTCTTATAGATAAAGCCGGCGGAGGGGATGTGATGAGATTGCGGGCTATTGTAATTCGACCGGGAGACTCTCTTAACGATCTGACTAAACGCGCAGCGCTCTTGCGTCAGGATTCGGTGCATGGTTCATTCAAGGGTACGATTCGAGTGTTAGAGGGTCGAGACGTTCTTGTTGTAAATGGTAATCCGATCAAAATAATATATGCAGATTCTCCAAGTGAAGTTGATTATACGAAATACGGCATTAGTGATGCTATTGTGATTGACAATACTGGAGCCTGGAGAGACGAGGAAGGCCTCAGTGGCCATTTAAGGCCGGGGGCATCTAAAGTCATATTGACTGCGCCGGCGGGCGGAGCAATACCCAACGTTGTCTATGGAATCAACCATCACGAAATTTCACCCGATTGCAGTATCGTGTCTGCCGCATCTTGCACTACAAATGCAATCGTGCCTGTTTTAAAAGTGATGTCAGATGAATTTGGAATCGAGTATGGCCATGTTGAGACTGTTCATGCATATACCAATGACCAAAATCTTATAGACAATTATCACAAAGGTGATAGGCGAGGCAGGAGTGCTCCCCTTAACATGGTTCTTACTTCAACAGGTGCCGCGAAAGCTGTTGCTAAGGCTATTCCAGAACTTAAAGGAAGACTGACTGGTAACGCTATCCGAGTACCGACTCCCAATGTTTCCATGGCTCTTCTGCATCTGCAATTGAAAAAATCAACCGATCGAAAGCAATTGAACGAGTTTATGAGGCGGCAAGCGCTTTACTCCGACTTGCAACAACAGATTGGATATACGCTTTCTACTGAGGCAGTATCGACTGATTTCGTCGGTTCGCGTCAAGCCTGTGTTTTCGATTCCGAGGCGACAATCGTAAAGGATAAAAGCTGTGTGCTTTATTGCTGGTATGACAACGAGTTTGGTTATAGTTGTCAAGTTGTTAGATGCTTGGAAACCATGGCTGGTGTTACATGGAAAAGATTCCCAAAAGGGATCTAGAGTAATCAATACATTAAAATGTAACTTTGCTTGGTAAAAAATTATTTAGGCGTTTAAACTTGAAATTCGATTTTAAATGGCTTTTAGGGACGTACTATTCTCTCCCAAAAATAGGCACATAAATTCTTGAGCAAATACCGCCAACTGAGGTTGAGTCAGTAGTGATAAAAAGCATATCTTTTTTCATAGGCATGCGTTATATGCTCAGCCGGCGTGGTCATCGATATGTTTCTTTTGTCTCAATGTTTTCTATTGGTTCGATGGCTATTGGAGTAGCGGCGCTAATAATTGTTTTGTCCGTGATGAATGGCTTTGATAAAGAAATCAAAGGACGTCTTTTACAAGCCATTCCGCATATTTCTGTGACATTTGATGAGGCATTAACGCCCGAGAATTTCCGAGATTTTAAGAGTAAAATCATCAAAGAAAAGAATGTCGAGCGAGTGGAACCTCGCATTGAAAGTTTCACAATGTTATCTGCTAACGGCCAGAAAGTTGGCGCCGAACTCAGAAATATAAATTCCGATAATTCTGGCTCCATGGGTATAGCAAAAAGTCTCACTTCGGGAGCCATATCTAGTTTGGATGATGGCAAATATGGTGTTCTCATAGGAAGTGCAATTGCACGTAAATTAGGGGTATTCATTGGTGATCAACTCGAGATAATTCTGCCCAGTTTGACTGTGTCCCCTCTGGGTGTTTTTCCTCGAACTAAAATGGTCCGCGTTGGGGGGATCTTTCAGGTTGGAGCGCAAGTTGATGCGACGACTATTATGATGCGCGATCAAGACATCCAAAAAATTTTAAGATTGGGAGATGACTTTCATGGACTGCAGATTTTTTTAGATGATCCTTCTTTTGCGGGGACAACCCAGAAAAGATTGGAGGCACTTTTCCCGGTTGAAGCTGAGTGGATTGCTTGGCAGAAAAGTATGGAGAGTTTATTTAAAGCTATGGAAATGGAAAAGAGGGTTGTTAGTTTGCTTCTCTCAGTAATCATCGGCGTCGCCGCATTCAATATTGTGGCCAGCTTAGCTCTTAGTGTCTCAGAAAAGCAGTCAGATATAGCAGTGTTGAGAACGTTCGGAGCTTCCCCTGAGACTATAATGAAAATCTTTGTCGTTCAAGGCATGGCGGCGGGATGTGCAGGAATTTCTCTCGGCGCATGCTTGGGATGCATCGTGGCGCATTATATAGGTGATATCTTAAAAGTGATTGAAAACGCTTTTGGAGCCAATCTTTTCGATCCTGCGGTCTACTTAATTACTACTTTACCCTCGGATATAGTTTTTTTTGATGTTATTAAAATCTGTTTAGCGGCGGCATTAGCGTCCCTGGTAGCTACGATATATCCTTCATGGCGGGCAAGCCAAATATTACCGGCGGAGGCTCTGAGCTATGAGTGATGATTTGGTGTTGCAAGTAAAAAGTTTATCTAAGATTTATCGCCAAGGTGCAACTGATATAGATGTTCTCATGGATTTTAATTTCCAAGTAACGCAAGGTGAGTGTGTTGCCGTCATGGGCGCTTCAGGTTCAGGGAAAACCACCTTACTAAATCTGTGCGGTGGGTTAGACGATCCGACTAAAGGTATGGTGCTTATTAATGGCATCAGTTGGAGTGAATTGGCACCCAGAGATCGAGCTTTGTCGCGGAATAGGCACGTAGGCTTCGTATATCAGTTCCATCACTTATTGGCTGAGTTTTCGGCAGTCGAAAATGTAGCTTTGCCAGCTATGATTGGCCAGTTTTCTCATAGCGAAGCGAAAAGTTGTGCGGAGCGAATACTGAAAAAAGTTGGTTTAGAGCATCGTCTGAACCACAGGCCGAATGCCCTGTCGGGGGGCGAAAGGCAACGAGTCGCAATAGCAAGATCGCTTGTAATGCAGCCTTCGGTTGTACTGATGGATGAGCCAACAGGAAATCTAGATGGGGAAACGGGTCTCTCTATAATAGAGTTGCTGTTGGATCTTAATCGCAGCTCAGATATTGCATTCGTTATAGTTACACATGACATGGCAGTAGCCTCGAAGATGGACCGCATCGTTTCACTTGATCAATATCGGCAATAGTAATGAAGTACAGTGCGTTTAGTGCAGTTTCTATTTTCGTTGGAACACGATTTACACTATCGTCCAAGAAGGCGAATCAGCTTGTTTCATTCATTTCTGCCTTGGCAATTTCAGGTCTTGTTCTCGGTGTTGCAATTTTAATAGTTGTTGTTTCTGTTATGAATGGCTTTGAAAGAGAGCTAAAAGATCGCATTTTGAGTGTCGTTCCTCATGTGGTTTTTTTCGGAGATGCGGCTGATTCAGATTGGAAAACAAGAGCAGAAGCATTGATGAATCATGATGAGGTCATTGAGGTTAGCCCCTTTACGCAACTTCAAGGCATGGTGCATTCTAAAGGAACAACTAGACCTATACAGATTTTAGGGTTCGAAAAAGACAGAACTCCGGCCATTTTTTATGAGCTATTGGAAGAGCACATGCTGAACTTTCCCAGCTCAAATGAGGTATTGCTCTCAGAAGTCGTCGCCTCTGCTTTAAATGTATCAAAAGGAGATTCTGTACGCGTATTTTCAGCTAAAACCGCATTCGGCGGAACGAGCGTACATAATTTCGTGATCTCAGGTTTGTTTTCCACTCGCACTGAATTGGATCAGGTTTTGGCAATTACTAGTATGAGTCATTTGTCCAAAATTTCGAGTACAAAAAATGCCATGACAGGCTTGAGAGTTCAAGTAGTAGACCCATTCATGGCGCGTCAATTAGGATATGACCTGCTCGAAGATCTGCCTTTTGGTTACGGTTTTCGGGATTGGTTCCAGACCCATGGGAATTTATATAAGGCAATTCAACTTTCCCGCAACATGGTTGGCATCCTAATATTTTTGATCGTTGCGATTGCTGTATTCAATGTCACCTCAATGTTGATGATGTCTGTCCTAAAGAAGCGTCGGGACGTGGCAGTTCTAAAAACATTGGGGTGCTCAAGACAAGACATTGTGAAGATTTTCTTCGTTCAAGGCACTATTATTGGTGTATTTGGTATAGTGCTCGGTGTAATTTTTGGTATTTTAGGTTGTTCAATCATAGCCGATTTCGTGGCCTATATTGAGCATGGCACCGGACGCGTATTACTTGATACCACTATATACCCAATTGATTACGTTCCTGTAGACATGAGATTCAGCGATATAGCATCTGTCGCACTGTCCGCAGTTGTCCTCAATGGCTTGGCAACTATCTACCCAGCATTAAAGGCTAGTAGAATTAAACCTGCTGAAGAACTGCGTTTTCATTAAGTAGAGGCAGGGTCGATGTTATAGATCACGACGTATATCACGGCGTTTTTCCCACTTTTGCACTACTTTCCATCGCCAAAGCTGCAATACCAATAGATATCCTAGAGTGGCAAGCGTTATTCCACTCAGCACACTACCTACTATAAGAGGAAGAAAAATCTGATTACTCAGTTCCATCAGCCAATCAAGAGAAAAAGAGGCGTCTAGGGCTATCGGCTTTGTTCCGAGTAATGTGCTTCCGAGGCGATAGGTAACATAAAACATTGGCGGCATAGTGATTGGATTGCTAATCCATATAAATATCGCAGCGATGGGTAAATTGGCGCCAAGCCAGCAGCACATTAGAAGGGCTAATACGGTTTGACCAGGGATTGGCATGAATGCGCAAAATATGCCTATGTAAACCGCAAGCGATACAGAGTGCCGGTTTATATTTAGTAGATTGGAATTATTGACTGTGGTTTTGAAGCGACCTAAGGCAGAGTTTTCTATAAACGCTTTTACGTCCGGCATGAAGCGACGTACTGTCTTGCGCGGCATGAATTGTAAACCTTTCAAAAATTTTAAGTAACATTATGCCTTTAATTGGCTGCTCAAACTAGATCTGCCCCATTTGTTTCAAGTTCAATTAGCAGGGAAGATTGAAAGATTGGGAGAATCAATTATTTCTCTCGCCTACATACCTATTAGTATTGTCTTTTAGTTTTCGTGTATCACGTTCGCCAACAACCCTGATTGTTCACTGTTTAACAAAAAATATTTGTAAAGTTGTTTTTATCATTGCGTTATAATAATCCACTCAAACAGTTGATTTGCTGAGCCTCCTTCGTGCCGTCACTATTAGTTGGTTACTCATAAGGGAAAACATATCTGTTCTAAAACTGTAAAGTATGCATGCCGCCGAGAAAAAAGTTTTTTGTGCTTCCAAGTTGGAAAGTGGCCTTGCTTGGTGGTAATTAAAACTGGTTAGCAGGTAATTAGCGCTGATTTGTAAATAGCTGTCTAGCAGGAAATAGCGGTTAACGTGCGGATGCAAATGCAATTGCACTGACCCACAATGAAGAAGGAATATGTCAAATTACAAACAACCAGCATTAGCCATTTCAAAACTTCGTAAAACATATGGAGCAAATTTCGAGGCATTGAAAGGCATAGATTTATTGGTGCAAGCGGGCGATTTTTTTGCTCTACTCGGGCCCAATGGCGCTGGAAAATCTACCACAATAGGCATTATCTGTTCGTTAGTCAGGAAAACTAGTGGTTCGTTGTCAATTTTTGGTTGTGATATCGACACTGATTTTGCGAATGCCAAAAAATATATAGGTGTGGTTCCTCAAGAATTTAATTTCCATCAGTTTGAAAAACCATTTCATATTCTTGTTACTCAGGCAGGTTACTATGGAATTCCCCGCAGAATTGCCGAGGTTCGTGCGGAAAAATTTCTTCGTGAATTTGGTTTGTGGAACCATCGTTTTGAAGCGGCGAGAAATTTATCGGGTGGGATGAAGCGTCGTCTCATGATTGCACGTGCTTTGATCCATGATCCTCAATTACTAGTTTTAGACGAGCCAACAGCTGGAGTAGATATTGAGTTGCGTCGCGCGATGTGGGAGTTTCTGCGGGAGATTAATCGGCAAGGTAAGACTATAATTCTGACTACGCACTACCTCGAGGAGGCGGAAAGCCTTTGTAAAAATGTTGCGATCATAGATCAGGGGCATATCGTTCAAAATACTAGCATTAAATCATTAATTAAACAGTTAAACCGAGAAACGTTCGTATTAGATACTCGGGACGAAGTTGGGATTCCGCCAAAAGTGGATGGTTATCCAATTGCGGTGACTGACACGCACTGCTTAGAAGTTGAGGTTGAGAGAGGTCAAACAATAAACCCCTTATTTGCCGAGTTAGAAAGGCAGTCGATTGATGTGTTGAGCATGCGGAACAAAACTAATCGCCTCGAGGAATTATTCGTCAACTTGGTTGAAAAACAACTTTAAAAGAGATCGTAATGAGTAGATATGAGATATGGATTTCCTTTGTGACTATTGTCGCACGGGAGATACGAAGGTTTTTACGTATTTGGCCTCAAACTATCATTCCTCCGATTATCACAATCGTCCTTTATTTTCTCATATTTGGTAATTTAATCGGTGGTCGAATAGGGCATATGTCCGGTTTGCCTTACATTCAGTTTGTAGCGCCCGGATTGATTATGATGTCTGTAATTACAAATTCCTATTCCAACGTCGTTTCATCCTTTTTTGGTTCAAAGTTCCAAAAAAATATCGAAGAATTACTTATCTCGCCTACTCCAAATTCGGTTATTCTGCTTGGCTACGTTGTAGGAGGCATGAGTCGCGGTTTGGTTATAGGAGCTATAGTCACGATAATGTCCTTGTACTTTGCTAAATTTTCAATTCACGATCTGAATGTAACAATTGCCATAATTCTAATGACTTCTATGATGTTCTCGCTCGCTGGGTTGTTAAACGCAATTTACGCTAATAGCTTTGATGATATTTCCATCGTCCCTACTTTCGTGCTGACGCCGTTAACTTATTTAGGAGGGGTTTTCTATTCAACGCAGCTTTTAGATGAATTTTGGGCAAAAGCAGCGCTCATAAATCCTGTGCTATATATGGTAAACGCCTTCAGATATGGAATGTGTGGGGTGACTGATATAGACATTTTCTGGGCCTTTTTTATGGTAGGAATATCTATAATTATTCTATTTGCTTTTACTCTAAGGCAATTGGAATATAGTTCCAGTTTGCGGAGTTGATTATGGATTCCTCCAACAAATTGCTAGATGAAGATTACTCTATTGAGGCTGGTCGCACCCCCGAGTTATTGCTACCTATTTCACGTAATCGAGAAGGGGGTAGAACTTCAGTTGGTCCTGTCTTCGGTGCAGATTTATGGACTGCATACGAACTCTCTTGGTTAGATATGCAAGGATTGCCTCAAGTAGCAATTGGCGAATTTTCGGTGCCGTGTGAGAGTAGCAATATTATAGAATCTAAATCTTTAAAAATTTACCTGAATGACTTTAACCAGAGAAGAATACCGTCATGGAAACACGTTTCAAAAATGCTTTACACAGATTTGTCTCAGATAGTTGGAATTCCCATTGGCGTGCAATTATTTACCTTGGATAATTACTATCGTCACCGACCAATCTCTGAGTTACAAGGTGGGTGTATTGACCGCACGACTTTTTTAAAGAGTTCAGTAGATGTTGACGCAGATTTTCTGACTATTAATCACGCAAAGGAAGTTAAAGAAACTCTTTATACTCATCTCCTGAGAACCAATTGTCCAGTGACAAACCAGCCGGATTGGGCTTCTCTTTTAGTAACATATGAAGGCTGCAAAATTGAAGAAGCCGGCTTGCTTGCCTATATTATTTCTTATCGCTTACATCAGGATTTTCATGAGCGATGTGTTGAAAAAATATTTTATGATTTAATGGAGCAATGCAAACCAAAGGCATTGACAGTGTGCGCACGCTACCTGCGGCGCGGAGGTATCGATATCAACCCAATTCGAAGTACCCACGATGATTATTCGTTTGATATTAGGCTTGTCCGTCAATAGTTGTATGGTCTTACTGGTGTCGGATGGTTAATTGATTTTTGCGCCAGCTTTCTATAGAGTCCTTCCAAAATATTATGCTCAACCGTTGGGATGATCTACGTAAAATTTATCGGAGAGGTGGCCGAGTGGTTGAAGGCGCACGCCTGGAAAGTGTGTATGCGTTTATAGCGTATCGAGGGTTCGAATCCCTCTCTCTCCGCCATGCTTCAGGTTATTGACTAGTCTCTTTCGCTTTCAATTCATTTAACGAATCTAGAATTATTGTGGGAGTCAATATCTGGGGCAATATAATTGGTTCCGAGGAAAGATCTTTGGGGTAGAGAAGATAGAGTGGTACCCCGCTGCGATTGAACTCGCTTAATAATTCAGTTATTTGCGGATCACCATTGGTCCAGTCGCCTCTTAAATAAGCAATATTCTGTTCGGAGAATGCTTGCAAGACGGAGGTACGTGAAAGAGCTAATTTTTCGTTTGTTATACAGGTAATACACCAATCAGCTGTAAGATTAACAAATACCGATTGCCCTTCTGCTCGGATCTCTGAAACGCGAGCAGCGGAGTACTCATTGAATTGACTGTTAGGGCTTGAATCATTAGTTTTTTCCATCCAAGGGCCGGTCAAAATTCCCAGAGCTATAAGAAACATGGCCATTGAGAATAAATGGCTCTGGGTCGTCTGTCTGCGCCATAGCCATAAACCAAAAAAAATTAAAACACACCCAAGAGCAATCATTGCCATGCCGTTCTCACCTGTCTGCCTTCCACTGACCCATAGTAGCCATACAGCGGTCAAATAAAGTGGAAATGCCATAATTTCCTTGAAGGTAGCCATCCATGGCCCCGGTTTGGGCAGGATTTCCGCAAAGCGAGGAATATATGAAGCCAGCA
>NZXB01000009.1 GCA_002701765.1 Porticoccaceae bacterium
TGTGTATTGCGGCAGTTACAGAGCCCCGCAACCGCATACCGAATTCTTTTCCACTGAAGTCGGTTCCATCCCAGTTTGTCGCATCGCCACCGACAATAGTTACATTTGCAACGACCGCGGCAGTTTGGGGAACATAATCCGCATCCGAAGAATTTGCTTCAATTCCACGAGGGTCATTTGATCCAATGGGCTTCCCGCCCGAAGTCTGATTCTTTATGATTAATGCATGCTGGATGTTGCCTTTATAGCCCTCATCAAAATCCAGATCGTCATCGTCGTTATTCGTTAGAACCGCATGGGTAACGTTTGCTGTCCCCCCAAACCACTCTATACCATCATCCTGATTGCCATGGACCTGAACGTAATCAATGATGGTTCCATAGCCGACGCCCTGAAGGGTTAAACCGTTTATTTCGTTATTCGGCCCGGCTATGAGGCCACCCTCTGCCATTCTCACATACCGAATAATGCCACTATCATCCGCTGGCAAATTGCCTCCATAGTTTCCTACAAAATCTCCGCCCTCTCCAGCTACGTTGCAGTACTCGTTCCCGTCAGCCCAGCAAGCTCCGGTGTTACCGGCTCCGTACTGAGGCGCAAAACCTTGAATGACGATACCGCCCCACTCACCGGTGCCTGCATAGTTGGCATCCGACCCACTGCTGAAGGTAATTGGCTTCGCTTTGTAGGCATCGGCATTCAACTTGGAACCGCGGGTAACCAAAAGCACGCCGTCTGAATTTGCTTTAACATGGACACCAGGCTCGATGGTCAAAGTCACCCCTGCTGCCTGAATATCCTGCATTTGAGTCGCTGAAGTAATCTCAACGTTTCCGTTGCCAACCTTAACAACACCGTCCAGAACGTAACTCACATCCTCAATCAGCGTGTAACTCGAGTCTATAGTCCCGCTAAGGGTTCCGATAGAGCAATCCGAATTGAAGCTCACAAAACTAGCTTCTGCAACCAACGCACAGTTTCCAGTGGGCGTCGGTGTCTCTTCAACCACGGGCGGAGGCGTCGTCGTGTTATTTTCAACACTGTTATCCACTGTAATTGGATTTTCAACGGTGACGTTAATGTCACCCGCGCTTTCGCTATTTCCGTCACAACCGCCAAGGCCTGCAAGCACTATGGATGCCAGCAGACTGATTGCGTATGAGTTTGTTTTCATGGTTACCTTCCTAGTTTAAGTTAGTGGTTTTGTTACTTTGTTCAATAAACATCATGAAGAGCGCTTTGAGAGCTGGACCGGCCTCAGAACTCATAACTAAGCGACGCACTAATTGATGTTCCAGTTTCATACAGCTCAATCTCGCGATTGTTTTGCACATAGGAGACAGGCTCATTGGTTAAATTTCTGACCTTGAACTTTAGGACCCAGTGATCCGAGATCAAATTCTCATAAGTCAAATCTATGACTAGTCGACCCTTCTCCATGATTGGCCCTCTAGCCGCTCCGCGCGCTATTCGATATATGCGATCATCAAAGTGATTCACCAAGACAGTAATCTTCTGGTCGCTCGGAAAATGGTCGAGGCCTAATTGAAGATTTGCCAAGTACTCGGATTGTGCTTGAAGCGGCCGCCCGTTTGCCGTTTCGCCCTCAAGTCTCAATTGGTTGTCAGACAGATCAACAGTAGAATCGATGTAGGACAAATTCCCGTTAAGGAAGATTAAGAAGTTATCCCTTTCCATCAGAGTGGTGTTGAAATCGAGTTCAATACCCTCTAGTTCTGCATTTTTTTGATTCTTGAACGTAATTGCAGAGGCTGCTTGAGAGCCGGAGGAGTCGGCTATCGACCGTTCGACGGGGTTATCAATGTCTTTCACAAAAAAGGCCAGAGAGGCACGACTAGACTCTCCGAAATAATACTCCACCCTGAGATCAAGGTTCTCTATTTCCGCCACAGCAAGATTTGAATTGCCGATGATGACATCGTCAGTTTTTGGATCAAATACCCTTGAGTCGGAGCGCTCAATCAACCCGGGATAGGACACCGTCTTACTTGCACCCAGACGAAATTGCAGCTCCTCAGTTGCACGCCATGTCACATTGACGGCTGGAAACCAGTCATCAGTTTCCAAGATGCCGTTGTTTTGCGGTGCGTTAGGGTAGAGTATTTCCTGAGTAAAGTCTTCGAATCTCGCACCCAACTCGACCGTCCAATCGACGCCAATCTCGTTGACCAGCTTAAAATAGTAAGCCGTTGTTTCCTCCAAAGATTCATAGGAGTCAGTAGCGGTGGTGGTGGTTCTTAATCGCCAGGCATCTGCAGCGATGTTCTCGATGCTAAGCACCGCCTCCACACCATCGGCAACACCTCTATCTACCGGATAACTACCTTGACGAAAACTGAATCGCCACATATCCACGTCACGCTCTTTCTCTGAGTAGAGTGCCCCGAGCGTGAGGGTAGAAAAATTCTCACTGCCCCAGTCCGCAGATAGATCAAAATCAAAACCAACATCTTTACTGACCTCATTTAAGTCAGACCAGCGTCTTTCAACGGATGAGGGAACTAGCTGGCTACTCTGGATATAGTAGGATCTTCTGTCTGGTTCCAACCGATCTGTTTCTGAGTAACCGAGGCGCCAGTCAAACTTACTCTCCATTTCACCGATGGAAAACTCGTTGAAACCATTCAAACTTGTTGAGAACAGCTGACGCTGGACGTATTCGAGAATAACGTCCGTCAGATCTCTCTCCTCCCGACTCTCAATGCCCGAGGACCTTCGCGTCACATCATCGGTCGATCGCAATAAAGTCGTCTTTGAAAGAATCTCACCACTGTCAAACTCATATCCGACAACGCCATAGCCTGAGACAACGACATTGTCCTTGCTCCTGAGGTAGCCGCCGGTGACACCGTTGGGGTTATCTAAGACCGCGTCACCTCTGTCGCCCATGGATCTGCCATAGCTACCGGATAAGTAGAAGCCTAGCTCACCATCTTGGAACTCTAAGCGGTCGCCGAAATTGATATCGAATCCTATATCAGGGTCAGCCGTGACCTGATCAATGTCATAGTCCGGTCGGAAAGAGAGCGCATACGCCATCGCAACAGGTTGCGGCGTGCAACCATCATAAAGACCGGCTATGTCTTGTCCCGTCTGGGTTATATTAGTGGTTCGGTCCGGGTCGCCCTGAGAGTAATCGTAGGCAGGGCAAATAACCAAGCGTGTCCCTCTCTCAGTCCCTTCGAGCACAGTGCCATGCATGTCACGCAAACCGTTATCAAAGCCGAGGGCTTCGGATTCGCTGTCTCGGTAACCTAAAACATCATCGCCAGTGAAATCCGAGTTAAAGCCCATTGAGACTGATATTTTGGCCACTCTCTCATCGGGCAGTCCTTTCGTATTTATACTGATCGATCCGCCAGTCGTAGTGGCAAGCTGATCAGCAGAAAAAGACTTTTGCACCTCGATCGTTTCAACAATTCCGGTAGGAAACAAATCCAATTGGATATCGCGTCTCATAGGGTCAGTGCTGGGCATCATGATCCCATTGAAGTTGGTTGCTATGTAACGCCCGTCCAAACCTCTGACATTAGCAAACTTATCGTCAGTGACCGACAAACCAGAAATTCGGCCAAGAACGCCGGCAATGTCGCTGTCACCAAAGCGCGATAATTGCTCGGCATCGATAGCACTGACAATTGTGGTGGCATAACGCTCGATGCTCTCAGTATCATCGGTGGCATTAAAAACACCTAGCACGACCACTTCTTCAAGACGTTGGGGCGACAAGTCTATCTCCTGGCCATCAGGACCGGTATCAAGCAGACGGAAGCTTGCATTAACCCCTCCGCCAGCAAAGAGCCTGACATCCGAAGCCATAGCGCTTTCAAAATTGGGATGTTGGACCTCGATCTCGTGCTTACCGCGATTCAGAACAAGTGAGTAAATACCTCTGGCATCGGTGTAGACTTCCGTGTCCAGATTTTCCACAAAAACCGCTGCGTTTGGCACTGGCGTCCCGTCACTCGAAATAACCTGTCCTGCCACCAAGCCATAAACGGCATCATCTGATCTATACACACCTATCTGAATGGCAGGTTTTTCCCCCTCCGCCCTCTTGAAAATAACAGTTGCTTCTGATTCTGCCTCTTCCTCTACGGGTATCGAAACAGGGAAGCGAACATCATCGTTAACGAGGTCTACCTGATAATTTCCAGGCGCCAAGTCTGTTTCAAGCATGCCGGCATCGTCCGAAGAGCCAATCAGCTCATTGCCAATGTAGATCTGCACGCCTTTCACGGGTGCTTCATCGAGAAAAATTTGGATGAAAACTGGTTCTGCGAGGACAGCTGGCGCCCAAAGCGCAGATAAAAATAACGCCATGGAAACGATTCGTTTAGTCATTAATATTTACCCATCCGCCGTGTGGTTCGAAATCGAAAAGATTTTAACCATCTGAATTAACGTTATTTTTATATCGATCAACTCTCATCTGAACCGAAAAAAGCATCTCGAATGGCAAAAGAATAAAGGCGTTAAATGAATGTAACGTGACAAAAAAGTGAATTAAAATTTACAATAAGATGACAAAAATATGACAGTAAGATCGGGCTTTTGTTTTCACCGGAAGGTGCACTGCGAAGTGGATGAATCTTTGCTTAATCTAACCTTTGATTCGCGGGCTAATGCGTATCATCAAAAACTGCTTGATGCCTGATATCCGTCCCTCTTACAACAAAAACAATTTGCTCGCAAAGATTCTTGGCATGATCGCCAACTCGCTCAAGCGATCTGATGACCCACAAAATATTGATTACGCGGCTAATACTCGTAGGGTCTTCCATCATGTAAGTAACTGATTCACGCAATGCAGTCTGATAGTCTAAATCAATTTGCTGGTCTTGATTGAACGTTCTTAAAGCAGCCTCAGTATCGAACCGAGCGAAAGCATCTAAGGCATTATTTAAAATGCTCAGTGCTCCCTTGCCAAGATGCCTCACCTCGGTGAAACCCCATGGTTTTTCTTGTTCAGAAAGTAGAATTGCTTGTTTAGCGATCTTTTTAGCCTCATCACCTATTCTTTCAAGATCGTTGACCGCCTTAGAAACCATCATTACAAGTCTCAGGTCGGTCGCCGCAGGTTGCCTTCGTGCTATAATAGTCAAACAGGCTTCATCGATCTCAAGCTCCATCTCATCTACCCGTTTATCCCGCTCAATCACGCTATCAGCCAACCCACTATCCACCTTAACAATCGATTGAATAGAATCCTGCAGCTGCTGTGCAACCATACCTCCCATCGCCATTAAGAGGGCACGTATCTCGTCTAATTCCTCATCAAACTGCTTTACAATATGATTTTCGAGCGCAATCTCTTCCAAGACAAACTCCTTCTTAGCCGAAACGGCCTGTAATATAGGATTCTGTAAGATTATGTTCAGGCATGGTAAATACCTGTTCAGTCGGATTCACCTCAATGAGTTTACCAAGGTGAAAATAGGCTGTGCGGTGAGAAACTCTCGCGGCCTGTTGCATATTATGTGTCACAATCGCAATCGTAAAATTCTGGCTAAGTTCTTCAATGAGTTCCTCTATCCTTGCCGTTGCAATTGGATCGAGTGCTGAGCAAGGCTCATCCATCAAAATCACTTCGGGACTGACGGCAATCGCCCTGGCAATGCAAAGGCGCTGCTGTTGCCCGCCGGAGAGACCCGTACCGGGCTGCTGCAATCTATCACTGACCTCATCCCAAAGACCGGCTCGTCGAAGACTTTCCTCCACAATCTCATCTAGCTCATATCGCGAATCTGTNAGGCCATGAATCTTGGGACCATAGGCAACATTGTCATAAATGGATTTAGGAAAGGGGTTAGGCTTTTGGAAAACCATCCCGACCCTTGCTCTCAATTCCACAACATCCAGCTTGGGAGAGTATAGATCCTGTCCATCCATACTNATGTGGCCCTTGACCCGGCAACCTTCAATAGTATCATTCATCCGGTTCAGTGACCGCAGGANAGTCGANTTACCACACCCGGATGGNCCAATCATGGCAATCACCTGATTTTCAGTAATATCGACCGACGCGTCAAAGATTGCCTGCTTGTTTCCGTAAAATACGCTCACATTCTTGATCGACATTTTCGCATTCTCAGAAAAACAAGTTCCAACAGTTACATGATCTTGAATATCATTTAANAAATTCGTTTGATCACCACNCNTCAAATGCTGTGAACGTGNATTAGAGTCTGTTTCGGCTGCGGAGACTACAGTAGTTGACATTTCAAATCCTTATCACCAGCGTCGTTCTANTTTTTTGCGGAGCCAAACGGCAGATAGATTCATNGTTATCAAAAAAGCNAGCAACACCATAATAGCTGCTGATGTNTTCTCAATAAAGGCCCTCTCAGGGCTNTCCGCCCANAGNAAGATCTGNACAGGCAGCACNGTGGCTGGGTCAGTAAAACCGCCAGGNACGTCTNCAATNAACGCCACCATGCCTATCATAAGCAACGGCGCAGTTTCTCCCAAGGCCCTNGCCATNCCAATTATGGAGCCNGTCAGCATGCCAGGCATCGCCAATGGTACCACATAATGCAGCACCACTTGGTTTGGNGAAGCACCCAGCCCCAGAGCAGCTTCCCGAATGGATGGCGGAACAGACTTAATTGCTGCACGGCTGGTAATAATAATGGTTGGCAATGTCATCACTGCCAGAACCAAGCCCCCTAAAAACGGTATTGAACGCGGCACATTGAAAAAGTTTATAAATATAGCGAGTCCAAGCAATCCNAAAATTATGGATGGTACCGCTGCCAAATTGTTGATATTTACCTCGATGAATTCAGTCCAACGATTTTTTTCCGCAAATTCTTCCAAGTAAATCGCAGCTGCNATACCAATAGGAAATGAGAGAAGAAGNGTTATAACGAGTGTAAAAAAAGACCCAAACATNGCGCCCTTAATTCCTNCCTGCTCNGGTTCCCGAGAATCTCCTCGACTAAGGAAGTTTGCATTGAATTGCAGCTCAATTCTATCCTGATCAATGAGCTGCTTGACTCGCTCTAGCTGAGCCAGAGAAAGTCGAGCNGTGTAGGCTCGCCCTTTNAACAAACTCTTGTAGTAAGTATCGATATCATCATCAGCAAGAATCCAAAACTTTTCAGTTTGATCCAACAANTCAGGCTCGCTCAGAAGCCTTTCCTTGAGATCGTAACCGGCTCCATTACTGACCAAAGCGTAAAGCTCCCTTCTTTCTGATCTTTTTCGCACTTGGGGAAATTCTTGCCTTAAAGCGGTTTTGTGCAGTCNATCCCAATCAGCCAACATTAACGCCCNCTCATCAGACAGGTCGTCTATGCCAAGCACNTCTTGNTCATAATTGATTTCGAGCTGAATATANGTTGCTGAAAAAGCGCNNTTTCCTTTAAGAAAAATATCGGCAAAAAGAACCAAGACTGCCAGAAGTCCCAGCGTCACCGCCGCAATTCCACAAAGNCGAAATGCCTTTTCAGCACGATACCGGGATACCAGCGACCTTTGAATTCTTTCTAAATTTCTACTGGGTTTACTCATATTGTTCTCGAAATCGTTTCACGACCTGAAGGGCTATCACGTTTAGGATTAAAGTAACAATGAATAACATGAGTCCAAGGGCAAATGCTGCCAGCGTTTTGGGACTGTCAAACTCCTGGTCACCCGTTAGCAGGGTGACAATCTGNACCGTCACGGTGGTAACAGACTCGAGCGGATTNGCTGTGAGATTCGCAGCGAGACCAGAGGCCATGACAACGATCATCGTTTCCCCAATTGCTCTTGAAATAGCCAGCATAATCCCTGCCACGATGCCCGGCAATGCAGCTGGAATAACGACACGCCAGACTGTCTCGGAATGCGTGGCNCCCATAGCCAAGGATCCNTCTCTCATTGCTTGTGGAACCGCAGTAATAACGTCATCCGCAAGAGAAGAGATGAACGGGATAATCATGACGCCCATCACAATCCCAGCCGCAAGCGCGCTTTCGGATGATACGGATAAGTCAAAACTTTCGCCGATTGTGCGCAAATATGGNCCCAAGGTAAGAGCCGCGAAAAATCCATAAACCACTGTTGGAATGCCTGCTANAACTTCTAAAGCGGGCTTNGCATAAGTTCTGGTTGATCGGTGNGCATACTCCGCTANATAAATGGCTGACATCAAACCGANAGGGACCGAAATGCACATTGCTACAGCCGAAACGAGCANGGTGCCAACAAATAATGGTACCGCTCCAAAACTCCCAGANGAGCCAACCTGATCNTCTCTGATCGCTGTCTGCGGGCTCCATTCTAGNCCAAANACGAAATCAAATACTGGCACAGACTTAAAAAATTGCAGCGACTCGAAGATCACCGATAATAAGATCCCNAGAGTGGTAAAGATAGCCACCACGGCGCAGCAAAANAGTNCNTATNGGGNCACANTTTCAACCGGCTGACGNGCTCTAAATTCAGTCGACAAATATGACCTTCCCCAACTAAATCCCATCAGCGCGGNACACGAAACAACAGCNGCCATANTCCAGCGTGAGAATTCGTTNTAANNNAGAAGTTGTTNCGCCGCCGCGACGATCTCAGTTGGCTGTCCGATTCGCGGCAGGACACCCAAAGCCAAGTTATTTATTTTATTTGCGAGTAAGGTCGTGCTTGAGGTGTCTGTTGGGAGCAGATGTTCCGGAAGTGACTCAAAAATTAATCTGATAATCACATAGTTTTCCAGCGTCATCCAGATTGTCAGAACTAAAAGCGCCGGCAGCGCGGTCCAAATAGCAGTGAAATAACCGTGATAATTTGGGAGCGAATGTAAGGAATTAAGTCCACCTGAGATGTGAGCGAGCGCCACAGAGCGGCGTCGCCCTAGGAAGAACGCCAAGACGGAGGCACCTAACAAGAGGAGGAACATTTCACTCGATTGCATAAGGCACCATCTAACCTCATAAAATTGGCATGCAAAGCAACACACTGGGCGTCACTGTGCCAACTTATTCACACTATTTCAATGGTTCATCACCAGTCATCGGCAACATGGCTCGAGTATTTTTAGCAGTGAGCCGCCTCAGTTCGGTTGGCAGCGGGATCATCCCCTTTTCGGCAAGGTAACCCTCCTCGCCCCAGGCTTTTTCGCTAGTAAATTCATCAAGAAAACCCTGGATACCGGGCACTACGCCTACGTGTGCTTTTTTCACATAAAAATAAAGCGGCCGTGATACGGGGTAAGATTTATCTGCGATAGAGTCAAATTCAGGGGCAACCTCTTCTATAAAAGCTCCATGAACGGAATCGGCGTTCTGATCAAGAAAGCTGAAGCCGAATATACCTAGGGCTTTCGGATTGGCCTGAAGTTTCTGAACGATAAGATTATCGTTTTCACCGGCTTCTATGAAGTGCCCATCCTCCCTAATCGTGTGGCAGATGCTTTTAAAGACTCTTTTGTCCGTCTTCTTCATTGCTGCCAACCAGGGAATCGCCTTGCAACCTCCTTCCATCGCCAATTCGACAAATGCATCCCGGGTACCCGATGTTGGTGGCGGGCCCAACACTTCTATCTTATCATCCGGAAACGACTCATTTATTTGCTTCCAAGTAATGTAAGGGTTGTCGATTAACTCCCCCTCTTTGTCTCCGGGAACTTTAGCAGCCAGTGCCAAAAAGATCTCTTTGCGAGCAAGTTTCATAACTGGGCTTTCGACAGAGTTTGCCATTACGATCCCATCGAAACCCACTTGTACCTCGACAATTTCCGACACACCATTCTTTTGACATTGGTTATATTCAGACTTTTTCATCCTGCGGGATGAATTCGTAATATCTGGAAACTGCGTGCCGATACCGGAGCAGAATAGTTTCATCCCGCCACCCGACCCCGTCGACTCTATTTTTGGAGTCGCTTTGCCACTGCTTCTTCCATAACGCTCCGCTACCACGGTAGAGAAAGGGTAGACCGTTGAGGACCCAACCACTTCAATATTTTCTCTGGCAGACGTCGTGGCTGCGAGTGACAACACAAGTGTGATTGCTAAAAAGACTTCGAAAGTTTTTGTGATAGACATGTCTGACTCCGTTTTGGACACTTTATAGGCGCACTTTATGAAAAGTTTGTGACATTAAAATGACAGTATTCTTCAATGTCACAAAAATGTAATAAATTTGCCATATATTTGCCATCAATCGCACACGACACTTATTGCGAAAAACAATTACTCATGTCTCGGACTTTATGGAGAAATAAATGAAATCAGCTATTCGAATAGCGGCGCTAAGCTTTGTTCTGGGGTTCTCTTGCAACCCAATGGCCGCGGGACCGATCGACGGAAAAACCTATGGAAAAATAAACATATCTATGGTGAACGATGATCAGGATGAAAACAAGCACTGGCAATTGGACAGCAATGCATCACGTTTTGGCTTTGCCGGTAAAACAGAAATCACTGATAGTCTTTTCGCCATCTATAAAGCCGAGTTTGAAATGTACGCTGATGATGGGAATAAGACATCGAGCACCACCGCTTGTGTTGATGACTCCGCTGGGGATGAATCCTGCCGGGTTGACCGTGATCGACTAACGCTGTCGCAACGAAATATTATGCTTGGAATAAAGGGAAATTTCGGCACCATCTGGGCAGGCAAACACGACTCCCCTACAAAACTCGCATTGAGCAAAGTTGATCTTTTTAATGATCTTCAAGGCGACGTTAAACACACGTTTGAAGGAGAAAACCGACTGTCTAATCTATTTGCTTACACTTCACCAGACCTTAATGGCTTATCCGCAACCATAGCTATAGTTCCCGGTGAGGGCAGCGATATAGATGGAAATGGGAGCAGTGACACCGGTATAGCTGACGGCATGTCCTACTCGGTAAGCTATTCAGGGGAGAATCTGTATCTAGCGTTGGCCGGAGATCAAGACGTTGACAAACAGGATTTGTTGCGCCTGATTGGACGATATAAAATTGACTCAATGGCTCTGGGTTTTATGCTTCAGCAAAACGAAAACGATCTGACCGGTCTGGATGAATCAGGCTACTTTTTAAGTGCCTCTTACCAAATCGAAAATGCCATTCTAAAGGCACAATATGGTCGTGTTGAGGATGATAGTACAGGGAACGAGGAAGACACTCTTTCTGTGGGTGCAGATTATAAACTGTCAAATAAGACCAAACTATTCGTCTTTTACACAAAAAATGAGGGTTCCAATGAACAAGACTGGAATTCACTGGGATTGGGCATGGAACACAAGTTTTAATTCAAAAAACCAAATTTATAACGAGGTTATAAACGGTCAAAATATGCCCAATAGACTATCCTTTAAAGGCACAAATGGGTTTTATCCCATATTATTGATGCTCTCGACCATGGCAAGCTCCGAGTGCAAATTTGATGCAGATGCGATCGATCAGTCTGATTTTGTTTCCCAAATAGGTTCATGCGAGCACGTTGACAAAGATCAGTCATTGAATCAGGCAAAGAAGACCCCGATATCGCTTTTTGGCGACGGAATATTAGATTCTGTCTCTGGCATCGCAGAACGCAATATAAGCACCCCAAATGCGATCAGGCATACCCCAAATCAAGCATATATTGCTCGCCGAAAGTATTCTTTGCGATCAGATGCAAAGTTCGAGCAATCGGTTAATCTTGCCATTCACCGATTACATTTGGATATGGCACATAACTGCTCGAGGGGATGGCGCCTCGAAATGCAGTGGAGCGAGATGATTCAATCTCGGGAGGGTGACTACTACCTCCACTACCAATTTCGCTGCTCGGATATCAAACAATAAAGGCAGTCCATTATGTCCTCGGCAGTTTGCACAAAAACTCAGCGCCCTCGCCGATTCGGCTGCTAATTATCAGGCTACCGTTATATCGATTAAGCGTATGCTTTACTATTGCCAGTCCCAATCCAGTCCCACCAGAGTGTGAGTTTCGGCTTGCATCAACCCGGTAAAATCGCTCGGTAATGCGAGGTATTTCAGGCAGATCAATACCTACGCCATCATCTCGGATGGATACATTTAAGAAGTTGGCATCTTCACCGGCGTGTATGTTTATATTTGCTCCCTTTGGATTATGATTCACGGCGTTGAAAACAATATTACTGAACGCGCTTCGTAATTCGTTCGCATTTCCGAGAATCTCCACCCGGTTGTCACAATCGAGTTTGATGACATGTTTTCCTGCGCTCAAACGTTTGGCGTCATTGACAATACCACTTAGCAACGGCTTGAGTTTAACTGGATTTATCGGCTGGGGCGGGGTTTCCGACTCTAGCCTCGATAATAAGGCTAAATCATCAGCTAATGCCTCCATTTTTTCTATTTGAAGACTTATTTGAGCGAAGACCCTGGCCTCCCGCGTGGGTACGTCTGATAAATCTCGCACAGTCTCCACATACCCTTTAATGACGGTCAGTGGTGTTCTTAATTCATGGGAAACGTTTTCCACAAACTCTCTCCGCATGCTCTCCAGATTATCTAGTTCGGTAATATCTGTAACGATAAGGACTATTTCACCCTGTCCCACATTAGAACCGAAGAATTCGAGCTGAACATTAGGTTCGGAGCCAGAAGGTATCCGGAGAGGCTCTTTAAAACGTGCCTTTGAAACATACTTTATGAAATCGGGATGCCTAACAAAATTCGTGATGGGACTACCTCGGTCGGTCCTGCGGAAACCTAACAGGGACTCGGCAGAGCGATTCCACCAGTCCAAGCTTAAATCTCCATTCAATATAACCATACCCTGGTCTAGAGACTTGGTCATTCGCCGAACACGCTTGACGGTGAACCGCAGTTTTTCTTTTGAGCGTCGTTGCAACTGCTTTAGTCGCTCTAATAGGCGAATAACCTCGATCCACGCACCATTGTTGAATGGTGGCGCACCTCTCATGCCTCCTTCCACCCAGCGAAAAATCGCAAAACCTTTTCGCATAAACCATATTAAATAAACACTCAGTGCCAGCAAGAAAAATTCAAGCGGTGCCTCGAATAGAATTCCGATCAACAGAGAAAAAAGCATTAAAGCGGAAAAGCGTCGAGCTTCAGTCTGAATGCCGTATCGCAAAACAACAAAGACCTTTGTCGGATTTATTTTGTCCGGGTAGAGAATCTGTATCCGGCTCCCCGAACAGTCTGAACATATTTTTCATGTCCTGCAACCGAAATTGCCTTCCTAAGCCGACGAATATGAACGTCAACAGTTCGCTCGTCCAGATAGACGTTGGCGCCCCAAACATGGTCTAGAATCTGGTCACGTGAGTAGACTCGTTCTTGGTGAGTAAGAAAAAACTGCAACATTCGGTATTCGGTTGGTCCAATCTCAACGGGTTCATCGCAAATGCTAACCCTATGGCTCTCTGGATCAAAAAGCATTTCTCCGACCTTTATTGGTTCGCTGGGTTCTGTCACTGTTGAGCGTCTGATGACCGCCCTGATCCGAGAGACTAGCTCTTTTGGGGAAAAGGGTTTGGATATGAAGTCATCAGCTCCCGAATCTAGGCCAGTAATTTTACTGTCTTCTGATGTTTTAGCGGTTAGTAAAATCACAGGGATCTTTTCTGTCAAAGGGTCTCTCCTCAGACGCCTCAGCAATTCAAGACCAGTGGTCCCGGGCATCATCCAATCAAGGAGCACGACATCAGGCTGTGAATCAATGATTATAGCGTGACCTTCTTGCGAATCACTTGCCTCAAGAACATTGAATTTGGCTGTCTCAAGAGCCAGGGACACCATCTCTCGGATAGCAGCCTCATCATCAACGATCAAAACCGTCTTTCTGCGCACCTCGGCTTCCTCTTGATTCATTAGATTTACGCTTCCATTACATTAGATGACTTTTTAATTTCAAACATATTACATTTAAGTGGCAGTAATGTGACAGGTACTTCGACGAATCATTTATGTCTGAGTAAAGTTATGGCACTAACTCGCGCGACAGACAGGCAAGCTAAGGTCGGTCATTTTGTTGTAGCCACAGAAACAAATTGCTTTTCCGAGCCATTACCCTTTTACTCAAGACCCCTCGTCTGTTAGGGTGCTAGTCGAGAAATCGAACTAGAAAACACAGATATGAATCAACAACAAATAGATGGCATGAATCCTAACGAGTTATATCGGGAGGAAAGCTATACAGATCAAAAACTCGGTAACATCCGAAAACTCATCCCGATCACTGCTGACGGCAGCGACGATGTTGGACGACCCATTCAGTTTGTGGGCTCTGCGCAAATTATGAGCCCAATGGGCGCAATTCCCTTGAGTTTCGAGCTCGACGGAACGAATATCGGCGAAGCCGCGGAAGATTTTGCGGATAAAGCTCAAAAAGCCATTGAGGAGGCCTCGGCCGAGATCGAGCGAGTTCGTCGCGAGCAAGCGTCACAGATTGTTGTCCCCGGGCAAGGTGGCGGAAGCGGGATTATTTCTTAGCGTTTGCTGTCTCTAGGTTTCAATTCCTCGCTGGCCTCCATCAACTTGATCTTGTCTGAACGGCAGAGCTTTTTGATTTGTGCTTCTCTTTGACTAGCAGCGCTTCTGCTAACATGCTCTTCCGAAAATTTAATCGATAAAGCTTTTCGCCCACGAAAATACCTAGCACCCCCTTTGCCCGACACATGTTGGCTGAACCTGCGCTCAAGATCAGTTGTAATACCAGTGTAAAAGCTATGATCACTCGCTTCTATAATGTATACAAACCAGCTCATCTCACCGAAGATGGGTACCCTTNANAAATTGAAAAGAANCAAATCTGGTGCAACTTCTCATGTTAACGCANGTTTTCAGACCGAAAGAACTANAATTATGTCATNGNACAANANTTTTTGTTGGCCTTGCCCAAATCAAGCCNGAAATGTTATGAATACCCNCTATCGATGTNCANTAAGGANCTGANTTTACCNCATGAATGTAGACCTACATTGCCACTCCACCGCCTCAGATGGTTCTCTGACGCCCGCCGAGTTAGTTAAACTAGCAATCGAAAGAGAGGTAGATCTCCTATCTATAACGGACCATGACACCCTGCATGCCTACCATCATGGTTTAGATTCACTTCCGATCAACTTAGTTGCGGGTATTGAGCTGAGCACTTCCTGGAGAAAATTTGATATACATATTGTTGGACTTAATATAGACGTTGCCCACGAATCGATTTTGACCGCAGTCCAACTCCAAACCGATGCAAGAAATACCCGCGCAACAAGAATTGCAGATAAACTAGAAAGTGTAGGTATTCAAGATAGTTTGAAGGGTGCTCGCATTGAAGCAGGCGGCGGACAGATCGGCCGCCTTCATTTTGCTAGGTATCTAGTGAGCATAGGCGCAGTAAAAACCATTCAACAGGCATTTAAAAAATATTTAGGCAAAGGCAAGGCAGGCGATGTCAAGACTTCATGGGCCACGATGGAAAACATTATAAATTGGATAGAACAAGCTGGAGGGACCGCAGTTCTTGCGCATCCGGTAAAATATGGGCTGACATGGGCGAAACTAAAGTTATTATTAACTGACTTTAAGAATTGTAACGGCAAAGCCATTGAAGTTATATCTGGACGCCAAGACAAACATGTAACGAGTGAATTAGCCTCATTGGCCAACAAGTATCAATTCTTATCGTCTTGCGGATCTGACTTCCATGTGTTGAATAAAGCATGGGCGGCCCTGGGCCAGGTAGAAAAACTTCCCAGCGGTTGTTTACCTGTTTGGGAGCACTGGTGATCAGGTCAAGAAATTTCAATTTCCCAGCCAATTAATGACGTGTATACTTTCAGACCTAATTTCTATGTGCACTATATACTTGCTAGACAGCGGCGATTGATGTGGAAATCTTCTTATTTTTAGGCGAACAATGGTTTTTAGTGACTGTTCTATTGCTGCTAATGTATGCCTATCTCCTGAATGAGCGCAAGAAAAGTGGTAAAACAATTGGGCAACATGAATTAGTCAGTTTAATTAATTCAGGCGAAGCGATACTTGTGGATGTGAGAGCAGCTAATGACTTCTCTCAAGGGCATATCCAGGGAGCCATCAACATACCTCATACAAAAATGAGCAATCGCTTTGTCGAACTCGAAAAAGAAAAATCCAAGCTGGTCGTTCTAACTGATCAGTACGGACAACATGCGCCCTCAGCAGGCAAGCTGCTAATGTCAAAAGGATTCGAAGTGCGGCGCCTAAAGGGAGGCATGATCGAATGGAAAGAACAAAATATGCCGGTTGTACGGAAAAAATGATCGCGTATTTAACTCACAATCGAGAAAAGGGTAATACCCAAAAATATGGAGAAATTTAGGCAATGGCTGACACGGAAGGAAACGACCAAAACCCGGCAGTAGATCAGACCCCAGAAGAGCCAAGCTTTTCACCACAGCGTCTATATTTAAAAGACTTATCGTTTGAAACGCCCAAGGGAACTGCACTATTTCTGCGGCAATGGGAACCAAAAATTCAGCAAGATCTCAGCACCACGTCATCTAAGTTAGGTAATGATCTCTTTGAGGTCGCTCTTCGCATCACTATCACAGTAAAGCAGGAAGAGGATGTGCTGTACCTCATTGAAGCTGAGCAAGGTGGTATTTTTAAAATTACTGGTCTATCGGATCAACAGCTCTCGCAAGTATTGAATACTACCTGTCCGAACATTCTATTTCCCTATGCTCGAGAAATAATTGACAGCACAGTGACAAAGGCGTCTTTTCCCCCAATAATGTTGCCGCCGGTTAATTTTGACTCGCTTTTTATTGCAGCAGTAAATAAAGCCAAGTCGGATGAGAGTGCTATGGCGGTGCAGGAAGAAAATCCTGTTGCTCACTAGCTGCCGCCAGATCTGATCTAGCAGGGAGAATAATCGTCTGAAGCGTGTTCCTGCAGCTTTCGTGTGAGAGTATTGCGACCCCATCCAAGTAGAAGCGCCGCATCTTTTTTTCTACCACCGGTGTGAGATAGGGCAGCATCCATCATCACTTTCTCAAAATCTGCTAAAGCTGTGACCATGATTTTCGAGGCGCCCGCGTTCAATTGGGACTCTCCCCAGCGCCGCAACAATTTCTGCCAAGACATATCATCACATGCTGAACCCATCGCCTCCTGTGAAATCAGTTCTGGTGGCAAATCAGACATAAGCACCTCGCGACCCGCGGCCATGACAGTGAGCCATCTGCAGGTATTCTCTAATTGTCTGACATTTCCCGGCCACGTCAGTTCTTGGCACAACAAACTCACTTCTTCAGACAATATCTTTGGTTCAACATCAAGTTCATGAGCTGCCTTTACGAAAAAGTGTCGCATCAACATGGGAATGTCTTCTTTTCTCTCAGACAAACGAGGTAGATGGATTCGGATTACATTGAGTCGATGGAACAGATCCTCTCGAAAACGGTTTTGTTCCACCAATTGTTCTAGATTTTGATGCGTGGCAGCGATAATCCGGACATTTACCTTTATTGATGTGTGACCACCCACTCGATAAAACTCTCCGTCGGAGAGCACACGTAAAAGTCGGGTCTGCGCTTCTGCAGGCATATCGCCAATTTCATCTAAAAACAAGGTCCCATCATTTGACTGTTCAAAACGTCCTCGACGTTGTTGCGCTGCGCCTGTGAATGCGCCTTTTTCATGTCCAAATAATTCTGATTCTATTAAGTCATTGGGAATCGCCGCCATATTCAAGGCTACAAATTCATTGCCTTTCCTAGGGCTATGGTTGTGCAATGCTCTGGCAACAAGTTCTTTGCCAGTTCCTGATTCTCCGTTAATGAGAACGGTAATATTCGAATTTGCGAGTCGCCCAATTGCTCGGAAGACTTCCTGCATGGCAGGAGCTTCACCGATAATTTCTTTAGACGCGGCGATAGTCTCAACCATACTTCCTTTTTTCTCTTTGGAAATAGCAATTGCTCTTTTCGCTACAGCAATCAGCTCTTCTATATCGAAAGGCTTGGGAAGATATTCAAAGGCTCCACCCTGATATGCAGAAACTGCACTATCAAGGTCAGAATGTGCGGTGGTGATAATAATTGGTATCTCTGGAAAGTTGGCCTCTACGCGCTTCAAAAGAGCCAAGCCATCAGTACCCGGCATGCGAACATCCGAAATAATTACTGTGGGTCTGGCCTGCGTCAGGGCGGCAAGAAGGTGGTCTCCGCGTTCGAAACAACGAACGCCGATACCAGCACGTGTCAAAGCCTTTTCCATAACCCAGCGCAGTGACCGGTCATCTTCAGCAATCCATATTCTTGAAGAATTTTCCATAGTTATACCTGTATCGGTAAGTAAATTGAAAAGCATGTATTTCCGGGTGTCGAGTGGCATTCGATTAATCCTTCATGGCGATTGATAGCGGTCTGCGCGATGGTTAAGCCCAGACCTGCCCCTTCACTATGCCCACTGATCATTGGAAAGAAAATGCGCTCCTTGATTGCATGATCAATGCCACTTCCGTTATCTATCACATCCACTCGACAAACTGCCCGGCGACGTAAACCTGCAATCGTGAAACTTTGTTCGATACGCGTTTTAATGATGATGCGCGGGCCCGTTCGTTCACTGCGATGCAGAGCTTGCATAGCATTTCGCGCTATATTTAAAAAGGCTTGGATAAGTTGCTCGCGGTCACCTAGAAGCTGCGGTATGCTAGGGTCATAGTCTTTATTGAGCGCGATTTCTCCCTTCGTTTCGGCTTCAAGAAGAGTCGCGACATGATCTAGAACTTCATGAATATTGAGACTTTCCAAGGCTGGAAGCTGACTGGGACCTAGAAGTCTATCGACTAAATTACGGAGGCGATCAACTTCTGTAACAATGATATTACAAAATTCTTGCGTCTCTAAGCTCGCTAGACCATCAATAAGTTCTTGTCGAAGGAGTTGTGCAGCCCCACGAATACCCCCAAGTGGATTCTTGATTTCGTGGGCTAGGCCCTTAATAAGATTTCGGGAACTGTCTTGCACTGACGAGAGCGCTTCTTCACGATTAATTCTAAGAAATCGATCTATTCGCTGCATTTCGATAATCAGGGAATTGGTATCCTCAAATTGGATCGGGGTAACAGAATAATCTATAAGACTCGACTCGCCGTCATGCAATTGGAGCGTTTCATGGCGCTTGGTATAAGGTTGATTTATTCGAAGCGAATCAACCATTGCACTTTTAGCCAATTCCACTTCGCCGAAAAGCATACAAACATTTGTCTCCTTCAGTTTTAAAAAACTTACCTTAAGCAAAGACTCTGCCGCTATGTTCGCGTATCGGATATGCAAGGCGTCATCAACTAAAAGCACTGCCGTGTTGAGACTATCAAGCAAAGGCTGGTTTTCTACTCGCAACTCCATGATAGCCACTCTTATTTTGCAGATATCAAAATTAATTAATACGACTCTAAGCAATAACTAAGCCAACTAATCAAATGAACAATTGTCTCTGTTTTGTCTTGGTAAAGCTTGACCTAACTAACTCGTTCTCCCTTCCATTGTACCCCGAGGACGCTCAGAATGCACCAGCGTGGTGCATTCTGAGCAATCCGCTTTGTTTCACATGAAGGTATGATGCGGGGTAAAGGTTAGCCCAAAAAAGCCGCGACGTGGAAAACAACCCGGGGCTTTTTCGGTTTTTAAAGCGCTTCCGAACTAAGAGTATCTCGTTAAAGAGCTTCTTTTGTAGTTTTAATGATGGCTGCTGCAACCTTGTAAGGATCGGCATTAGATGCGGGGCGCCTATCCTCCAATCTTCCTTTCCAACCATCTTCTACAGTTCCAACTGGAATCCGAATCGAAGCACCGCGATCTGAAACACCGTAACTAAATTCGTTTATTGATTGAGTTTCATGGTCGCCGGTCAAACGTTGATCATTATCGGCCCCATATACGCTAATGTGCCGCTCAATATTCTTGCCAAATTCATCACAAATCTTGCTAAACAGCGACTCTTCGCCAGACTCACGCATAGCGCCATTCGAAAAGTTGGCATGCATGCCAGAACCATTCCAATCGAGCTTACCGAATGGTTTGGGATGGTAATCAACAGCAAAACCATACTTTTCGCCGGTTCTTTCTAACAGGTATCTTGCTACCCAAGTTTCATCTCCCGCCCGCTTAGCTCCTTTCGCAAATACTTGGAATTCCCACTGTCCCGCTGCTACTTCAGCATTAATCCCTTCCACGGTTACGCCTGCTTCCAAGCAGAGATCGAGGTGGTCATCAATGCAATCTCTCCCGAAAGTGTTAGAGGCACCTACTGAGCAGTAGTAAGGCCCTTGGGGTCCNGGAAACCCGCCCGCGGGNAANCCTGGAGGTAGGTTGGTATCAATGTCTATNAGGAAATACTCTTGCTCAAAACCAAACCAAAAATCGTCGTCATCGTCATCAATGGTTGCNCGACCATTAGTTACGTGAGGAGTACCATCCGCNTTGAGAACCTCGGTCATAACTAAGTAGGCGNTGGTTCGATCCGGATCTGGAAAAATAGCCACAGGTTTAAGCANGCAGTCTGACGCACTCCCATCAGCCTGTTCNGTGGAACTTCCGTCAAACGACCACATAGGACATTCTTCCAANGTACCACCGAAATCGTTTNCTATTCGAGTTTTACTCCTCAGGCTTTGCGTTGGCGCATAGCCATCTAACCAAATATATTCTAATTTTGCTTTCATTGTCGATGAGTCTCCAAAATTTTAACTTCATGTTATCTGTATCAGCCGCTGGAAAGTAGAAAGTTGGTCTGGCAAATCCCAATTTCTTTTAACCGCGATGTGGCCTAAANCNTCNAGATTATAGGCACCTTAGCGGTGCAATTGCCATGCCAAATGGCTTTNGAGACGAATTACATAATACATTCAAGCACTGCAGCNCTTTCAGACTTAATTTTTCTTAAAGGGAGAAAAAAATATAAGGACAATAGCCTCAAAAACGCCTTAATATAGTGCATTNCANNNGAANAACGCCTTATTATGGTGCGTTNTACCTTTTNAAACTATAAAAAGTTTTGGCCTTTACGTAATATAGCTCCAAAAGTTCGCAAACCTTCCCTTATAATGCGCCACGAATTTATATTAAACCATTCATTTATTCCAAGATCGCACTATGCAAACCCNGCCCCACCAAACCACAGCCATTAGATCCATAAGGAACATCGCCATTATCGCCCATGTTGATCATGGGAAAACCACTCTNATAGATAAGTTATTATTGCAGACGGGTACATTAGGTAGAAAAAATGTCAACACTGAGCGCATCATGGATTCTGATGNNCAGGAAAGAGAGCGAGGCATTACAATCCTCGCTAAAAACACTGCTATCAGATGGCGAAACTATCACTTAAATATTGTTGATACGCCAGGGCACGCCGACTTTGGTGGCGAGGTAGAACGTGTTTTGTCAATGGTTGACTGCGTATTACTGCTGGTTGANGCGGTCGAAGGTCCAATGCCTCAAACTAGGTTTGTCACTCAAAAAGCTTTTGAAACCGGTCTTAATCCAATCTTGGTAATTAACAAAATCGATCGGCCAGGTGCCCGACCGGACTGGGTTTTGGACCAGGTTTTTGACCTGTTCGACCGATTAGGTGGAACTGATGATCAGTTAAGTTTCCCAGTTATCTACGCTTCAGCAGTAAATGGTGTGGCCGGACTGGATATTGACAACCTCGGCAATGACATGACTCCGCTCCTAGACCTTATGATACAAGAGGTGCCTGCTCCCTCTGTTGACGTTTCCGGACACTTTCAAATGCAGATTAGCGCTCTCGACTTCAATAGTTATGTCGGGGTAATCGGAATCGGACGTATTTCGCGCGGCNTATTGCAACCAAACTCGCGGGTGGTGGTTGTNGACAGGCATGGCCAAACACGTAAAGCNAGAGTNTTATCAATCATGAGCTATAAAGGTCTAGAGCGCATCGANTCGCCAATTGGATCAGCTGGAGAGATTGTCTGCATTACTGGAATCGAAAACCTCAACATATCAGACACACTTTGTGATCCCGAAAACATTGAAATGCTGCCACCACTTCGCGTGGATGAGCCAACTGTGCGAATGACATTTCAAGTCAACGACTCCCCATTCGCTGCGCTTGAAGGTAAGTTTGTGACTTCAAGAAATATAAAAGAGCGGTTGGAGCGAGAATTGATTCACAATGTAGCGTTGCAGGTCGAAGAAGGAAGTACAACCGAAAAATTCATNGTTTCTGGCCGCGGCGAACTGCACCTTTCTGTGTTGATCGAGAACATGCGCCGAGAAGGTTTCGAGCTCGGCATCTCAAAGCCGGAAGTTATTAAACGCAATGTAAACGGCGAAATTCACGAGCCTTTTGAGCTCGTGTCCATTGACATCGAAAATGTGCATCAAGGTTCGATAATGAGAGAAATGGGCTTGCGAAAGGCAGAAATTGTTAATATTGAACCAGACCAAAATGATCGCGTTAAACTCGAATTCATTGCTCCGTCAAAGGGTCTAATTGGATTCCGCTCCCAATTCTTATCAATGACTAGAGGAACAGGTGTTCTCTCAAGTGCATTTGACCACTATGGCTTAGCAAAATCGGGGGATCTTGGTATCAGGCGAAATGGGGTCCTAGTTTCAATGACATCAGGNAAAACGCTAGCGTACGCGCTNTTTGCTTTGCAAGATCGCGGTGAATTATTTGTCGGCCATGGTGTTGAAATTTATGAAGGACAGGTTGTCGGAATTCACTCTAGAAGCAATGATCTGCCTGTNAATCCAACTAAAGCAAAGCAACTTACTAACATCAGAGCNTCCGGTAGCGATGAAAACCTTATACTATCACCTCACATTGAGCATACATTAGAACAAGCACTTGAATTCATTGCCGAAGACGAATTGGTTGAAGTGACTCCATCTTCGATAAGGATACGAAAAAAACTGTTAACCGAAAATGCACGNAAACGCGNACAAAAAGCCACNAAAAATCANTAAGACGTCTGACATTCTGACCACCTAAAACAATACTCCAAATGATCATTTATAAANCCCATTGCCTGNAGNTATGAGTAACATATGGTCGGGCCAAAAAACTTAAACCCTCGNGCCNTCATATCTTGACTGATCAACNGAGACATTTTCGTTTTTGAAGGAACTTGTCCGATNTCTTGCCAACAATTAACGAGTGGCTCNCCCTTAAAAAAGTTCCAAAGGTAGTCACTAAAACTGCCAAACTCNGATTGAACCTGCATGAAGCAATAAGCATTTCTCTGGGCGCTCATTATTTTGGCTCTGTTGCGAATGATCCCATCTTCGTTCATCAAGCGAGTAAAGTCATCCTCTGTGAAGCGACTGACAACCTCCACATTGAAATCTGCGAAAACACGTCGATAGTTTTCTCTTTTCCTCAGAACTGTGATCCAAGACAATCCGGCTTGAGCGCCTTCGAGGACAAGGAACTCAAATAACTTCGTTTCATCTCTGCATGGAACTCCCCATTCCTCATCATGATAACGTCGATACACGGGATCATTCCGATGCCATGGACAACTTTTTCGCTCCACAATACATCCTCAACTTGCATCTAAGAATTCAGATAATGCATTATATTCGCTGCGCTATTCGACTTAAACGCTGTGCGCTGCAATCAAGGCAGAAAAAGTGTAGAAACATATGATTGGACTTATTCAGAGAGTACGGTCGGCTCTAGTGGAAGTAGAAGAGCAGGTGATTGGAACAATTGATTCAGGGCTAACTCTGTTCCTGGGCATTGAAAAACACGACAACAAGTCGAACATTGATCGGCTTGCGCGAAAAGTCCTGCGCTATCGAGCATTCTCGGATCATAAGGGAAAAATGAACCTTTCATTAGCAGACATCCAAGGAGGATTGCTAATAGTTTCTCAGTTCACATTCGCCGCAGACACTAAAAAAGGGTTAAGAGCGAGTTTCACATCTGCGGCATCGCCAGTGGACGCTAAAGAAATCTATGAAGCATTCGTCCAGACAGTTAAAGTGCTTCACCCTGCAGTTGAAACCGGAATTTTTGGCGCCGACATGCGCGTAACGCTTTGCAATGACGGACCTGTCACATTTATCTT
>NZXB01000047.1 GCA_002701765.1 Porticoccaceae bacterium
CCATTGCTCTTGAGGGTGCGCTTAAACTGAAAGAGATTTCTTACATTCATGCAGAAGCCTATCCGTCGGGGGAGCTCAAGCACGGGCCGCTGGCATTAGTCGATGATGATATGCCAGTCATTGCTGTTGCGCCGAGTAATGACTTGCTTGAAAAGCTCAAATCCAATTTGCATGAAGTGCGTGCCAGAGGTGGGCAACTATTTGTGTTTGCCGATAGCGATGCCGGTTTCGCCAGTGAGCTAGGAGTCACTGTTATAGATATGCCCCATGTGCCGAAGAGTCTTGAAGCAATTCTATATACACTGCCACTTCAGCTATTGTCATACCATGTGGCCTTGTTAAAAGGAACCGATGTCGACCAGCCTCGAAACTTAGCCAAGTCGGTTACCGTTGAATAAAGATAGATATTCCGGTTGGTCAAAAATCAGAAAAAACGAACCTTCTTCTAATAATCTGTGGCATAAAAATATTATGAACAATCAAAAACACAAAAAATTATTTCAAACTGTATGTGAAGCACCAATTAATGCACCCAAGGAAGCATTTAATCTCCATGATTGGGTTTTCACCCTATCAGATAAAGACTATCAAACCACAGCAAGCGGACATATTGCTGCTGGATCAAGCATTCATACCGATGGAACACACACGTCCGTCAATGTAGAAAGCGTTGGAGGAAACTTATTAGTTCAACACTATGTAGCAGAAGTTAAAGAACCTGATTACGTTAAAATGGTTTCTTTGTCGGATCTTTGGTTAATGCAGTTAATACATGTTGTTGTGAAAGTTACATGGGAAATGCGTCTAATTTCTGTTTCTGACAATGCATGTAAATTCCAAAATACTGTATTGGTAGAACATCCTAATTTCATTATGAAAATTTTGTCCGCTTTAGCATTAGGTGGTTATTTTGTAAGAAAACATAATGAAGAAGAAACACCTTTATTCGCTCAAAACTTGTATGAAAGGACATTCAAAGAAAATGAGGATTAGGGGTCGGGTTAATTCCACTCCGTTACTGTAGAGTAGTTTCGTTTGCAGAATTAATTCTTAGGCAGTCCAAATAAATCTTCAACTTTACAATTAAAAATCTTTGGTATTTTTAATGCTAGAACGGTTGAGGGCACAGAAATCCCATTTTCAATAGCATTTATACTTTCCCTTGAAACATCTGTTTTATTTGAAAGTTCTTAATTTAGTAGGTTGTGCTTTTTTCCTCTCCAGAACTGGCGCCTTTTATTTAGTGGCAGAGGTTTTCGATTTATTCCCAAAACGTCTATTGAATCTGTCAATCCTCCCGGCAGAATCGACAAGTTTTTGGTTGCCCGTATAGAATGGATGAGAAGCAGAAGACACATCCAGAGGACAATAGGGATATGTATTTCCGTCTGTCCATTCCTTGGTTTCACCAGTTTGCAGTGTGGAACGAACTAAGAAATATTTATCCACGCTGGTGTCATGGAACAAAACGTCTCTATATTCTGGGTGTATATCTTTTTTCATTTGACATCACTGTAAATAATTCACGGAGGCGCACTATACCAGACAGACAAAACATGGCAAATGCCTAATTTGCACAAGAACGTTTAAAATCAGAGCAAATTAGTTGGCGGGAGTACTCTAACCTAAACGGCGATATTTTTATATCTTATCTCCAGTTGATTCGTCTTTCGGGTCATCTCACCGTCTTGAGTATCGAAGATACACTCGCACCATTGAAGACTTTGCCTCGCACAGTTGTCAGACCCAATTTATTCAGTGTAGTTGCAATTCTTCTTTATCCGAGTCTTTTCGATTTTAACCCTTTCACCTTTTTATAAGGGTAGTAGTGATTTGACGAATAATAGATATTCCAAAGTGGGTAAGTCGTCACTTTAACTTCTAAGTACAGCAACCCTCCCCTCTTTAGAACAGACGTTATGACGGTGAGGTAGTTGATAACCGTGATAAAAAATAATATTGAATTGATGCATTAGATCTAATGCTGTGATCAAAGAGGATGGGTTTTGAAAAGACTTAGATTAGTAGGGCTCTTAATTTTTATATTAACGTTTTATATTGGCACTCAATTGAACAATACATATAGCAATTAAGAAAAATTCTCAGAACGGAAGGCTTTCATAACTATAAAACTCAAGTTCTAACTATGCTGCAAGTTTTATGAGAACAAGACAGATCCAATTAATTTGAATCAAATATGGTTAAAAACGAGAAGGATATGAGGTTTAAGAGGATAACAATTTATGCATAACTGCGCTGTTGAATGACGTTGCAGCCAAAGGAGACTGATTATGGCTAAATAAGATTGGTGAGAAAATTTTTAAATATTGGGATAATGGTCCTTATTGCTGTAAAACACTCTAAACCGGTGCAGTAAATTTTTNCTATTAATTTTGGGTNAACAATGAAACAAATTGTGATNAGCGGCACNGGTGTTTTTACGCCAGAAGAGTCGATAACAAATCAAATCAAGAATTGGTAAAGGCTTATAATTCTTATGCTGAAAGTTATAANTTGGNTTATNAGGATGATATNAACCAAGGAAANAAAGTTCAATTGGAATTGTCAAATGAAGAATTTATTTTTAACGCATCAGGCATTAAAAATAGATTTGTAATGGATAAGAAAGGCATTCTTGATCCGAGCATTATGCATCCAATTTTAAAGAAAAGAAGCAATGATGAACCATCAATTCTTGCGGAAATGGCTCTAAAAGCAGCAAAAGCGGCAATGGAAAGCGCCGGNAAAAACGCTAATGATATTGATGTGGTTATCACTGCTTGTTCAAACCTTGAGAGAGCNTACCCCGCCNTTTCCATCGAGGTTCAAGCATTANTAGGNATAAAAGGCTTTGCTTTTGATATGAATGTGGCTTGTTCATCAGCTACTTTCGCAGTGCAAACTGCCTCTGATATGATAAGATCGGGCAGCGCTAAAACGATTCTGATAGTAGATCCCGAAATTTGCTCTGGACATCTTGATTTTAAAGACCGTGATTGCCATTTTATCTTTGGAGATGTCTGTACCGCTATCATTCTTGAAAGCAAGGAGANAGCTCAATCGAAAAATTCTTTTGAAATACTNTCCACCAAATGCATCACTCAATTTTCAAATAATATAAGAAATAATTTCGGNTTCCTGAATTATGCCAAAAGATCAAGTCATTTAGACAGGGATCTTTTGTTTATGCAGGAAGGGAGAAAAGTCTTCAAAGAAGTCGTACCGATGGTCAGTCAACTTATCCTCGATCATCTNTCTCAAGAGAAAATTAAAATTGATGACATCAAAAGATTATGGCTGCACCAAGCTAATAAAAGTATGAATGATCTTATTGGAAAGAAAGTTTTAGGGAGAGAGCCAGAGGCTCATGAGCAACCAAATGTNCTTCAGGATTATGCAAACACTTCGTCAGCGGGTTCGATAATTGCCTTCTCATTGTATAGCGAGGATATGAAAAAAGGCGAAATTGGAGTTTTATGCTCTTTCGGAGCCGGATATTCGGTAGGAAGTGTGATTCTCAGGAAAACGGGTTAGCCTGTCAAAATCTCTTAACTTAAAAAGTTAGCTTTAAATATTGAATGATTAATTTTTAACAACCTCGTTGGTGACGTTGTGCCAAGTTTGGATGACGGTTGTTAGGATACAATTACATTGATCAATCAAAAAGGTTTTACATAGCCTAATAGGCGCTGGCGTCGTATTATCTATATTTCTCAGTAAAGAACTTTAAGATTAACCTTGGAAATTTGATGAAAGACTCATATTTGAAGTTTACCAACGGTGCGTTTGGTGCCCGTCTCACAAACATGTTGGGCATGCCGCGTCCAGAATTTCTAGACCGATATGCTCCAGATGAACCAGTTATTAATGGCCCAGTGCTTTTAGGNGGTGGTGGTGAGCCTGCGTTACTTGAGACATTGGCAACGCTCTTCCAGTCAATCAAAACTCAAACCCTGTTTCATGCCCAGCTTCCCCAGTGGCTGCGAATTGCGAACGATGCCGGGCTTATCACCGGTCGTTGGGAGGCCAGAGGAAAGCAAAGTGAAAAAGTTAAGGCACTGGTATTTGATGCTACCGGCGTTAGTGATAGCTCCAAATCTGAGGTTNTCTATCGCTTTTTCCACGATAGTGCTCGAAGTATTTTATCCTGNGGTCGAATCATTGTTCTTGGACGCCCNCCTGAGCACTGCCAGGAGGCNCGCAAAGCCNCTGTGCAANGAGGACTTGAGGGACTGATACGCTCTCTGGGCAAGGAAATTAAGCGCGGCGTCGCTGCTCAGTTAGTTTATGTCGACGAGGGAGCAGAAAACCAAATTGAATCCACCTTGCGATTTTTGNTATCACCACGCTCAGCNTACGTTTCAGGACAAGTAATACGTATTGGGAAAGCCAAAAAACCAACCAGAACACTCACCGACTGGTCAGCGCCTCTTAAGGGTAAAAAGATATTGGTCACCGGCTCTGCAAGAGGTATTGGTAACGCCATTGCCAAAGTTATGGCACGGGACGGTGCTAAGGTGGTCTGCCTCGATATTCCAGAAGCTCAGGCCGATATTGATAAGTTTGCTGCAGAGCTTGACGGCTCCTCACTTGCTTTGGATCTAACTCACACTGATTCACCTGATACTTTGGTTGCGGAAGCTCAAGCNGTCGGAGGCTGGGACGTGGTGGTGCANAATGCCGGTATAACACGCGACAAGACACTGGCTAANATGAGAGCTGAGTTNTGGAATTCTGTAGTGGACGTCAATTTNTCGACACAAGAGCGTATCAACGANGCNTTGCTCGNCGCGGGCGTANTAAATAAAAACGGCCGCATTGTTTGTGTTTCCTCCATCTCTGGCATTGCTGGTAACGTGGGTCAAGCTAACTACGCCTTTTCCAAAGCCGGTGTGATCGGCATGGTCCAAAGTTTGGCGCCCGCACTTGCGAAGCGAGGCATAGCAATCAACGCTGTGGCACCGGGTTTTATAGAAACGCAAATGACGGNTACCATACCTTTGGGTGTCCGTGAAGCCGGACGTCGCTTAAACTCAATGCATCAAGGAGGCCAGCCTCTCGATGTGGCAGAAGCGGTCGCCTGGTTAGCCAGTCCGGCCTCTGGCGGAGTAACAGGTAACATAATCCGTGTCTGCGGCCAGAGTTTGTTGGGAGCCTGAACTATGAAAAAAGTTGAGATCACCTCGCCGCGCACTCAGCTGGGTGCGATTATGCGCCTATTGCGTGCCCGAAAAAAAAGGGTTTCAGTCGAGGCGCTCCCAGAAATCTGCTATGTGGCACCCAGCGTGGTGCTGGATGATGGGTGCCTGAANAAGTATCGTGCGCTTTGTGGTTTCAAAGAGTCGCAAGGCGTCCCTTTTATCTTTCCGCAGATTATGGCNTTTAGTCTAATGATGGAATTTTTAGGCTCCCAGTATTGCCCATGGTCGGCATTAGGAATGGTTCATCTTGCCAACCGGATCGAACAGTATGAGCCTTTGCATGTTGGAGATAACTTGAGAGTGGAATTGAGGACTGGTGATTTGATCAGCCACGAGAAAGGACAGGTGTTCAATATAAAATTTCAGTTATTTCGTGATAATCAACTTGTTTGGCAGGCTATTCAAAGCATGCTTTGCCGCGGAATAAGCCAGCCCCTCGGCGAAAGCTATAAAAGCATATTAGACTCTGATTTCGTCTTGTCACGGCAGGCTGTGTTTTCTGCTCCAAGGAATATCGGTAGGCATTACGGAAAAGTATCTGGAGATCTCAATCCTATCCATCTCAGCTCTTTAACGGCGAAAGCCTTCGGGTTTAAACGCGCCATCGCCCACGGTATGTGGAGCAAAGCACGAGCACTAAGTGCTTTGCTACCGAACGAGCAAGTTGTCAAGGCAACTACAGTGGTGGAGTTTAAACGTCCAATGTACCTGCCTGGGGTTGCAAGTCTTTGGACCAATCGCAGGGATCAAAGTGCGGAATTCGAGTTGCGTGACAGCAAAGGGGAAGAATTACATTTGCGTGGACAACTCAGTTACTCATAAAAAAGGCAGTCATTATGAATGATGTCCGACGTGTAGCAATTATCGGTGGCAATCGAATACCGTTTGCTCGCTCCAACACCATTTACAGCAAGGCTTCAAACCAAGAGATGTTGACTGTGACTCTGCAGGGGTTGGTGGATCGCTTTAATTTGCATAATGCAACTATCGGCGAAGTGGCGGGGGGCGCCGTAATGAAGCACTCAAAAGATTTCAATTTGGTTAGGGAGAGTGTTTTATCGACGAGCCTAGCACCGGAGACACCGGCATTTGATCTGCAACAAGCTTGCGGCACCGGCCTTGAAGCCTGTATTTTGGTAGCCAATAAAATTGCACTGGGTCAGATAGAAAGTGGAATTGCGTGTGGTGTTGATACAACGTCAGATGCACCCATCGCCATCAATGAAAAAATGCGACGCATTTTACTTCAGGTCAATGGCGCAAAGAGCACCGGCCAAAGATTGTCGATCTTGTCAAAATTGAGACCCTCTATGCTGTTCAAACCAGTCTTGCCTCGGAACGGCGAGCCGCGCACTGGCCTGTCCATGGGAGAGCACGCTGAGCTGATGGCTCGGGAGTGGCAGATTTCTCGGGAAAATCAGGATCAGTTTACCTTATCCAGCCATAAGAAACTCCTTCAAGCCTATGACCAAGGGTTGTTTAATGACTTGATGACCGCTTTTTACGGTTGTACTCGAGACAACAATCTACGCGATGACTTGAGCATAGAAAAACTTCGTAATCTCAAGCCATGCTTTGACAAAAAGGTAGCGCCAAATCAAGGTACGTTGACTCCCGGAAATTCGACCACTCTCACCGATGGCGCCTCATCGGTGCTGCTCGCNAGTGAAAANTGGGCGCAGGAAAAAGATCTTCCGATACTTGCTTACCTAACCTTTAGNGAAGTTGCTGCCGTGGACTTCTACGACAAAAAAGAAGGACTTCTGATGGCACCAGCCTATGCTGTACCTCGAATGCTNGACCGTGCCGGATTGACATTGCAAGATTTCGATTATTATGAAATTCANGAAGCTTTTGCGGCCCAAGTTTTGTGCACTCTTAAGGCTTGGGAAGACAAAAGTTTTTGCAAAGATCGNCTGGGACTGAGACAGCCACTGGGAAAAATTGATCAGTCAAAACTCAACGTCAATGGTAGTTCTCTTGCCACAGGCCACCCCTTCGCCGCAACTGGCGCTCGCATAGTCGCAACGTTGGCAAAGGTGCTTGCCCAGAAAGGATCGGGACGTGGTCTCATTTCCATTTGCGCTGCTGGTGGTCAGGGTGTTGTAGCTATTATTGAAAGTTAACTTTCCACCACCAAAATCTGCTTTTTAGGGGAGGAAGTTTAATCTGCATGTTTAAAGGGAAGTTTCTTGATAAGAGAGAGCATTTTAAGACTTGGACGTTTTTTTAAGAAACATTCCTTTTCCCATCCTCCCAAAAAGGCGCTCTTAATTCTCGTCGAAGAATTTTTCCTGATGGGTTTCTCGGCATCTCGGTAATAAAGTTTATCGAAGAGGGACACTTGTANGAGGCTATTAAATTCTTTGTTGCGGCAATAAGGTCTGATTCACGCACCTTTGAATCTTTTTTAAGGACAACAAAGCCCTTTACAGTCTCTCCCCACTTGTCATCTGGCACTCCAACTGCTGCTGCGTCAATGACATCAGGGTGATGCATTAATGCATTCTCTACTTCAGCCGGATAAATATTTTCCCCCCCAGAGATAATCATGTCTTTCACACGATCATATATGAATAGGAAACCATCCTCATCAAAGTACCCTGCATCTCCGCTGTAGAACCATCCATCAATTATTGATTCCTTATTTGCTTCATCCCTGTTCCAATAGCCCTTCATAACGACTGAAGATTTTATCGTTATTTCACCCACCTCACCCGGAAAAACCTCGGCACCCTTCTGGTCGACGATTTTAATATCCACGCCGCTATACTTCTTACCACAAGATCTGAGNTTGCCAGANNAGGGATCATGACATTCTGGTGCGAGCGTTGTNCCAATACCNGAGGTCTCAGTTAGGCCGTAAACTTGCCAAAACTCGCATCCTATTACTTCAATTGCTCTGAGAAGAGTATCTTCAGAAATAGGTGAGGCGCCATAAACAATTTGTCGTAANGACGAGAAATCAGTTTTGGCTGCATCAGGGTGATTNAAAATGAATTGGATTAATGCAGGAACCATGAAGGCCGTTTCTATTTTTTCAGTTTGAATCAAATGTAAAATTTTCTCTGGGTTTGGTTCCGGAATAACAATATTTTTACAGCCAAAAACTACTCCCATTAGCACAATATTTGACCCTGCAATATGAAACAGTGGTGAGAGGATAAAGTTAACTGATTTTTCATGCCAATCCTTTCCCCACGTCTCCTTGACCATCGGTGTAGCGCGATTGATATTTTTGTTGGTTAGCCGGACTCCTTTAGGGAGACCAGTTGTGCCAGAGGTGTAAAGTTGAATGACATCGTCATCGCCACAACCAACTAGCCCTGGTTCTGAGTGATCAAACGAGCTTTGCCAAGCATCATAACTTTGCCAATCATCATGCTTGTAATCTATGGCAATGATCTGTTTTACGTGATTAAACTCATGCTTTATCTGATCGACTAATGGATAGAACTCTTTGCCTACAAATAGGATTTCACTTCGGGAGTCGTTAACAATAAAGACGACCTCAGCCCCGGCTAACCTCCAATTCAAGCCCACGAGCGCCGTTCTTGATTTCAGACTTCCGAAAAGAATCTCTGCATATACAACAGAGTTTTTAGCTAACACAGCGATTCGTGAGTTGGGTAAACAACCGCCCTTAATGAACCCATTAGCCACTCGATTTGCTTTTAGGTCATATTCTCCATATGTCATTTCATGGTCATTAAATTTAAAAGCAACATCATCTGATGACTGCTTAACACGCCACTGGAATATTTCTAGCAAAGTTTCTTTTTCTGGAATTCTGTTCATAAGAAGTTCAAGAGATTTTATTGTAGTTATCCTACCCTAGTGTAATTTGCAGACGGTCTCAAGTAGCATGTCTTTATAAATGCATTATACGCGTGGCAAAGCTAATGTAGGATATCAAACGGATAATTCAAAATCACAATACGTTGTTAAATGAAAGGAACTTATCGCTTTATCTCTAGGGCCAATGATAGGTTGCAGTAGAGGATTGTGATTAGGTTTAATAAATGTATCACTGAATAAGGAAACTGGATAATGAGATTGTTATGACGGACTTAACGATTGGAGAGGTCTACGCTGTCGGAGTGCCAATTGTTTTGGTGATTATATTTACAGAAGTTCTCATTACCAACTGGCAAAACCAATCATATTACAAACGAGAAGATACCTTATGCACAGCTGGTTTGTTGGTTGGCAACATAGCTATAGGCTCATCTATCAAAGGTTTGACTTTAGCTTTGCATTTTTATTTGTATCAAATCAGAGTCATCAATTTAGACGCAATTATGCCGGTTTGGGCTATTTGGTTGCTAACATTCGTGCTGATTGATTTAGTATTCTACTTTTATCATCGAATGTCACATCGGGTCAGGTTCCTTTGGGCTATCCACATGAGCCATCATTCAAGTGAAGAGATGAATTTCTTCGTCTCCTTCCGGCAGGCATGGTTTGGACCAGTATCAAAAATTCCATTTTTTTTGTGTTTACCTTTGGTTGGCTTCGACCCAACCATAATTGCTGTTGCCGGTGTTATAAGCACACTTTGGGGTATAGTGGGACATACCCAGATTATCGGAAACCTGGGGCCATTAGAATTGATATTTAATACGCCCTCGCACCATCGGGTGCATCATGGATCTAATGACCAATATATAGATAAAAACTATGGTAACTTACTGATCATTTGGGATCGTATTTTTGGTACTTTTGAGCCGGAGAAAGAACCGGTGAAGTTTGGTTTGGTGAACAATGTGCAGACGTTTGATCCCGTAAAAATCACCTTCATGGGATGGGAATCTATGCTTGACGATATTAAGAACAGCAGCGGGTTCGGAGAAGCCTTGGGTAAGGTATTTGGACCTCCAAATACACGTTCCCGAGGTGGGGGTTTTTAGCTAGTGCAAGGGACTCCTTTTCAGAAAAAAGTGTGGAACGAGTTGAAAAAAATTCCTTTTGGAGCCACTAGGTCGTACACAGAAATTGCGATTGCAATAGGACACCCTAATTCAGCAAGGGCAGTTGCAAACGCATGCGGTAAAAACCCTTGCCCAATTAAGATACCTTGTCATAGAGTTATTAGATCTGATGGTTCCTTGGGTGGTTATAGCGCAGAGGGCGGTAGAAATGCCAAAGAGAANTTGCTGGAGCTTGAAAACGTNGGAANTCTTGAAAAGATTTAGTTTAANATTAGCGTTCTTTTTTTAACAATAAATTCCATGAATTAAGGAGGCAGTTTAGTGCAAAATTCGAGAAAGGATTTAGTCGCCGCCATACTATCGCTTGTTTTCCTAACT
>NZXB01000048.1 GCA_002701765.1 Porticoccaceae bacterium
CTGTTTGCAGACATTGGTCCAGTTTTTAGAGTCGGGGTGCCGAGAGTCCTATAAATCACAGAGTTTAGCGAGTCGATAGTTGGTAATATGATTGTCTTTCCATACAACCTTGAGATTGCCATTATTGAGCTAAGTGTGCGTTGGTTGAATGTCGCTCGGCACATCGCAAATAATAAACTCCTTTTCGTGGGAGGCGGTCACTTCAATGGTCGCAAGAGCAGTTATCTCTCAATCACAGATAAGGGAGGTCTAGAACAACTTTTTGTTACGGATAACCTTTATAGATCGATTATCAGTGGATAAGCTCAAGCTATCCGATGTTAGCGACAAATTCTTATTATTGTTGTTGTATTCAACTGCCAACTTCATGACTGGAGAGCCTCATTTAGACTGAATCCTTTTGTGAAAACATACCACCAAAAATTTATGGGCCAAAAGTTTTAATAAAGTGCGCACCTGGTCTGCAAATTAGCGGTTTGGGCTTTTAAATTCCCTGCATTTTGTAATTTGTTTCGTTAAAACATGCCAATTAATTAGATTTTTAAATCCGTCCATAGAATTGCGGAAGATAAAAAAGCATATATAAATCTATTATCAAGAATCGAAATTGATTCTTTTTAGGTACAATGTCTTTATGATTCATTGCAATGATAGGCTATTCGTTGAACAATATTCGTATTCAAACTGAAGACTTTGATCTCGCTCTGGAGCAAAAAAGATTGCGAGAATTGTCCCCAAACGTTGGCGCCATTGTTTCTTTCACTGGATTGGTTAGAGATTTTGAGGAGCGCCGCAATATTGACGGTTTGTCAATACAACACTATCCGCAAATGACAGAAAACTTGCTAGAAAAAATCGTGAATGAAGCTAACTTGCGTTGGGATTTGTTGGGAACCACTGTAATTCATAGAGTTGGGTCGCTGCAACCTAACCAGCAAATTGTTCTTGTCGCTGTCGCAAGTCAGCACCGGCTGGATGGGTTTCAGTCCGCACAGTTTATAATGGATTATTTGAAAACTAAGGCAACGCTTTGGAAAAAGGTCACCTGCGGTGAAACTTCAATGTGGATAGACCCTAAAGAATCTGACATGGAGGCTGAAGAAAAATGGGAACGACTCCGTGATTGATGTTAGCGGCCTGATTTTATCTGCCGGAGAATCGAGGAGAATGGGTTCGCAAAATAAGGCGCTTGCCATTTTATGCGGCCAAACACTAGTTGAGCGCGTTATGGACCGCCTTGCGCCTCAGGTTGGCAGGATTATAATCAGTGGAGACCGTCAGCTTCTCGGACACCTGCCATACGATATTATTGAAGACGAAACGGGACCTCATCGTGGTCCGCTTATGGGACTTCACAGTGTTTTCCAGAGTTCACTGGTTCAATCAGAGCATCTTATGATGGTGGCATGCGATGGGGTTTTTTTTCCCGCTAACGTTGTTGCAAAGCTGCATGCTCTCGTACTGGAGAATAATGCAGATATTGGTTGCATCAGATATCGAGGGTTTCCTCAGCCAATGTTTTCTTTATGGAATAAGAGAACTGCGCCGAGCGTAGCCTGCGCTGTGCTGGAAAAAAGGTTAGGCGGATTTAAATTGCTTCTGGCAAGCCTGCGTTCGGTCTATCTTGATTGGCCTGAGAACTCAATAAATCCTTTTTTCAATATCAATACTCCCAAGGATTTGAGATATGCGGAGACTATACTATGTCCATAAATGAGCATCAGATTAATCGCTACAGCCGACACCTCATGTTAGACGATATAGGAGAAAGCGGTCAGGAGAAGTTGTTGTCTTCCCATGTCCTTGTGGTTGGTTTAGGAGGTTTGGGGTGTCCAGTTGCGCTATACCTTGCAGCTGCTGGGATAGGCAGACTATCTCTAGTGGATGGAGACATCGTCGAGGAGAGCAATCTTCAGCGGCAAGTACTTTACAGCATGCATGACTGTGGGCGTTTAAAAGTTGAGTCGGCGCGAATAGCGCTCAAAGGACTTAATCCTGAAGTTGAAGTGGTTACCTACCCAGAGGACATCTCACATGCTGTTTTATCAACAGGCTTTGACGTGGTAGTTGATTGCACTGATAATTTAGCGGCTCGTCACTTGATGAATCGCTATTGCTTTGAGCAAAAGGTGCCAATGGTTAGTGGGTCGGCTATCTGCTGGGAGGGCCAAATAACCACATTTGACTTTGAAAACCACCGTACGCCTTGTTTTAACTGCATAGTAGATCAAAAGATGCCAGAGCCGTTGCTTGTGTGTGGCAGCAATGGTGTGGTTGGACCTGTGCTGGGTACTATGGGAAGTTGTCAGGCAACCGCCGTTCTTCGGCTTCTGCTTGGCTTTTGTCGGCAGCATGGTGAGTTGCAACGCTATGATGGCAAGCGAGGGCAATGGATGAATCTTCAATTTACTGCAAGGTCATCTTGTGAAGTTTGTGGAATCAATTGACTGAGCGTCCAAAAGGACAAGGGTGATGAACCAATGACTATCAGTGATCTGAGTGAACAGCGCTCGTTGAGTATTGCACTACTCACAGTATCCGATACGCGGACGAAAGATAATGACTCCAGCGGGGATTTCCTCGAAGAAGCTATTACGATGAACGGACATTCTCTCGCAAACCGTGAAATAGTGATTGATGATGTCTACAAGATAAGGGCGATTGTTTCAGCCTGGATCGCTGATCCAGTAATAGAAATTATTATAACGACTGGAGGAACTGGGTTTACCAGTCGTGACAGCACACCAGAGGCTTTATCTCCCATTTTTGATAAGCATGTTGAGGGTTTCGGTGAGCTTTTTCGACAACTATCTTTCAATGAAATTGGTACCTCCACCATCCAGTCGCGGTGTCTTGCAGGTTTGGCGAATAATACAGCAGTATTTTGTTTGCCCGGATCAACAGGCGCGTGCAGGACTGGATGGGATGGCATCATCCGCGAGCAGTTGGCCAGCACATTTCAGCCCTGCAATTTCGTTCAACATGTGACAACAAAGATATCCAATGCTGACCGTTGAAGAGGCAATTGGCAAGCTAGTTTCTTCAGCAGTATCCCCTTCGGATTCAAAACCAATATCTCTTATCGACAGCTTGGGTCACATTCTGAGTGAAGATATAGTGCCAGCGCTAGATGTGCCTCCCGAGGATAATAGCGCGATGGATGGTTATGCCTTTTGTTACGCAGATGCTGCCGCAAAAAGCTTCAGATTGCCTGTAACACTCCGAATACCAGCTGGGGTTGCCCCACCGACGTTGAAAAAAAACAGTGTTGCTCGAATTTTTACAGGTGCTGAAATGCCTTTGGGAGCAGACACAGTCGCATTGCAAGAAGATTGTCAGGAACAAGATGGAGAGGTCGTGCTTGATAAGACAATCGAACCGGGAGCTAATGTGCGTCTCAAAGGGCAAGATATCCAATCTGAGCGGCATCTTTTGCCAGCAGGTACGATCATTCGAGCTCAAGAGATGGGCTTGCTATCTTCAATTGGCAAGAGCAAGATCTCGATCTTTAAACCCATGAAAATTGGCGTTCTTTCGACTGGCAATGAGCTTGTCGAGCCTGGCAATCCTCTGTCGCGCGGTCAAATTTATAACTCTAATCGCGCACTTTTAATTGGGTTGATTAGTTCAATGGGGATGGAGCCGATTGATCTGGGTATTGCAGAGGATAACCTAGCTGCCACTGCGGATTCGCTTAAAAAAGCTGCTGAGAGGACCGATATAATCATATGTTGTGGCGGTGTTTCCGTGGGTGACGAGGATTACGTCAAACGCGCTGTCGATGAGGTAGGATATATCGATTTTTGGAGGGTGGCTATTAAACCGGGCAAACCAATTGCTTTTGGTGCCATTGCAAACGTTCCATTTTTCGGTCTACCGGGAAATCCAGCCTCAGTTTTCGTCACCTTTAAAATATTAGTAAGACCTTTCTTGCTCGTGAGCCAAGGTTGCACTGACATCGGTCCCACAGTTATTAGNGCGAGAGCAGAGTTTGACAAGAAAGCNGAAAACAGGGAAGTGTATCTTCGTGCTCGCCTGTCGAAGGATGCAACCGGTGTGGAAATTTTTAAGAATCAGAGTAGTGGAATNTTATCATCAGCATGTTGGGGAGATGTCTTCGTTCGACAAAAGGTAGGGGAAACCATTAATACGGGAAATTTGGTGGATGTGATACCCTACAGCTTTTTGAACTAGGGTTTCTCTAAGGCACTATGTCGAACACAAATTCTTTAATCGATCCTTTTGGCCGAAANGTTGACTATCTGAGATTATCTGTCACCGATCGTTGCAACTTCCGATGTAATTACTGTATGGCGGAAGATATGACCTTCTTGCGGCGTCAGAAGTTACTCTCGCTTGAAGAACTCTATGATGTCGCCTCTGCTTTTGTAGATTTGGGTATTAAAAAAATTCGTCTGACTGGAGGTGAACCTCTTGTTCGGAGAGATATTCTCAAATTAATCAAAGCCTTGGGAAAATTGCCAGATCTGGCTGAATTGACCATGACAACTAACGGCAGCTATTTGCGAGATATGTCGCAATCTCTAAAAGCAGCCGGAATATCTCGACTTAATATCAGCATTGATAGCCTTAAACCCGAGCGATTTAAGGCGCTCACTCGTGTCGGCAAGCTGGAGCAGGTTTTAGCTGGCATAGACTCGGCATTGGATGCAAATTTCGAGAATATAAAGCTAAATTCGGTAATTCAGGCAGGAGTAAATGACGATGAGGTAATTGACCTTGCAAAATTCGCGATGGCCCGTGGTCTTGATATTTCTTTCATTGAGGAGATGCCACTCGGTGAAATAACATCGCACGAGCGAGAGAAGACGAAAATAATGAGCAAAGAAATTCGTCGACANCTAGAAACTGTTTGGGATTTAGTGGACAGCGCTGAAACCACTGGTGGCCCAGCCAGATACGTTAGGGTGGTAAACACAGCCTCGAAAATTGGCTTCATTTCTCCCATTTCAAATAACTTCTGTGGTTCCTGTAACCGTGTGCGGATGACAGCAGATGGCAGACTACTGCTTTGTTTAGGCAATGAAGACAGTTTAGATGTTCGCGCGATAGTTCGTTCGTTTCCCGGGGACACAAAANGACTGCAANAAGAAATTATTGGTGCNATANNAAGGAAACCTGAGCGTCACTATTTCAATCCCAAACAAGTTGACATAGTTCGTTTCATGAATATGACTGGCGGATAAAAGCTGCCTTGTTTTTTAATGGTAGCAGGCAATCACTTGATTTACGGTCGCAGGAGATTTGACGTTTGACTAACGATCCAAGGAATGATTTTGATCCTTCAAAGCACTCTCATCGTCGCTTTAATCCTCTAACTAGAGATTGGGTTCTTGTGAGTCCCNNCAGATCAAAGCGACCGTGGTTCGGGTCAACCGNATCATCGGNNCTNCCGNCACCTCAGCGATTTGATATCGATTGCCATTTATGTCCGGGAAATACTCGAAGTTCTGGCGCGGTCAATCCCAATTACAAGGGCACCTTTGTTTTTACCAATGATTTCTCACCGTTCACATGTAACAACCCATTGTCTGTTGGAGACTCAAGCGATGAACTAATAAGAATGGAGATTGTTGGAGGCATAAGTAAGGTGATATGTTACTCGCCTCACCACAGCAGGACTTTNCCAGAGTTGTCANATTATTCTGTAAGGCAGATTATTGATACTTGGTGCGAGGAATTGGATGAGTTAGGAAAAAAATTTATTTGGGTGCAAATATTTGAGAACAAGGGCGAGGTAATGGGTTGTTCCCAGCCCCATCCTCACGGGCAGATATGGGCGACAAACTTTCTGCCCAGCGAAATTGTCCGAAAGGAACAGAATCTTAGGATTTACCATGAGACTCTTGGAGGAAACCTTCTTATGGATTACCTCTCTNGGGAGCTAAATGATGGAAGTCGTGCGGTGATCAATTCGGAACATTGGTTAGCACTTGTACCTTACTGGGCGGCATGGCCATTTGAGATATTGTTGCTACCAAAAGCTCATTTGCCTCGNTTNGAAGATCTCGGTGTTCCNCAAAAAAAAGACTTAGCCCANGTTCTNAGTGAACTAACCGCTCGTTACGATAACCTTTTTAGTTGTCCNTTNCCNTANACGATGGGTTGGCATTCTGCGCCATTTAGACGAGGCAAGGACGGTGGGTTGATGAAGGAGCAGCACTGGCAATTGCATGCGATTTTTTATCCCGCGTTATCGANCTCAGCATCGATAAAGAAATTCATGGTTGGTTTTGANATGCTGGCTGAATGTCAGAGAGATTTCACTCCNGAATATGCCGCTCAGTGTCTGCGCGATGTGTCTTCAGTTCACTACTTTGATCGATCGGACACCTATNACTGATTNCTAAAAAATCTATTTGAGGTTGNTCANTNTAATGACNNATANAAAGACGGAATTGACNCATNTGGTTCAACNCGTTTTCCTAAATNACTTCGGNTACCCNTGTGAAAAAATGATGCAAGCGCCNGGGCGCGNGAATTTGATAGGTGAACATACGGATTATAATGATGGTTTTGTTTTGCCGTGTGCCATCAACTTTCACATAATTGTAGCTTCGGCGTCCCGTTCCGACACAATTGTCAGGGTNATGGCTGCTGACTANCAAAACCAAGTAGATCAGTTTGATCTGAGCGAAGACATTCTGNCTCATCACTATTTGCCTTGGGCTAACTATATTCGAGGCGTGGTAAAGATTCTCTTGTCCCGAGGTAAGATCTTGAGAGGCATGGATATTGTTGTTGCTGGCAATATTCCGCAGGGAGCAGGGTTGAGNTCGTCTGCTGCTTTGGAGGTCGCCATCATTCAAAGCTTTGCATGTGTATGCAAATTGGATATNGGTAGGAGGGAAATCGCTGCCATTGGTCAGCAAGCTGAAAATGAATTTGTTGGGTGCCAATGCGGGATCATGGATCAACTAGCCTCGGNAGAGGGCATGCTAGGTCATGCGCTTCTAATCGATTGTCGCTCGCTAGANATTCGGACGATTAAAATACCTGCTAATACGCANATACTCATCATTAACTCCCATGTCCGGCGCGATCTTGTCGAGAGTGAATACAATCTGAGACGCCAGCAATGTCGAGAAGCAGCCCGCCTAATGGATGTGAAGGCGCTCCGTGATGTCTCTGTGAATAATCTCGATGGTTCGTTGTTNNAATTGCCGGAGCAAGTGGCGCAAAGAGCTCGTCACGTCGTTAGCGAGAATCANAGAACACTGGATGCNGCCAAGGCTCTCGAGTCAAGCGATCTNNCAAAGGTACAGGCGCTGATGGCCGAATCTCACTTATCGATGCGACACGACTTTGAAATCACTGTTCCGGAGATTGATCATATCGTTGATATTGTCNGCGAGAGTTTAGGTGGTCTTGGTGGCGCAAGGATGACAGGTGGAGGGTTTGGCGGCTGTGTTGTTTGCCTTGTGCAAAGTGAATTAGTGAGCAAGATTTGTCTTGCAGTGCAAAAACTATATCGACAAAAAACTAATCGGGTTGCCAGCATATACCATTGTACCGCGTCGAATGGCGCCGGTGAGGTNCCATTTACTTGACTGCTNACCTTCTTAATAAATATGTTTGTCGTTACCCCAAGCATCATTCAATAAAAACCTTTAACATTGGGATGGGGTNATAAAAATAACACCAAGAAGAGGTTCATATGNCAGAACTGTCTGCCCTTGANTCACGAATCTTTGCCCTTTATGTGCTGGCNCTGATTTGTGTGGCCTATTTTGTATCACGAGAGANGGCCGGTCATGAGAAGAATACCAGTGACTATTTTTTGGCTGGTAATAACCTGCCATGGTGGGCAGTAGGTGCGTCTTTAATAGCAGCAAATATATCTGCGGAACAGATTATTGGCATGTCGGGTTCAGGTTATGCGATAGGCCTTGCTATTGCTTCCTATGAGTGGATGGCAGCAATTACGCTGATATTGGTTGGCAAATACTTTCTTCCCNTCTTCTTAAAGCATGGGATAGTTACNATGCCGCAATTTTTGGAGCAAAGATATGACGCCAACGTGCGCATGACGCTTGCTGTGTTCTGGATAGGCGTCTATGTTTTCGTCAACTTGACTTCGATCCTTTGGCTTGGAGCATTAGCGATCAACACAGTGGCGGGAGTTGACATGGATGTCGCTATCGTCATGCTTGCACTCTTTTCTCTTGCCTACTCACTTTATGGAGGTTTGAAAGCCGTTGCCTATACCGACATTATTCAAGTTCTTCTGCTGGTAGGCGGGGGATTGTTCTTGAGTGCACANACATTGAATATGGTTAGTGATAATGATGGAGTGATTACTGGTTTCCTTCAATTAATGGCTGAGGCGCCAGAGAAGTTCGATATGATATTAAGTAAAGATAATCCTCACTACATTAGTCTGCCGGGTTTATCGGTCTTGCTGGGAGGNATGTGGGTGATGAATATTTCTTACTGGGGGTTTAACCAATATATTATTCAGCGAGGACTTGCGGCAAAGAACATAGCTGAGGCGCAGAAGGGCATAGTGTTTGCTGCTTTCCTCAAGCTCCTTATGCCGCTGATCGTGGTTTTGCCGGGCATAGCTGCGTTTTCTCTCAATCCCGGTCTAGAGCCAGCTGATAAAGCTTATCCCACACTAATGGCTTTAATGCCTGAAGGATTAAAGGGACTCGTATTTGCCGCCCTAGTAGCTGCCATTGTTTCTTCATTAGGATCTATGTCCAATAGTATCTCAACGATTTTTACCTTNGATGTATATAGTAAATTCCAATACNATCGATCGCAGAAACACTATGTCAAGGTTGGACGCATCGTGAGCTTGATAGCGATGGTCGCAGCCATCCTGACGGCTAGACCCTTACTTGGAGAGCTAGATCAGGCTTTCCAGTATATTCAAGAGTTCACCGGGTTTTTTACTCCCGGAGTGGTGGCACTGTTTCTGCTTGGCATGTTTTGGAGCAAAACGACTGCAAGAGGGGCACTAGCTGCCGCGATTGGTTCAGCAATTTTNTCTCTATTGCTTAAACTTTTACTNCCTGCGATACCATTTATGGATCGTGTGGGTTTTGTATTCATTGCGTGCATTGCATTGGCGGCGATGGTGTCACTAATGGATAAGCGACTCGATCGCTCTAGAGCGATTAAGCTAGGAGANATTGATTTCTCAACAGGTAGCTCATACAACATAGCAACGGTGGCTGTTAGCATGATATTGGTAGCTTTCTATGTTACTTGGTGGTGAGAAAACATCTGACTCACGGTTGCCTCGAATGGGTTGGAAGAACCTCNTAGTCCCTTTAGTATNTTTGCTACCGGTCTTTTTTGTAACTAATGTGTCATCAGATTTTTCATTGAGTAAAGACTGTCCTCCCGGATTCCTTCTGGATTCGGGCGGAAAGTGCCGAATGAAAAGTCTCTACCACTTTTATGGCTCATTGCAAGGAAANGGCCTAGGCGGGATGAAAGCAGGACTTCCTCCTCACCGCGATGGCTTTAGTCCTGAACAGATCGACCTTGGCCGGTTGTTGTTTTTTGATCCAGTTCTCTCGGGTGATAACAACCTTTCATGCGCCAATTGCCACAATCCTCGCTTGGGATTCAGTGATGGTATGGGTCGAAGCGTGGGATCCGGAGGGCGAATAAATAAACGTTCAGCCCCTACACTCTGGAATACCGCATTTTTGGACACATTTTTCTGGGACTCGCGTTCTCCGAGTTTAGAAGATCAGGCNTTAGAGTCGTTGTTTGCNGGTGATGAGATGGCGAGCACACCAATNAAGCTGATTGATGATCTTGCGGGAGTAGACAATTACAAGGCGCTCTTCAAAGAAGCGTTTCCTGACCATGTTANGTCGGNATCCTCTGCTATAACGNTTGCTAATGTGGTTTCAGCGCTTGCGGCATTCCAGACGTCTTTGATATCGCTCAATAGTGCTTATGATCGTTATGCCCTCGGTGATCCAAGTGCACTCACNAAAAACCAAGTCATTGGACTCAATGTCTTCCGCTCTTTTGTGGCTAGATGTTCCCAATGTCATACACCACCGCTGTTTACCAACCAGCAACTGGCGGTAATTGGCACNCCNGAGCCTGAGGGCTTGCCAAGAGATGTGGGTGCAGCGAAAACCTTTTCATCGACTAAATTGCGAGGTGCTTTTAAGATTCCAACGTTACGCAATATTGCAAACACCTCGCCTTATATGCATAGCGGTCGATTTTCTAGCCTCCGAGAGGCAGCTGAATTTTACACAAAGGGTCGCGGTCATGCAGTTCCAGAAAATGAAAAACTTAACTTGCATTGGCATATTTCAGAGCCTAACCTTAGCCATGATGAACTAGACCGACTTGTTGACTTCATGGAAGCACTGAACGACGAAGCATTTATGCCTGTCATTCCTGAGCGTGTTCCGTCCGGGCTGTTAACGGGTCTTCAACCAGATATATTGGCTACTTCGTCCGGAGATTAACGATGCTTAACAAACGAACTTTGATGTTAGCTGTTTTTGTTTTCGTATGCGGATGGATACTTGGCAGCAATAAGCAACCCGTTCCCATAATAACAAGCTCGGCGGGAGGCGCAAGCTATGACGGAGGTTATCGAACGACTGCAGGCGACAAGGTAGCTGCAGTGACAAAACGTCTGTCCACTGGCATTATTCATATTATAAATCCTGGGGATTCCATTCAGTCGGTTGTGGAGATGTCTCAACCGGGAGATACAATCCAAGTCCTCCCGGGAACATATTCTGAAACGGTATATATCGACAAAGACGATATCCATCTAATGGGTGTTATTGATCAGGGTCGGCGCGCAACTTTGGATGGCCGTGGCATTCTCAATGATGCCATCCTTTATTCAGGGAATAACATTGTAATTGAAAATTTTCACATCAAGGACTATAAGGGTAATGGGATTATGGGCCAAGCAGGCAATAACTTCGAGATCCGAAATAATTTGATTGTGGATACAGGGATATACGGAATATTCCCACAACTCGGAATCAACGGGCTTGTAGAGCATAATGTCGTCTCGGGAATTGCTGACGCTGCAATTTATATCGGAATGAGCGATAACGTTCATGTGGCCTTTAACGAGGTATTTGACAGCGTAGCCGGTATTGAAATCGAAAACAGTCGCCATGCGATTGTGGAGAACAACAACGCTCACAATAACACTGGCGGTATTCTTGCATTTGTGACGCCTGGCCTGCCTATAAAGTCCACAGAGGATGTGATCATTCGGAACAATTTCGTCTCTAACAATAACACCCCCAACTTTGGTGCTCCAGGGTCTATGGTTGCTGGCATTCCCTCAGGAACTGGTGTGCTGATTATGGCCGCCGATGACGTGATTATCGAGGGTAATATTATCTCCAATAACAAGACTTCAGGCATTATCATTTCAGACCATAGCTATGCATCCAATGTAACGATTGATCCGCACTCGGAACCAAATTCGGATCGCACCATGATCTTGGATAATGTCATGCTAAACAATGGTTATGACACTATTCCGGAAGTCATCGCGTTGGCGTTAGCAGAGCTACATACGGGGCCGGTTGACATCGTTCATGCGGGTCCAAGCGAGGGTAGTTGTATTAATAATCGTCATCGCTATCAGGCGGTTGGCATAGGCAACTACGAGAATTGTGATTTTACTAATACCGATAACATTCGCTCTTACCTGCTAGCAAATGGTGCAGAACCGCGTGTCATAAGCGCTGATGATAGAGGCGAAATAGCCTACCTTGGAGTATGCTCGGGCTGCCACAGTTTTACTGGGCGACTTATTGGACCCCCAGTGCCGGTCATTCAGGCTATGTATGCAAATAATCCAGAAGGTTTGGCGAAGTATATCAACGCGCCCGTCAAGAAGCGGAGTAACTATCCACCAATGCCTGCCATGAGTTATCTAGATTTTGAGACTCAGTTGGCGGTGGCAAAGTATATGTTAGCGCTCCGAGAATAAGACCGAGCTATCTCTCAAAGAGCGATGAGTATGCTGGATGAAGTTCGTAAGCAGTAATTTGATCAGGAGACGCTTACGGGTGTTGTTTAGGACGTTTTTGGTTAAAATGACGTGCAGTCGCTGACACTTGACTGGAATAGCCTGACACATTTTTTGTCAATATTTTTAGCCAAGGATAAAGGGATTGAGCATTATTTTCCAATGATCCCAAGAGGAGTACTTATGTCGGTCTCGAAAGATAAACGTTTTTTGTACAAATTTGATGTATGGAAACATAAGTCACTGTTCGGTTTGATTGTCTTATCTTCTTCGACGTTCGCATCGGATACCTCCGAGCTAGTCCTCACGGTTCAAGCTGGAGGTGGAGTTGCGCAAGATGTTATCGATCCCATACTTGAATTTTTTAGGATGCCTGATGTGGTTGCAGGCGTTTCACTGTTGATTTTGATTGCGGGACTGGCATGCCTAGCTCGGGTGCTCTATATCAGGCACCGTGACCTGAATGTTTTGACCCAGATGGGCAGGTTATTCCCAAATTCTGAGCGGGAGTTTGCGAACCGCTATCCTCAATTCGAAGAAAAAATGGCCAAGTTTCCTGTCATGTTTCGTGCTTGGTCCGAATTCTGCGAAACTCTTGTTATCCCCAGCAGTCGAGCAAAGAATCCAATTTTTAAGAATACGGTTCGCCCCCATATCTTTTTTAACCTAGATCGTCTCGAGATTGGTGTGGAGGATATTAAAGCTTGGCCTAGGTTATTTGTTGGCATAGGTTTGTTTTTTAGCTTGCTCGGGTTTGTTTCGGTCTTGGGGGGGGTATCGTCGTCGGCCAGCGTAGTAGGCTCACAAACGAGTGAAGTGAGCAGCCTATTGATCAGTTTGGCAATGTCTATATCTGTATCTTTATACTCATTTGTGTCAGGGTTGCTAATATACCTTGCGCTCACAATAAGTTTGAAGAGTAGTGAGAGGGCCATCAATCGAAGGTTGAATCAGCTAAATGACAAAATAGAACGAGGCGTTCATTTTGTCACTTCTGAGGCGCTGGCGCAGGAGTCTATGATCCTAATGGAGCGACAGTTGGAACAGATGCGGATTTTAAATGCAGTGTCGCTAGATGAAGGTGAAAAGGAACAAATACCTGATTCTGTGGGGCAGGTTGGGAGAAACGATAGTGATATGGACTAATTCTTAAGTATCCCCGATTTCGGGGCGGCGTTGTTGCCAATCGAGAGGGTTTTGAGTTTTTGCGCGGGTTATCTTGGGCTGTTCGTTTTCGATCTGTTTTATTCGCTCTAGAAGTCGCTCCATCATAAAGTCGCCAACCTCACGAAAATTCGCATTTCCAATAAGGTTGTTTAGTTCATATGGATCGGCTTTAAGGTCATAGAGAAATTCCTCCTCATAAGCCTCTGATGAGCCTTTTAGAGCAGATTCCTCACCCTTTGAACAGACGCTATACTTCCATCGAGCGGTTCGCACTGCTCTTCCAGTTTGCGATTCACTAACCTGAATAAAAATATCATCGGGCCAGTCAACTGGTTGATTCCTGGTAAGTGGCATCGCTGATTTTCCTGACATCGTCGAGGGCACTGTTAGGCCGGCAGCATCAATAAGCGTGGGGGCAACATCTACGATGCTCATCATCTCTTGTATCCGACCGCCACTCTGGAATCCAGGCCCTTGTGCTGCCATAGGTATGCGAATCGAGCTTTCGTGGCACGAACGTTTGTATTCCCAGTTCCGCGTTTTAAAATGGCAACCATGGTCGGAGGTAAACAATACGATCGTTTTGTCTAATAAACTAAGGCTTTTTAAAGCATCTAACAGGCGCCCAAAAGCTTCATCGAGCCGCTTTACCATACCATAGTAACCGTCTATCTGTTGGTGGGTAGCACCCCTCAGGGTGGCCAGATCCGGCGGGATCCACTTGCCGGTGTACTTGCCGCGATAAACATCTGGAGGGGGATAATCATCGGTGTGGTTTTGGTGATGAGGTTCCAGGAAAGAAAGGAACATAAAAAAGGGGTTGTCTTGTTGGCGATCGATATAGCGGATGGCTGCGTCCGTCTGCGCGTCGACCCTGTAGCCCGGAAGTGTGACAAGCTCATTATCTTCATTGAATAGCACGGTATGGTAAGAATCTGAAATAAACTCTGTCAGATCACCCGCTAACCAGTATCTGTAACCACCCCTCCTATGCTTAGGTACCGGTTTTTGGCCGCCAGCAAATGCTGGTTCTATGCCCGCAAGATGCCATTTCCCAATATAGGCGGTGTCATAGCCCGCGTCATTAAAACAATTTGCAAGCGTTATTGCCTCATCTTTAAGGGGAATTCCATTCCGGACCACGCCAGTTTGAGTGGCGTACAGACCAGTTTGCATACACGATCGAGCTGGACCGCAAACAGGTTGGGAAGTGAATGCGTTAAAAAAGTGAGTTCCTCTCATAGCCATTTGATCGAAGTTTGGCATCAATTCAAGCGGATTTCCATGAAGACCTGACGTATCCCAACGCTGTTGATCGGTGAAGAAAACAATTACATTGGGCTTGTCCATTTGGATACTCCTAACATCAAAAGCGGGCATNGGTATTTTTCTTAAACCCTAGTTAACCCTCAAATTTNTAGAAAAGCAAAAAAATGCCNGCAATTCCCAGACCGTAAAAAATACCCCAAAACTTGAATGACGACAAAATACTAAGATTTTCGGTCGTTTCCTTTTGATGNGCGATTTCGGTATCAGATGGTTCAAGTATCTCTAGGCATGCACGTTCTGGGGCTGGCTTTGCAAAACTTACTATTAATAAGATTAAGGCATACAGGATCGAAAGGCAGAAGCTAATATGAAAAAAGTTTGCGTTGCGAATAATTTCAGGGCAATAGGGCTTAAGTGCGGGCAAAGTCGTGAAGACAAGTAGAAAAACTCCTAGGACTAAACCCAGAGCCAAGACGAAAACCGCCCCAAAACTATTAACCCTTTTGTTAAACCGGCCCACCAAATAACAGACCCCAACCGAAGGGGTTAAATAACCCAGCACTTTTTGGAGCAAGAGGTAGATTAACCCCAGCTCGGATACATAGGGTGCTGTAAAAATTGCAAGTGCTAGCAGCAAAAATGCCGCCAGCCTGCCAACTTTTAGAGCCTTTGCCTCGTCCACGTTTTTGTCGAAATGTGGGTAGATGTCGAGCGCAAAGATTGAACTCAAAGACATAATTTTTGAGTCGAGAGATGACATGACGGCGGCGATAAACCCTGCTAAAACAAGCCCTGATAAGCCAATGGGTAAAACTTGCTGGATAAGAGCCGGATACGCTCGGTCTGGATTAATATCTGGGATCAAGATTGAAGCAATAATTCCCGGAAAAACGATGATAAATACCGCGATCATTTTGAAGAAGCCACCGAGAAGGAGGCCAAGTTGGGCATTTCGTGTATCTTTGGCGCCAAGTGCTCGGTGCAATAATTCTTGATCACTCGTAGCCCAAAAAATGCCCAGAACCATGAGACCACTTATTACCGCCGTAAACGGCATCTCCGGGTGATCAGCAGGCAAAATCAAGCTTAGGTTTTGTGCTTCGACCTGACTAATGAGGCCCATGACGCCTCCGACCTCCTTGAGGCCAAGGGTTAAAACTAAAATTCCACCCACGATCAATAAGACGGATTGGATAAAATCAGTGTAAACAACCGATGCCAGCCCACCAATAATAGCGTACCCACCCACAATCAATCCGAAGATGAGTCCGCAATAGAAGACCATGCCCTCGTCCAGCCCCATAAGCTGAACTATCACTAGACTTGCCAGATAAAGCATCATTGGTGTCAAGAAGATGCCAGCCACAAAGAGGGTTAGGCAATAGATCAGTTTTGCGAGAGTATTGTAACGTATCTCCAAAAATCCGGGGATCGTGAAAATTCTCGTCCGAATGTAAACGGGTATAAAGAAAAGTGCCGAAATGAAAAGGGCGACAATTCCGGTCAGCTGCGGATTTGCCGCCGCGATTCCGATTTTGTAGGCAAGCCCTGATTGGCCAGCAAACTGCATGCTATTGATGTTTGTTGCGAAGAGAGAAGTGCCTATTAGCAGCCAAGAGAAGTTCCTACCACCGAGAAAAAATCCCTCCCTATCTGGTTGTTCCTTTCTACCAACCCATATCCCATAAAAAAGGATAAAGAGCATGTAGATCACCACGATTGCGATGTCAATCAATTCAAGTGACATTTTTCTTAAAATTTCCTCTCTACTGTAACTCGGGAACCCACGTGCGACCTGCTTCAATCCGAGATCTCAGAACTCGATGTAGGTTAAAGCGAATTGCCTCATAAGCTTTGTGGTTAGACAAATTTATGTACTCGTCGGGATCCTTCCGATAGTCATAAAGCTCTTTGCCCAGTATGCCCTCTGGACCCCACTGAGTGTAACGATAATCTTTTGTTCTGAGGGTATACCCCATTATGTTTTTATAATTTCGATCTGGCGCCATCATTTTAAAGGTCGAGGCAAGCGTGAAAGCACTGTCTCGAATAACGTGTTTGGGATTTTGCAGTACAGGTTCTAAACTTTCTCCAGAGAGATAACTAGGTTTCTCAAGACCCACAAGATCCATGATTGTAGGGTAAAGGTCCACAAACTCTATTATGGATAATGTGTCATCGCCATTATTTGGATTGCCGGGGGAAGAAATTATCAAAGGCGCCCTTACGCCGCCCTCGAAAAGGTCTCCTTTTTGCCATAGTCCGTGCTGACCAAGGTGATATCCATGATCAGACATTAGAACAACAATAGTGTTTTTTCTGAGATTTAGCGCATCTAGAGCGTCGAGTATGATCCCGACTTGGGCATCAACAAAAGAGACAGAAGCATAGTATGCTTGAATAATTTCTTGCTTTTTTTGTGTGGAAAGATCCAGCTGGCCGGGACGATCTGCTAGTGCCATCAACGGAATATCGTCGCGATCATTTGAGGGATAAAGCTTAGGTTCAATTTTTTCAATTTTATAGAGATTGAAATACTTGCTTGGTGCAATAAACGGGACATGAGGTCTGAAAAAACCTACACCAACAAAAAAAGGCTTGCCGGTTTTGATTGGATGGTTCTCATGTAGCAATTTTACCGCTTCCAATGCCACTTTGCCGTCTGTGTGCTCATGGTCTTCACTTTCGACGCTGAGCCAACTCAGTGTTGCCCCGATATTGGATGTGTCAGGATTGATAATTTCCAGCTCAGCCTCAAGGTTCTTGTCGATGCCTTTGGGATTGACCACCACATCCCAAGAGACTGGGTCATCCAAACCATTTGTGCCAATGTCACGGGGGACCCCATAGTGAAAAATTTTGCCTACCCTAGCGGTAAAATACCCATTTTCTTTGAGGCGCTGAGGTAGAGTTTGGACGCCAGGAATTATGTCACGGAAATGAACTCCATTCTCTATTACGCCTGTCTGTTCTGGGTAAAGTCCGGTTAAAAAACTTGAACGACTGGGTGTGCATTGCGGATGTTGGGCGTAAGCTCGATCAAAGCGGATTCCGTCACGAGCCAAGTTATCTATATTCGGACTTTTAACGATTGGATGTCCGTAGGTGCCCAGATCGGTATTTAAATCATCGATTGTGATAAGCACGACATTTGGTGAAGTCAACGCATAGCTTGAAAATGCGAAAAAACATATAACGAATTTTGTCAGAATATGCAGAGATCTTCTAATCATAATTATGTCTATGAATGGTCAGAATGCTGAATTTTAGGGTCAATCTGTTACTCTATTAGTTGGCCATAAACGGCTCGAGCATTCTAAAAGTATGGCGTATGTAAGCTTTCCTTCGGTTAGCAGGCTCATCCCAATAGTCACCGTGGGGCTCACTACTGACCCATCCGTCATACTCATGTTCAAGCATTATCCCGAACATTTCTCCCCAAGGAAGTTTATCCATGAGTGGTGGAGGTTCTAATTCGCCGTCTCGGTGCCTTGATAATCCTTTGACATGGAAGAACGTTAGATTGGCTCCGAATCGATAGAGTATGTTACAAGGCCCATTGGGGTAATCAACTGCTAAATTGCGTATGAGTCCCTGAGGGTCAATTTTTAGTCCAAGATTAGGCACTGCGTCGATTGCATCGGCCAGCATCGCTTCGCTTCTGATATAGCTTCCCTCGTGCCCAAGGTAAACCGCCAGCTCCATTCCCTGTTGCTTGACAAGCGATTCCCATTCGTCATAGCAATCTGCCAAAGCGGCAGTGGGGTTGTCGCAATCAGGTTCGCCCGGACCTGTATAGAAACAGTCCGCGCCAATTTCGCCCGCATAATCTATGCCGCGCTTTATCATCTCGGCAGATAATCCTCCGGCTGGGTCTGCTAAGCCGTAGTGCCAGATTGAAACCGCGGACACCCCAACACCGTTTGCTTCTAGGATGCGTTTTCTCTCTGCGAGATCGGAAAATGTATCGGCCTTTGTGGGTTTCATAATCAGGAGTTCCACACCATCAATATTCTCCTGGCTGGCAAATTCCACGAAATCAGTAAAGTTATTCTCCGGTTTTATGATGAATGTTTTTTTCATAGCTTTTCCTTAATGTCGTTGCAAATCTACCCAACCACGTGCACTGATTGATCTGCGAATGGCATCGCAGACCCTTAAGACTGCCATCCCGGTGTCGTCTTCCAGTTCACGCGAATTATCTTGGATAGCGGCGAGCACTGCCTCGTGGTGGGCTTGTCCAAAAGCGCGCTGATCCAGTTTGGGTATGGTCCAATCAAAGTGTCGATTCTCGCCGTCGGGCATGCCTCTTAGATGCGATACTGCCATCGCTTCCCCAGTTCGGGGGACTCTTAGCAATATTGACCCTTTGTCTCCATAAATTTCGGTCTGAAAGCGTTCCGTACCACCTCTTTGAGCATATTGAACTTCGTGGGTCACCATAATCCCGCCGGAAAGTTCATAAAGTATAACGGCGTTTAATTCATCACCGTTCAGAGGAGCATCTAAATTATCGGAATTTAATGCACTAGTAGGGTTGGAGTCCACGGTTGCCACGAGCCGGACGATATCCTGGCCGGTAATGTCTCTNACAAGCGCAATTCCATGGGCACCGATGTCTATAATGGCGCCACCATAAGACGCGACAACATCACGAGGATTTCCTGTCGCATTTCGTTGGCGTATCAACTCCACCCTGCCGATACGTCCATTGCGAACCCACTTAGAAGCCTCAAGGGACTCCGGAAAATAGCTATGCATAAAGCTTGACACTAATCGCACGCCATTACTGCGAACCGCGCAATGAATCTTGTTGCCTTCTTCCAGAGATCTTGCCAGGGGTTTCTGCAGGAATATATGCTTACCAGCGTTCGCTGCGGCGATTGCAATTTCGGCATGCGAATCGACTTTGGTAAAAATACAAACCAGGTCGACGTCTTCCGAAGCAATTGCATCCAGATAGTTTAGGCTTTGTCGATCGGCTCCAAATTTGTCGGCAAACAGTTGCGTTCTCGACTCTATCAAGTCACAGGCCAGCACAAAGCTAAAGCCTCCGATATTTTGCATTGCCGGTAGGTGGTAGTTCTCGGCGATCGACCCGCAGCCAATAACTGCGAATCTGATTTGATCGCTTGTTTGTTCGTTCTTGCTCACAACTTGATGTTCCATCAGAAGAATTTGTGATCGCTATGCAAATATTTCGGTTGCAGTAATCATGCCCTTCGTAAACTTTTATAAATGGCCGCNCCGTCAATGAAAAATGGTTCGGGTTGGCGGACGATTGTTAATGCTTGGNTAGGAATGCTCACCTCAGGAAGAGGTGAGCAGAGCCAATTTGTTCAAGATCCGTCTCTACATNGAATAACGCAAACCAAAGAGATAGGTCTTGCCATAATTTCTGTATTGCTGAATCATTGAGGGATCTAGCAGATAATCTATTTTACTCTCATCTGTTAGATTTCGTCCTTCCACTGAAATAGTGAGGTTCTCCGTTACGTCATAACGCAATGCGGCACTTATATCCTTATAGTCCTGCGCAAATGCAGGGAATCCTTGGTTGTTTTGCACATTGGTGACATGCCCGTCGCGATAGTTGTAAGCAATATGAGCAGAGAACCGATCATCCTCATAGAAAAGCTTAATGTTATTTGTATCTCGTGACTCAAAGGGCAATGGCAGATCTTCGCCAGTGATAGGGTTCTGATACTGTTCGGTATCACTCTCAACCTTCGTTAGATTGATAAGATACCCAAAATTATTCATAGCACCCGGGAACATTCCCTCTATGCTAAATTCCACTCCCTTCAATGTAGCTTCACCACCATTGACCACTGTTGTCACATCAAACAGATCATTGATTCCGTCAGGAATACCGCCGCCGAAATTGACCACATCGAATTCATCGGTCCTGACATCCAGCCCCAGGTCAACTCCGGATTGGGTCACGGCTGTCGTGAAGTTTTCGATGTCTTTCGTGAAAAAGGCCACGGACAATCGAGAGCCTTCTGCATAGTACCAGTTCAATTCTAGATCGAATTGATCTGCTTGGTAGGGGTCTATGCCTGACGGGTCCCTAGTTTGCGCTTTTGCATATGTATCACTGCCGGCTTGGAGCGAAGCATAGATCCTTATATCGTCGGACGACGGCCGAGTTATGACCCTTGCGCCAGAGAATCTTAAATCTAGATCCTCTCTAATCTCTGCAATTAAGTTAAATGATGGGAGGACGTCAGTATACTTCTCCGTCACTGATCTTGCGCCAGGGTTTGGATCGAAAGGGTAGGCAGCTTTTGTCCCATCAACTGTGTATCCGTCTGATGTCGTTTCCGTCTGTTCAACTCGAACGCCAAAATTGCCCCGCACTGAGGGCGTTCCGTCATTGTTGGAAAAGTTGACCTGAACATATGCTGCAGCACTCTCTTCCTCAACTGAGCCACTTTTTAGCGGGTTTAAGTAGGGAGTGACATCTGCGCCACTCGCTGCGATTGCGTCTGCTATCGCTTGACCATCAAGGGTCGGAAACGCTGGAAAATCTCCTAGCTCTGATAGGAAATCTTCCGGAGTATAGCCATCGATGAAATCAGCCATGACAGGGTTCTCAGATACAGTATTACCNTTGCAACACTTCCGCACATCTGCTTCANAAGTTTGGACAGTATTTTCATAAGTTTTNAACTTTGCGCCAAACTGNACTGAGTTTATCCAATNTGAATCCATCTCGCGTGTGGCATCTATCTTAAATGTTGTAACCTCCGATTCTACAGAGTAAGGGAGAGACCTCCACCTGGTAAATGGGAGCGCATTGATATCCTCAGGCTTTGTCAGGTCGATGCTGAAGTTGGACAAGTTTGCGGACGTGCCAAAGGTCATCGTAACGGTCTGACGTTTTTCAAAGAAAGCATCACGCTGCTCTCGCTCGGCGTCTTGCTGCGATAACCAAGCGCCCACTGAAACCAACCATGCTCCTGATTCCCATTCAATGCCGGCATCCAGGTTTTTGGATTCAGTCTCTTCAGCTACAAATCTGTCAAACACTCGCACGTTTGGGTCCCTAAACGTTGCTCCCACGACGGCTAGATCCTCCACAGTAATATTGCTGAACCTGTTTCCCCCTTTAGACTGATTAGTGCTTACCCTCAAAAGGTTATCGTTTATTTCTTCCTCGAGTTTGCTGTAGCCCACGCTGGCGTGCGCAGTCGTTT
>NZXB01000049.1 GCA_002701765.1 Porticoccaceae bacterium
AATAAATGCTTTTTACTCGTCAAAAGTAGGGAAGAAAACCCTCGAATTGATGCCGAGACTAGTTGCTCGAAGCGGCCAAATCGCGGCTGCAAAGGTTGAGGATAATTTAGACGAACTCAGAACCATGATAAAGGCTGAAACACTGCGGTTGCAAAAATCGTCACAGTGAGATTTCTTGAAACCAGCGCTGGGTTGATAAACATTTTTGGTTAGCCCATTTATTGTTTGGACCGCGTTTATGTTTTGCACTCTGTCATCCGATTTGCCTAATGAATACTGAGGGAAGAAAAACACCTGCTTTGTGATAGTGAACGAGCAATGGGAAAATGAAACGTTTTCTATCACAATACAAACGCCAAATAACACCGGCACATGAGAACCTTGAAAGATTATTGGTTAGAAATTCATAATAAACTGTTCTGACTATCGGAGATAGCTATGCGGAAATTTGATAAGTTTTACATTGATGGACAATGGGTAGATCCAGTTGCTCGAAATGACTTTAATGTCTACAACCCCGCAACAGAGGATGTGTGCGCCACGATATCGCTTGGTTCATCAAAGGATGTGGATACTGCAGTTTCGGCGGCGAAACATGCCTTCCAAAGTTTTAGCCGAACGGATCGGACCGAGCGGATAGAATTGCTTGAGAGCTGCGTGGCGGCATATAAGAAAAACTACGCAACCATGGCCGAGTGCATTCGCGAGGAGATGGGTGCACCGCAGTCCCTTGCAAGCGGCACGCAAGCTTATTTGGGTCAAGTCCATCTAGAAGAGGCAATTAAGATCCTCAAGGATTTCAAATTTGAAGAGGAGTGCGGTACAACAAGAATCTTCAAAGAACCGATTGGCGTCTGTGGGATGATTACCCCATGGAATTGGCCAGCAAATCAGATTGCCTGTAAGGTGGCTCCAGCGCTTGCGGTTGGTTGTACTATGATTTTAAAGCCCAGTGAAGTTGCTCCTCTTTCCGGATATATATTCGCTGAGATAATGCATGAGGCGGGCGTTCCAGACGGGGTATTCAACTTGGTCAATGGAGATGGAGAAGGTGTCGGTACTGCGCTATCAAAACATCCAGATGTAGAACTTATATCATTTACGGGATCGACGCGAGCAGGATCGCTCGTCTCTCAGAATGCTGCCCCCACGGTAAAGCGCGTCACGTTAGAGCTCGGAGGGAAGTCGCCAAACATTATTTTAGATGATGCTAATCTTGAAGACGCCGTAACCCGAGGCATTAGTCAAATGTATCTTAACACTGGCCAGTCATGCAATGCGCCTTCTAGGATGCTGGTGCCTGTGAATAAATTGTCTGAAGCAGAGGAAATAGCAAAAAGGGTAACTCAGGCAGTGAAAATCGGTGATCCCCAGGATGAAGGTACGACAATGGGACCTGCAGTATCTGAAGTCCAGTTCAATAAAATTCAAGGACTTATTGCAAAAGGGATACAGGAAGGGGCTAAATTGGTTGTCGGTGGAACCGGCCGTCCAGAAGGTATCAATACCGGCTACTTTGTTCGTCCAACTGTCTTCTCTGAAGCCAATAACGAGATGACTATAGCCCGTGAAGAAATATTTGGCCCAGTGCTAACCATGATTCCATATGAAACTGAAGACGAGGCCATTGATATCGCAAATGATACTGCCTATGGTCTAGCGGGCTATGTGCAAAGTGGAGATATGAGCCATGCTCGTGACGTTGCTTCAAGGATTCGTGCCGGCAATGTCGATATTAATGGAGCATTCTGCGGGTTTAGTGCCCCATTTGGCGGATACAAACAGTCTGGAAACGGCAGAGAGTGGGGCGGCCATGGCTTTGAGGAATACCTAGAAGTTAAAGCAGTCGGAGGGTATGACGGATAAATAGACGGATGCCAAACGAAAACTAGCTATTTTAGACACACGATTTCTAAACCTTACCTTTGTGTGGCCGTTTCTTTGAATTGCGGTTGCTGAAAAGTTGATGACTTGAACTCGGCTCGCTAATCGTTTTTATCAAGCGTTCTGGCTGCGACTGAATTAGCAACGCCCCTAAAATAGTGCATTAGCGCGTGCAACTGATCGTCCGAAATATCTGGGAAAGCTGGCATTCCTCTGTCGGTTCGACCTCCATCCCTCACGACGGCGGCAAGAGCAGGATTCATAGTAGATAGGGTAAGTGACGATGCAGGCAGATAGGGCGCAACCCCGCCAGGCGCGTCAAAACCATGGCATTGCCAACAACCTTTTTGTTGATATATTGCCGCGCCTGCGTCCGCAAGACCTTTCTTAACCACAAAGTCCTGCTCTACAAGAGGTTTGGGAAAATATGGGAGCGGTTGTTTCGGAACAGACTCTTTTCCCGATAAAGAAAAAGTGATCAGTCTCCTAGTATGAATTCCATAGGACCAACCAAGAGAAGAATTGGTGCTGGCGCCATTAGCCCACCCACCACCAAAGCCGACTAAAAGTGAAATATACTGATGGCCGTCAANACTGTACGTTATTGGAGGAGCAGAGATGCCAAGCCCGGCATCATACTTCCAAACAATCTGTCCATTCGAAGCATCATAGCCATAAAAGAAACCATCAGGGGCACCCTGAAATACAATGCCTCCCGCTGTAACCATTGTTCCTGCAGCGTAAGCAAGCTTCTGTGGGACTTCCCAAACAGCTTTTTGCTCAACTGGATCCCATGCTTGAAGCGAGCCATCATAGTCTCGCACTGGCGGTTTAAAATCGAAGTTTACGCCAAAGCCCCAGTCAAATGGTTTTAACGCCCAGTCGTCGGGTATCTCGCTGTCATCCATGCCGATACCAGCATGCAAAGTAGGAAGATACACTAGTTTGGTAATGGGGCTGTAGGACATAGCATGCCATGTATGCGCTCCGCTTGGACCTGGCAAAATGTAGGAACTACTTTTATTATAACGCGCGCCCTCAACTTCGANGGGACGACCGGTTTCAAGGTCGACATGACTAGCCCAATTGACGTCTGCATACTTTTCGGCTGATATTAGCTGCCCGGTTTCTCGATTTATGACATAGAAAAACCCATTCTTAGGCGCATGCATTAGCGCTTTGACGGTTTCGCCTTCNATCTCAAGATCAGCGAGGACAATGTCCATCGTTGAGTTATAGTCCCATTCTTCGCCGGGCGTTGTTTGGTAGTGCCACAAGTACTTTCCTGTATCAGGGTCAAGCGCAACAATTGAGCAGAGAAACAGGTTGTCTCCGCCGCCCGGGCTTCTTATTCTCTGATTCCAGGGCGATCCATTACCCGTTCCTATCAAGAGAATGTCTAACTCGTCATCGTAGGTGTATCCATGCCAGGCATGACCACCGCCCCCGTGTTTCCACCATTCTCCTTTCCATGTCTTAGCAGCCATCTCCATTGCAGGATTTTCAAAACCATCCTCGGGATTGCCCGGCACTATATAAAACCTCCATGCCAGGTCTCCAGTCTCCGTATCATAAGCGGAAACATAGCCACGTGTCGGTCCAGTTTCAGTTCCTCCATTACCCAACAACACCTTCCCCTTGAAAGCTTTAGGGTGTCCCGTNATCCAGCGTGGTTCGTTTTGATCGTAAGTTCGGGTGGTCCATACCTGTTTGCCTGTTTTAATGTTGAGCGCTATTAGGCGTCCATCCCATGTAGATAAAAATAATTTGTCGCCATAAATCGATAGACCGCGGTTATGTACATATCCGACTTGCTTTNTCCCGGCGATCGCTTGGCCGACTTTTGGATCATATCTCCATAATATTNTTCCGCTTCTCGCATCAACTGCTCGAATGATATTCATTGTTCCAACGAAGTATAGTACACCCTCTGAAACAAGGGGCGTAGCNACCAGACCNACATCGTTTGGGAGATTTAAATACCATTCGACCCCAAGTTGAGATACGTTTTTAAGATTGATCTGATCCAGCGGGCTGTAACGTTGTTCGTTGTGAGTTCGGCCATAGGCGAGCCAATCGGATGTATTGGTATTATCCGAAATCTCTTTATCAGTGATAATCGGCAGAGCTTTTAACAAAGGTGAAAATGCCCAAAATAAAATTATAACGAATGCCTTTGCACAGGCTCTTTGAACGTTTTGGCTAATCATTATGATTAAAGTTCCTTTGCTTTNTTTTTGAGTAAGTGCGGTTGAGTAAATTACTCTGGTCATTCTCTGTCAACGCCCTATAAATTTCGGATCGAGGTGTTTTTCTGGCCAAAGGAAGTGAATGCTTGAGCGTTTGATTTTCCATTCNTCGCCTNTTTTAACATAATCTTCATCATACACNGCNAACCANAAGAAGGGATTCTCATCAGGCTNTTTGTCAGTGACGATGTCTAGAAGATAAATTTGGCCTTGGGCACTGCTCGGCCCAGTAATCTTAACCTGATGGCCAGTATTAGCATGCATTGACCAGAAAGCGTCGTCCAAAGTGTCTTCAAATACGGCATTAAAATTNTCAANAATTTGATCNCTTCCTTTCCAAACGCCATAAGGTCCAAATTCACATAATGCTTCTTCATCAAATAGGTCATAGAAAGCGGGGAGTTGACGACTATCCATTAGGTAGGAATATTGCATCCGCAAAGTCTTGATTTTCTCAATCTCCAATAGGTTTCTGACTTCAGCCAGTTCTTGTCGGTTCAACTGCTCAAAATCAGTCATGTTTTCTCTCCCCCGATATCATTATTGACTTTTTAAAACCTAACGAATTGGCTCTTAGAATTTTCGTCCTCTGGATGACGCAGTTCTNAAGCGCAATGCGTTAAGCTTNATGAATCCTTCAGCATCTGATTGATTGTAAGCGCCTTCATCTTCCTCAAAGGTAGCAATGTTTTCGTCGAACAGGCTATCACTCTCGGACTTTCTTCCAACCACGCTGACACAACCTTTATATAACTTTAGTTTGACTTCACCATTAACCACTTTTTGACTTTCATCTATCGCCGTTTGCAAGATCTGTCGCTCCGGCGCCCACCAGTAGCCATTATATATAAGCTTTGCATATCGCGGCATCAGTTCATCTTTTAAATGTGCTACCTCTCTATCAAGGGTAAGTGATTCAATCGCTCTATGAGCCTTTAGCATGAGAGTGCCAGCGGGTGTTTCATAACAACCTCTCGATTTCATGCCGACATACCTGTTCTCGACGATATCGGTGCGACCGATACCATGTTGACCGGCAACGACATTTAGTTTCTCGATCACGTTTGCNGGTGACAAGGGCATTGCATCCACTGCCGTTATGTCGCCTGATGTATAAGTTAATGTGACGAAAGTAGGCCTATCTGGCGCGGTTTCGGGTGATACTGTCCAGCGCCACATTGCTTCCTCTGGTTCTTCCCATGGGTCTTCGAGGTTTCCTCCCTCGTAGGATATATGCAACAAGTTTGCATCCATCGAGTACGGAGACTTATTGCCTCTNTGCATTTCCACTGGAATGTNATTGGANTTGCAGTAGTCCATGAGCTTAACNCGCGAATTGAGGTNCCATTCGCGCCACGGAGCAATGATCTTGATGTCAGGTTTTAGAGCATATGCCCCGAGTTCGAAGCGCACTTGATCATTTCCTTTGCCGGTAGCTCCATGCGAGATAGCGTCCGCATCAGTTTCTTCAGCAATCTCGATCAATCGCTTTGTGATTAATGGTCGGGCGATAGAAGTCCCTAACAGATATTCACCTTCGTAGAGTGTATTTGCTCGAAACATCGGGAAGACAAAATCTTGCGCATANTCNTCTCGGAGATCTTCGATAAAAATTTCTCGGACTCCTAAAGCTTCAGCCTTTGCGCGGGCAGGCTCCACTTCTTCGCCCTGACCAATATCAGCAGTGAAGGTCACCACTTCGCAATCATAATTCTCTTGAAGCCACCTAACAATAACAGATGTATCCAAGCCTCCTGAGTAAGCTAAAACAACTTTTTTGACCGGNGACACGTGCATCAGATCCTTTTGATATGGTTCAACCATGATCTTACCCTAATAGCAGCAGGGATTCACGGTTGTAAATTTTTCGTTAACGAGTAGGCATTGTATGCAGAAACCATGAATCCACGCTGACAAATAACTACCGGNGGTCCGGATCGACTGGGTTAAAGGCGTAAGACGCGATNACCCATCTGGCTTGAATTGACGAGGGAAGCATCTTACGTAGAAACTGCCCGACTTGTTGAAATGAACTAGGGNGGNTTAGCNGCGGTCCATGNATACTNTCGTTACCATGGCTAACTNGNATTGNTGTGAAGCCGCAATGAGGGCATACGGCATTAGGTGGGAGGGATGGGTTTCTGAAACCGAAAACTACTCGTTTTAANATGGAAAGCCCCCAATAGATTCGCACTGTCCCGCAAACTCTTATATCTTGAAGCAGAGGCTTATGGTTTAAATCATCAAACAGGCTTCGCATCGTGTCACGGTCAAAACGCCGAAGGTGATAACTTCTATTAAAGGCACAAAAGCATTTGGGACAAGATATGAGCTCCGAGCGCTGATTTTCCATAAAAGGTACGCTTATCAATACTTGCTTTTTGGCAACTCTTGTGATCTCACGAATGGCGCTTTCATAAATAGCAATTGGCAGATGCTCCAGTACTTCAAAAGCGCATACTAGATCAAACTCATCGTCTTCAAACGGAAGATTATCTGCTGAAGCTTCATATTTTTCTGATTTTACATAGCTCAAAGCTGATCTGCTTCGGTCTACGCCGCATACCCGATCAATCGCATCTACCTCAAGCAGGCTATTCACGAAATGACCGTTCCCGCAGCCTACATCTAGAACAGAAGTTGCCTCTTTTGCTATCAAGTTTTTTATTGCGCTCAATCGCTCAATTTCGTCTGATGAATGCTCAAATCCAGATGACCAAATATGATCATTTTCATAGTATTTTTCATCAGACATCGGGCCGCTCCTACCTAGCTGGTGCCAATCCACTTGAGGCTTTACACTGGGCATTATAACCGCCTTGATCAAAGATAAGTTTGAATTTTTCGAACAATCATCTTGAAACACAATCATAGAATAGATCTGATGGCTGTGCAGATAGCCTCTATTTTTTGTAATATCGTTGGTATACAGGCCTAATCTGATCGAAAGTATAGTTGATTGTTTGACATTATGAAGTTTATGGACAGTTAATATCAGAAAGAGTCCATAGTGATAGTAAGTTGGAGATGAAACACGGGAAGATGCATCAGCCATGAAAACCTCTGAAAACTCTTGGGCACTCTTGCATTCTCAAAGTCGAGAAGATTCTTTGAGAGATCAATTGGCCGATGATCCAAGCTCTTTTTTCGCAATGATGGCCGCGAGAGAGTTACATTGGTTTGATGAAAACAGCTCTATGTGGTTGAACCAGAGAGATAACGGCGAGTGGTCCGGTTTTGTGACTCTACCGGCGACTACGCAACTCCAGTGACCGAATCTTATGTTCCTTGGACAGACACGCTAGATGATTCCCAATCTCCCTGTTTCCGGTGGTATGTCGGTGGAATGACCAATGCTTGTTTCAATGAAATCGATCGTCATTTGCTGGCAGGTCGAGGGCAGAATACTGCCTTTATCTTTGAAGGTGACCGCTGGGATCCATCAAAGAATGATGGCCGCGGAGGACCTGTTGTCGAGCACAAAATAACGTATCGAAAATTGCTTTTTGAAACAGTATTGCGAGCAGATACTCTGCGATCTCTGGGCTTAAAAATGGGAGATCGGGTTGTTTTCAATATGCCTAATATTCTTGAAAATATCTACTATACGCTAGCTGCCAAAAGACTGGGAATAATCTATACACCAGTATTTGGTGGGTTCTCCGCGAAAACGTTGTCCGATAGAATTCATGATGCTGGAGCCAAAGTTATTGTGACGACGGACAGCGGCTATAGAAATGCCGAGATCATTCCATTTAAAAATGCTTACACAGATCCGGCACTAGATGAGTATATTCCTTTGCAAGCAGCGTTGTCTGTTCTTAGAGAGATAATTTCCGAATTTGATATATCTGAAACTGGAGAGAGTCTTTTTTTGAAAGTTGCCACCAGTTTAGAAGGTGAAATAACCATTGAGCGCTCAGACTTGACACTGGCTTTGGGGGCAGCGCTATCTGAGGAAAGTCTACTAGATGCAGAGGTAACGGCTCGCCTTCGAACACATGTGGCAAAGCGATTAGCAAAAATTTCGCATTCAATCGAAAAAGTGATCGTAGTCAGGTACACAGGTCAAAAGACTGCAGATTATGCCAGAGATGTTTCTTCCCATCAGTTGGTAGATCAATCGCGAAAAAGAATGCGTAAATTTCTTGATATCAAGACACTTGATGCCTTGAACTCCCTGAGTGAAAAGGATTTTTGGGTTGCAATGAATAGTTTTTGTCGCGCTAAACCAGTCGAGGCAAATTGGCCTTTATTTTTTATTTATACATCCGGTTCAACAGGAAAGCCGAAAGGATTGGTTCACTCTCACGGCGGATGGTTAGCAGGTATAACTCATACAATGCGGGTGATATTTAATGCAACAAAAAGCGATCGCTGCTATGTCATCGCTGATCCTGGTTGGATAACTGGGCAGAGTTATCTCATTGCTGCTCCTCTCTCTTTTGGGCTCACCAGCATTATTGCCGAAGGTTCCCCGCTCTATCCTCAAGCGGGTCGCTTTGCTTCTATAATCGAGCGTCATAAGGTAACGATCTTTAAAGCAGGGGCAACCTTCCTAAAGGCTGTAATGACCGATCCAGCAAGTCAAGGTGATGTCGAAATGTATGACACATCAACCCTCAGGGTCAGTACTTTCTGTGCCGAGCCAGTTTCTCCAGCTGTCCAAAAGTATGGGATGGAAAGCATCTGTCAAAACTACATAAATTCATATTGGGCGACCGAGCATGGAGGTATGGTTTTTTCGTGTCCTTGGGGCGGGTATAAAACCTTACTGGCTGATGCAAAGACATGGCCTTTGCCTTGGATTCAGGCCGAGGTTCGTATAGCAACAGCATCTGATGAATCAGGACAGGTTATAGAATGGCGCGTAGCAGAGGAAGGTGAAAAAGGAGAACTAGTGATTACCAATCCGTATCCGTATCTGGCTCGAACGATCTGGGGAAATACTGATCAGTTGTTTGAGGTCAATTGGTGTGGTGATCGAGGTCGCTTTACAGANGCNTATTTTACGCGATGGAGAGGGCGGTATAGCTACACGCAGGGCGATTATGCNAGGANAGGNGTGGATGGTNGTTTCACGCTGCATGGGCGNTCCGATGATGTTATCAATGTCTCAGGTCACCGGATTGGCACCGAGGAGATCGAGGGGGCAATACTAAAAGATAAAACCANACANCGGGATTCCCCTGTGGGCAATGTGGTGGTGGTGGGAGCCCCTCATCAAGAGAAAGGAGAGATCCCAGTTGCTTTTATTTTGGGTGTTAATGGGCGGAAATTAAACGATGATGATATTGGTCGTTTAAAAAGTTTGGTGCGCAGTGAAAAAGGTGTAACCGCTGTTCCATCCGACTTCTTAACTGTCTCAGCTTTTCCGGAAACTCGATCAGGAAAATATATGCGTCGGGCATTGAGAAGTATTTTAATCGATGAGGATTTAGGTGACCTCTCAACCCTTCGAAATCCTCATATTATCCGTGAAATTCAGGAGACAATTAATATCTGNAAGGCACTAAGAGATGTGACCGAGTCGGCGCATATCGCTAAGTCTTGGCGATATATTCGTTTTGAAACTCATTTAATCCCTCCTGATTTTGGTGTCGGGCTTATTTATATTGAGAACGCACCAGTAAACGCCCTCTCTGAGCGCACTTTAGACGAATTCAATAGTGCGTTGCAGCAAATAGCCCTTCGAGNTGATCTAAAAGCCTTAGTTGTGACGGGGACAGGTAAAACTTTTGCGGGAGGNGCTGANATAAAAGAACTTCTCGAAATAGGCAAGAACGGAAATATTGATTCTGCCCGAGCCCTGCCTAATTCCGCGCATGNCGCCTTTACTGCCCTTGAAAANCTCGNNATGCCTGTAATTGCCGCAGTTAATGGTCACGCTTTGGGAGGAGGGAGCGAATTAGTGCTGGCCTGTAATTATGTGATAGCGCTTAAAAGTTCGAAATTTGGACAGCCTGAAATNAATCTNAATTTATTACCNGGCTATGGCGGGACCCAGCGGCTCACCAGAAAATTATTCGACAGACAAGGATCANAAGGAATAACTTATGCGCTTCGAATGATGATTGGTGGTCGTTCCATTACAGCAGACGAAGCTATGGCAGTTGGTCTTGTGCAGGAGATCGTCGATTTGACAAAGGAAGGGATTTTAGAGGCTGCTATTCGGGTTTTGAGGGCCCATTTTGGGGGGAGCTCGATATTGGAATCGCAGTTAACCAGGCATTCAGAATATCTTTCGACTTTGGAGCGAAGCATAAATTACGATCAGTCTTTGTTNGCAGACGAAAGACTTGTATCCACAATTGCTCAGGCAAGAGCGAGCGGTCGTTCAGAGACTGTCGATTTGATCCTTGAATCCGTGGCATATGGGTCCAAGCATGGTATAGCGCGAGGTTTGGTCAGAGAGGCCGATCTTTTTGCCAAAGCAATGATTTCAGAAGAACTAGGTGTTGCGGGTATTGAAGCTTTTCTCGAGAAGCGCAGCGCCCCTCTGCCACTTAAACATCCAGCAATTTCGCCTTTCGCTGACGAAGCCATGCGCCGAGAACTTGAAAAAACTGGGCGCTTATTGCCTCTCGGCTCCAGCTTTTATCCCGGCGTGACAACAATCCCTGAGTATCAGTTTGGTTTGGGCATTACCCGATCAGAACTTGATGGTAAACCGATTCANGGAGATCCAGCTGATGTGGAAAAACTTCTAATTATGGANACNCCGCGACCNGGTCCCAATGANGCTCTAGTTTACGTNCTAGCCTCTGAAATGAATTTCAATGACATCTGGGCAATAACCGGAATNCCGGTATCGCCGTTTGACTCGNGAGATACTGATATCCAAGTTACGGGATCGGGTGGTGTTGCATTGGTAGTTCAATTGGGCTCAGAGCTTGTCGAGGAGGGGCGTATCAGTATTGGAGATTTGGTCACTATTTATTCTGGACAAAGCGATATCCTATCGCCAATTTATGGAGCAGATCCAATGGCAGCAGATTTTCGCATTCAGGGTTACGAGCGCAACGATGGNAGTCATGCCCAATTCTTAANAGTNCAAGGTCCACANCTNCANAAAAAANTGNCAGGACTGACAATAGAANAAGCCGGTTGTTATGGATTGAAATTAGGTACGGTGCATAGAGCGTTATATACCACCCTCGACATCAGGGCAGGAAAATGCCTTTTTGTCGAGGGCGCGGCAACGGGGACTGGTCTGGACTGCATGAGGACAGCCATTGCCAGCGGCCTATCCGTTGTTGGAATGGTGTCAAGNCATGCACGTTCGATTCGCGTGGNTTCCGAAGGTGGGCGTTCAATCAACAGAAAAGACCCCNGATGGTCGCACATCTTTACACCCGTTCCCATCGACCCCGATCTCTGGAGCGAATGGGAAGAGGCTGGTGTTGAATTTGTTAACGAGACGCATCGGCTTGCTGATGGCCAGATAAATTATGTACTTTCGCATGCTGGCGAAAGCGTTTTTTCGAGGTCATTCCAACTTTTAGGTCAACACGGTATCTTAACCTTCTTTGGTGCGACTTCAGGCTACCATTTTAGCTTTATGGGTAAAGGCGGGACGTGCACGCCTAAACATATGCTCGACAAAGCTGGACTGAGAGGAGGTGAAAACTTACTTGTAGTTTATGGTCCAGGTGCTGACGACGGAGTTATAGACGCTCTNGCTATTGAAGCNATAGAAATCGGATGCAAACTCGGATGTGTAGTTGCAGTTTTGTGTGACACAAACTCTCAGAGGGATTTTGTAGTATCGATGGGCTTTGGTGTTCNTATGCAGGGTGTCGTAAGTANCNAAGAACTTGAGCGTCGCTTGGGCGATGACTTTGATCCACCAAGACCGCTTGCTATTTTGCCTGATCCATTCAAAGATCAGCCATCTTTTAAAGCAGCAATCCGAAGATTCTCNGACCGAACGGTAAAACCGATAGGCTCNGCCATTCGNGCAATCTTGAGTNGTGCGCATGACGGAGTTGGGCAGCCAGATGTTGTGTTCGAGCGGAGTCACCGGGACACCCTTGCCTTATCATGCGCCCTCGTGAAACCAAATATCGGAAAGGTGGTTTACTCAGAAGATCTTGCTCATAAGCGTTTTAGCTTCTACGCGCCGCAGGTTTGGACGAGGCAACGATGCATTTTAATGCCAACCGCTGAAATTCGCGGAACTCACTTAAATACTGCGCAGGAATTTATAGAAATGCAAAAGAAGGTTGCAACAGGGCAAATTCAAATTCTTCCTCCGAAAACAATTAGCATGGAAGATGCTCCAGAGGCACACCAACTCATGTGGGAAAACAGGCATGAAGGCACAAACTATGTGGTTGGGCATGCAATTCCTTGTGAAGGACTCAAATCACGTCAGGATCTTTTGAGTGCTTGGACCGCGCGTGATGCAAAAGAAATTGGAATCACCCACAAGATCATGGATACAGGATCTGGTAACATACTTAAATAGTGAAAGCGGATAATATTATNGCGCAGGGAATTGTTATNTGCACTGAGATGCNTGGTGGTTCTTTTCCAATCACATTGACCTGCAGTGATCCAGCCTATATTGACGTGCTTGGGAGTCAATAAAACGGCGTCTNGAGTTAACGGGNAGAGATTNCGCANNTAATCAAGANAGTTTCTNNGAAAAAGNGCTTGAATNTAGANTCAAATGTTTTTGANGAAATGTTTATGNGGATTTTAAAAAAATGTCTTTGGCGCCCTAATTATAGGACTTGTTGTTTTTGAGATGGTCGGAGCGGAAGAATGAGCGCTCTCTTAATGGGGTGAGGGCGATGACATTGGCGCTGCGAACTACGGCACTCCGTCGAAGATTATAATGGCAATTAAAATTGGTAAAAAAAGGGGAAGAGCCATGGGCTTGAAATTATCATTGAACCCGGCATTCCAGAATTTCCGCCCCGATATCTCCAAACTCAGGCTATTGAAAATCATTTGGGTGAGCCAGAAAAACTGTATGGACGGCCAGTGACCATGCATGATGACGTGCTTTAGACTTGGCTCGGTCTTGGGCCGCAAATCGGCGGCTTAGGCCAAACGGGAGAGTCGGGAAATTTTACAATAGCTAAACGAAATTTTTACTATATCCGGGCAGTTTCTATGAGCATATGTGTTTTTAATAGATTGCAACCAAACGCATCAATAAGACTCTATGATCCTGGGCAGGACATTAATAATGGTAAGACAACTTAAACTTTATCTTTTAACAATATTTTTTTTCAGCGCGGTTTCCTGTTCGATTGCTGGATCTTGGGCCTTCGAACGAATAGATGACTACCTGGCTAGTTCTTTCAATGAATATGCCGATTTCTCGGTGGAACAGCAATCTCAAATCGCAAAGTTTTCTAAGGATTATCAGAATTGGCTGGCTAAAAACGAACTACCCAAGGTTAAAGCATTGCTTCTACAACTGAGAGAAATCAACCATGAAAATTCTGGAGAATTAACATTGCAACTATATGATTATGCGAGGGATTTATATATCAAGACAGGTCACTTTTTCGAGATTCCTTTCGTTAAATTTTCGAAAACTCTCAGTAAAAAACAAATACTTGAAATTGAAAAGTACTTGGTGTCGACCCAGAATGATTGGGATAGCGAAATAGCAGGGGGTCAAAAGGAATACTCTGATGTTCTATTAGAGAGATATATTGCCGGCTTTAAACGGATCAAAATTCAGCTGACGGATAGCCAGATAAAAAAGGTTGTTGCGCGTGCCAGCGCAATGGATGACTTGAGATTACAATGGTCGCTTCATCGGAAAGAATGGACAGCACAGCTTCTGGTGTTGCTTTACGAAAGAAGTGACCCGCTGTATGAAATGGCATTGATTTCTCACTTGAAACAAATCAGCAGCATTGGGGATAGCAAGTTTCAGTCTAAATTAAAAAAAAATCGTGAGATAACTATCGACTTAATTTCAAATATTTTTGAAGAGGCCTCTGAATCGCAACTCGACAGGTTTAGAGAACGATTAGATGTTTTTATTGCCTCAATCGACAGGATATTGGCTACAAGATAAGGCCGAAGTTAGGTTATATGACTGGAATCAGCGAACTCAAAGTCCGTCTTTCGAGAAAAGGCTTGACTCTTATTCAAACAGGTTGCTCGTTTAGTATTCGGTATTGGGCCGAACACCCTCCGAGATTGAAGACGTCGCCAATAGTTTAGACCTCTAAATTCACATTATATTGGACATCTGGTTGTTTGTTAGGCTAGTCTTCAACCTATTATTTTATGAATAAATTGGAGATTCCCTTATGAATAGCTATAAAAAACTGTTTTTACCTCTAATACTAGTTTTCGGGTTTGCTGGTTGTGCGGACAACAAAAACGAGATGGTTCAGCCAGAGAAGGAAAATGTCGTTGAGGACAGCACAGAGATTGCTCAAACAGACCGTTTTTTTAACGAATTTCTGTCATGCACAACGGGCTCTGATTATTCAGAGGAAAATCTCAAAACTATGATAACTGAGTTTAATGCGCTAGCGCTCTCGGATCAGATTGCCTGGATAGGCGGATATGCCCCAGTTGAAGGAAAAAATCAAAATGCAAATTGGTGGTGGGAAATCCAGTGGACATCTCAGCAGGCGGCTGAGGCAGGATGGGCTGAATGGCGCTCAGACGAGGCGGGCCAAGCTTGGAGTGAAAAATTCACGGGTGTTTTAGACTGTGACGACAGCGAGATCTTTGCTTATACCACTCAATTTCCAGCGCCAGATACAATCGCTTTAGAAGATTGGGACAGCTTTGCAGCAGGCGAAATTGCATGCACCTTTAATGAGGGCAAATCGAAAGCGGATCTTGATGCTAATGTTGCCGAATTTGCCCAGTGGTTGGAGACCAATGGCACTGGCACAAGGTTCGCTTATGGTATCTATATGCCGGTTGGAGACGATCCTTCAGATTTCTACTGGTTCAACTGGCACCCCGATTTCGAAGCTATGGCAGCTGGAAACGCGAACTGGGAATCCACTGGCACGGAGTTGGCAGCAAAGCTTGCTGACACGGCAACTTGTGCGGAACCGAATATCTACTCTGGTGCGGAATACTATGCCGTTGAAGGAAGCTAGAGATTGTTTGGGGATCGGTTCTTGAACGTGCTTGCAGGTTGATCGCAGATAACTGCGGCCGTCAAACATCCATGATATGGACTTTGGCATCGAGGTTTGAGGAAGCGAGCCCGGAGAAAATTGGTTCACAAACTTCTCAATAGCTGTTCTTTGCTTGGTTGAGTTCTAACAGAAGGCATTACACTATAGAATAGCCATTACCAATTTATGGTGCCCAGGAGAGGACTTGAACCTCCACGCCCTTGCGAGCACTAGCACCTGAAGCTAGCGTGTCTACCAATTTCACCACCTGGGCCAAAAGCTTTTTAGGGGAGCTAGATTGATCGGACTATAGATACCACATATATTTTTGTCAATTTGACTCTGAACAATCGTGATCGAAAAGGCGCTTTGGAATGATATTTACCCCTAGGGAAAGATTGAGCAAATGAAAGAATTAACATGTTTTAAAGCTTATGATATCCGAGGCCGTCTGGGTTCGGAGCTAAATGAAAATATCGCCTATCGCATCGGGTGTGCTTATGCGACCTTCTTGAATGCCAACGAGGTAGTAGTTGGCGGAGACATACGGACATCAAGTTCATCCCTAAAACTTGCGTTAAGCGAAGGCCTGAGAGACTCGGGCGTTGATGTAATAGATATTGGCACGGTCGGTACAGAGGAAATCTATTTTGCTACATCTTTTCTGGGATGTGATGGCGGGGTTGAAGTAACAGCCAGCCATAACCCCATCGACTTCAATGGCATGAAATTGGTGAGACAAAATTCGCGTCCGATCAGCTCGGACACAGGGCTTCTCGAAATTCAAAAGCTTGCTCAAAAAAATGAGTTTATCCTCGCTAAAACGCGGGGCGGTTTCAGAGAATTGGATTTGACAACTGAGTATGTAGATCACCTATTGAGCTATATTGACCAGTCGTCTTTGACACCAAAAAGGTTGGTCTGCAATGCGGGTAATGGTTGTGCGGGAAAAATAATTGATGCCATTGAGAATCGATTTATCGAACTTGGGATGCCGATACAATTTATAAAAATTTTTAATGAACCCGATGGATTATTTCCAAATGGTATTCCTAATCCTATTTTGCATCAGAACCGCGCTCCGACCATTGAGGCAGTGCTCGACAATAAAGCTGATATTGGCTTGGCTTGGGATGGGGATTTTGACAGGTGTTTTTTCGTAGATGAGAATGGTCGTTTCATCGAGGGTTACTATGTCGTTGGATTATTGGCTAAATTTTTTTTGGAGAAAGATCCTGCTTCCACCATAATTCATGATCCTCGTTTGATTTGGAATACCATTGACCTCACAGGACGATTCGGAGGTCGAGCGGTCATGTCTAAGACTGGACACGCTTTCATTAAGGAACGAATGAGACTCGAAAATGCAGTTTATGGTGGTGAGATGAGTGCCCATCATTATTTCAGAGACTTTTACTTTTGTGATAGCGGTATGATACCTTGGTTGTTGGTCATGCAACTGATGTGTTTAGGTAGGCGTCCATTGTCAGAAATGGTGGACGAAATGATCGATTCTTACCCATCTCCAGGGGAAATTAACCGCGCGATTGAAGATCCTAGCAAAGCCATCGATCGAGTGCTTGTAAACTATGAGAAAATGGCTTTGTCAATAGACACCACTGATGGGATCTCGATGGATTTTGGTAATTGGCGATTTAATCTTCGAATGAGTAATACGGAACCTTTGGTCCGACTAAACATAGAAACTAGAGGTGATCAGGAGTTGTTGTATCAGCGAAGAGATGAGATTTTAAAGATCTTGGACGATACATGATCCCTAAAATGCGCGACCAAATAACGGTTTTAAGCTCTTAGCCATCATCTCTTTGCACTTTGCGTATCTTAATCCGGCAGACTCAAAAATACCGTCATGGGATATTGCGATATTTCTTGAGGAGTCTACCCTTAAGTAGGCCTTGACCAGATAAAAAGCGGTTACAGATGCAATGTGACGTATATTGGCCGAAAGATTTTTCTTGCATATATGTTGCAGCGGAATATTATGTGTTTAAGGAACCTTGCACACTGTAGTTGCTGTAAACTATAATGGTGAGTCAAGAAAGGTATTGGGGTAAAATGCATACCAGGGGGTGGCCTTGTCTTTCCAAACTGAAAGACTAGGTGTTGGCGACTATTGAGATTCTCGGTGGCCGACTGATTGGAATGGTTTCCCATATAGCCCGTTAAGAAAGGATTATATTATGTTCACAAAGAAAGTTCTTGCCCTAGCAATTTCCTCCGTTCTGGTTGCACCGGCGGGTTTTGCCCAAAGTGGAAGCGAAGAATCAGCAGCTGAATCATCTGTGCCAGATGCTGGCGGAGAGCCTGCGGCTCAAGGAAAAGCAGCTGGAAGCGTCGGTGGCCTGTCGGTGCCAACTGCGGTGGCCTTGGGAGTGGTTGGCGCAGCTGTGCTTGCCAATGCGTTAGATGATGATGATGATCCAGCACCAGCACCTGAGCCAGAACCTGAGCCC
>NZXB01000050.1 GCA_002701765.1 Porticoccaceae bacterium
GGGCTATTCATGGATCGATTGGTAGCCTATCCAAAGGCGCGGTGGCAGAGTGGTCATGCAGCGGACTGCAACTCCGTTAACGCCGGTTCGATTCCGACCCGCGCCTCCATCGCTAGCGTCGTCAGACGTAGTTTTGATGGGTGAGTACTTAGAAAATATCTATTTAATTTTTTCTAACTCAATTGTTGGACCAGTGGATTCATAGCACACGGCTTTTAGCCGCTCAGAGTTTTCCAGTCTATTCCCCGACCCTTAAAGCTCGTCGCGCGCTTGTCAATATCTTTTTCTAACATCATTTTCCCAATCTTGAAGTGAAGAGTAGGTGAGACCATTTAAAATTTGCTCAACAATATGCCCTTTCCAGTTTCGGAAAAGAATTTTTATTTTCCCTCCCTGTATAGTCATCTTTACTTTGCAGGGCCCCATTCTCGAGCAATTCAATGTTTTGATTATGGTTATGGTTGCGATCTCTGGGAACTCAGTCCGCTTAATCTCGTCTACCGTCCAACCTGCAGAGACGCAGATATTTTTCCAATCAAAACTCTTATCATTAACTAACTGCCATTGCTTTTGCAGGTATCCGCGATTTATCCAAGCATACACGACATAGGATACCACCAGAACCACAAAAACAAAGGTTAGGGGATTCCACTCCAACACGCTTCTCCCATAATTCGGTATTCGCTGTGCGAACAAATATAAAGCAAGAGTTTAACCAAAAATATCGTCGTAGCAAAGTGACACGGGAAGACAGTCTTAAAAGGTTAGGATGGACACAGTTAAGCCCGGCCGAGGGCTGCTTGGACGCGTTAAATGACAGAGCATGTGGTCATTGCAATTAAAGGTCATGCGACTCAGTTGTCGGTTGAAAATCACTATGAAATTACTTATCCTTTGCGGATTACAATACCAAGAAGCAGGCAATCGCTATCGAATTTGCCCGGGTGGCGAAATTGGTAGACGCAAGGGACTTAAAATCCCTCGGAGGCAACTCCGTGCCGGTTCGAGTCCGGCCCCGGGCACCANATCTTAGTTTTTTGNGGTCCAATACNGNCANAAAAATATTATAAAACATTGATTTAAAATATATTTATATATGATGCTGTNCGCAATNGTCCATTAACATCACTTCCAATGNGANTAAAGATCTGTGCGCGGCAGAACAAAGCTTAAAAAAATTGCTGAAAGGCCAGAAGTTGCCGGNGCAGAGCTAAAAATATTACGCATTAAATCAGGAGTTTGCCCAAGCGCGTCAGGCACCATGCTTACGCCAAGACCCATACCAAGGGACACAGCTATAACCATAATTTGGCGTCGATCGAGCTCAAGTCTCGCAAGAATTTTAATACCGGTGGCGGCTACTGTTCCGAACATTACCAGCACCGCGCCCCCGAGCACAGGTTTTGGTATTTGCTGTAAGATTTCTCCCAGGCCTTGAAAAAGGCCAAGGANGACAAGAATCACTCCTACGTAGATTCCGACGTGACGGCTAGCAATACCGGTAATCTGGATGACGCCAGTATTCTGACTAAAAGTCGTGTTGGGGAAAGAATTCAGCAGAGAGGCAATCAACGAACTTATTCCATCCCCCAGCACTCCACCTNTGATACGGCTGATGTAAGACGGACCCTCTATAGGTTGCCGAGAAATCAAACAGTTGGCTGTTATGTCGCCGGTTGTTTCCACTGAGCTGATTAAAAAGAGAAATGCTAGTGGAATAAATAACATCAAGTCGAAGTCGAATCCGTATTTAAATGGGACTGGTATTGCGATGGTCGAGCTNACAGAGAGTTNCGAGATGCTAAATTTATCCATTAACACGGCAGCCAATAATCCGGCAACCAAACCGATCACAATGGAAGAAAGTCTGATCCAATCGTTATTAAAATTGTTCATCACAATAATTACTGCAATGACGAAAACGCCCAAAATCAGATTGTCCGTTGCGCCAAAGTTATCGGCACCGTTGCCTCCGGCTAGATCGGTCATTCCAACCTTTATGAGACTNATTCCCAGGCTAGTTATTACTATTCCTGTGACCAAAGGGGTAATAGCACGTTTTATTTTCGGTAGGATTTGACTGAGACCTATTTGTATAAAGGATCCAAAAAAACAAATAGTCACAATTAGAGCCATAATTTCACTCGGNCTTCCACCTGCATTTTTCACAAGGAACCCNGCACTNAGAATCACGCTCAAAAAGGTAAAACTAGTTCCTTGAACGCATATCATGCCAGCGCCAATACCAAATGGCCTGTAAGCTTGAATAAAAGTCCCCAGACCAGAAGCGANAAGTGCCATGCTAATGAGATAAGGAATCTCTGCTTCNAAAGCCAGAGCCCCGCCTATGACTAGTGTCGGTGCAATGATCGCTATAAAGGACGCAAGTAAATGCTGAATAGCCGCCAGAAAAGATTCAAGGAAAGGGGGTTTTTCGTCGAGTTCGTATACTAGCTCTGACTGTTTTTCGCTTTCCATAATCAAATTTCTTNAGCGGAATGATCAACATTNTGTATTTTTCCAAGAGAAAAAGCTATTTCAAATCTTATCGAAACCTATTTCTGCAGGGTCAAGCATTNAAATTTTGTCTCACGTCTTTGGTATAACTCTTCAACTCACCATAATTTAGCTTCCGAAGGCGAAATANAATAAGATTTAGGCCTTTTTNTCTGTACAGGCACTCAGGGGAGAGTCTTGTCCCATGAGGGTGGTATGGCGATGCCAAATGATGTTTTAACCGCTCAAAATTAATCTGGCATTCATTTTTCGATAGGTATTGCCAATAATATCGATAGACTATTGATTTTAGTTTATGCGACCGTCAGGCGGTGCTGGGTCGGTGGACTTGTTTCCTTCGTTATCCACAGATATATGCTTGGCAGAACCATAAGAGTGAAAATGGTGCCAACAGCCATTCCGGCAACTAAAACAATTCCGATGCTATTTCTTGCCTCCGCGCCTGCTCCAGTGACAAAAACAAGGGGAAGATGCCCAAAAACTGTTGCTCCAGTGGTCATAAGCACTGGCCGCAATCGCTCATCAGCGCTCTGTTTAATAGCTTCAACACTGGACATCCCCTGTATTTTGAGTCGGTTGGCGAACTGAATAATAAGAATTGCGTTTTTGGCACCTAAACCTGCTAGAGTAATCAGTCCTATTTGGGAGTAGACATTGATAGTGGTCATATCCATGAAAGTAAAGATCAGTGCACTCATTATTGCAAGTGGCACTGAACCAAGAAGAATAATTATGGGCTCCCGAAAATTGTTGAATTGCACTGACAATATAAAAAATACAATGATAATTGCCAAGCCAAGTGATGCTGCAAGCGAATTGCCCTCAGATCGCAGTTGACGTGATTCCCCTGCATAGTTCATCGAATACTCGTTTGGGACTATTGCGTCCACAACCTCTTCGAGAGCAGCTAATCCCTCTTCCTTTGTCACACCCGGAACAACTGCTCCAAAAACTCTAAACGCATTTTTTTGATCAAAACGGCCCAACGAGCGGGGGCTTGCCTTACGTTCTTCACTCGCAAAATCCGAGACAGGCACGAAAACACCGCTGCTTGTTTTAATTTTTACGTTCATCAATGATGTCGGAGATGTCCGATTTTGCTCCGTCACCATCGGAATGACGTCGTAAGCTCTACCTGAAAGATTGACCTGACTTATAAAATCTCCGGATAGAAGGGTGCTAAGTTGAAGATTTATATCCTCGGCACTCAGACCGAGGTCAAAAGCTTTGTTTCGATCTATAATAATATTTGCCTCCGGCAAATCCACGATCAGATCAGTGTCGAGATAAATAAATTTTCCTCGTGCTCTGGCTTCTTCAAGTATTTGTCTAGCAAAAGATAACATTTTCTGCTGCGAGTCGGTTGATTGCACCACCAACTCCACGGCGAAATTGCCTGCTGTTGGTAAAGAAGTTTCTAGAGTAGGAAAACTTTTTAAGGCAGGCACTGATGATAACCGCCGAAAAGCATCGGGAAGCATCTCCATTACTGAAAACGTCCGCTTGTCCTCGTCTACAAATGTTTTTCCGGCAAATCCCCCTGATTGATCAAGACGTTGCCACATAAATTGTCCCCCAGAAAGAGACTCCAGCGACTCAACAATTGCTTGCATATGTTTTGTAGTGTACTCCAAAGACGCGTCAGGCGGTGCAGAGATAACCATCATTAAAGCCCCAGTATCCTCAATTGGGGCTAACTCCTTTTTGGAGAAATTGTATAAAGGGAGTAGGAGAAACAAGCAAAAAATATAAACGACTAAAACACAGCCTGGTTGTTCTAAAATTAAAGAGAGCATACTGGCGTAGGATCTTCTTACACGGTCAAATTTTTCGGTTACAAATCGCACTCCCGCGGAGTCTCGAGATACCCTGTGGCAAACAAATGCGCTCATTGCCGGAGAAAGGGTAATGGCCACGACACCAGATATTGTTACGGCTATCGCCAAGGTGAGGGCGAACTCGCGAAATAAGGCGCCAGTGAGTCCGGACAGAAAACTTATGGGTATAAAAACCATTGCTAGGGTTAGCGTCATGGTTACGATTGGCGAAAATAGTTGTCTTGTGCTTTTGATAGCAGCCTCGGTACCAGTCATTCCTTGACCAACCAACCTAGACACATTTTCAACCACTACAATCGCATCGTCTACCACTAGTCCCACACTGAGTACAATGGCCAGTATCGTTAATAGATTGAAGGAAAATCCTAAAGCATAAATGGACGCCACAGCCCCTAATATAGAAATTGGAATCGCAATTAATGGCACCACAGCGGTCCTGAATGACCCCATGAATACCACCACCACTGCTCCCACCAATAGGATTGTCTCTAAGAGTGTAATGAAAATCTCTTTAATTGCTTTTCTGGTATATTTTGTCGAGTCATAACCGATGCGTATTTGCATTTCAGGAGGCAATGAACCGTTCAGCTTATCGACTTCGTCATACAAACGATCTGCTATGTCAATTTCATTTGCACCCGGAGCGGGCCAAACTGATAAAAATACTGAATCGTCTTGAGAGAACCTCGTATTTTCATATCCCTCCTCCTCATCAAGCTCCACTTCTGCAACGTCCCTCAACCTAACTAGATCGCCAATATCCTGCCGAACAACGAGGGACTCAAACTCATTCAGGTCGGTTAGAAGAGAATTAACGAAAAGATCAACTCTCTTATCAGAATTTTGGGTCTTACCGAAAGTAGCTACTATGTTATTTTCAAGAAGAGCTCGTCTTATATCGGATGCACTTACGTTGTTTGACTCCAATAGTTCTGGTTTAAGCCAAACCCTTATGGCTGGCGCGCGCCCACCAATAACTTCTGATTTTCTGACATTTGGTATGGCGCTAAAAACTGGAACCACATTTCGCTCAAGGTAGTCAGTGACGAGAGTTCGGGACATTCCGTCACTTAATATAACGGGCAGATAAAATGAAGCCCAAGGGCGATCTGCCCTTATAATCTCTATTTGAGGATCGTACGCGCCCGAAGGTATCTTGTATTTGATGCGGTTGATGCTTGTTGAGATTTCTGCAAGCGCATCGGGCACATGTTCATTAAGGTTCAACCATACTGTAACGATGCTGCTGCCTGCCTTTGTTACAGAATCCACATAGTCAATGCCGGAAACATTGCTGACAGCCTCCTCAATTGGGATCGTTATGAAACTCTTGACTTCATCCGCAGAAGCGCCAACAAAAGTTGTGTGGATTCTCAGAGCTGCGCTCTCGATCTGAGGGAATTCGGAAACGGTCATTTCCAAACTGGACTTTATGCCAGCAAGCATTATCAAAAGACAAAAAGATATTGCAACGACGGGACGCGTTACAAACACCTCAATAGCAGAGATTTGTGGCGTTAATGCCTCTGAGCTACGGTGCTTAACCATCATTTATGCCGACTAGTGAACCTTCAGTCAGTTTAAAGGCACCAATTCCAGCTATTCTTTCTCCCTCTTGCAACCCCTCTAGAATGATGACCTCCCTCTCGGTTTGAGGTCCGAGCTTTACGCGTCTCTTGTAAGCTCGCTGGTGTAGGGTTGGCGCATCATTTGCCGGCTGAATAGTAAAAACATATGGGCCGAGTTCGTCATAAATGATTGAAGCAAGGGGAACTTTTGCGATGGTTCTCATCTTGCCCCTTGGAAGTAGTACTTTGACAAAGCTACCATGGGGCAGTCCAACAAGGTCTCTGCGGGCCACAGCACGCATCCGTATGTTGCTAGAAGTAGCATTCACTGAGAAATTTTTTGCAACTATTTCTGCGGAGGTTGCATTCTGTATTTGCTCCTGAAGAGGTCTGGCAAATTCGCTGAGCACTTGAACGACCGTGCCGATTTCCATGCTGGATAAACCCTGAGGCACATTGAAGTCAATCCATAATCTGTCGCCGGTTCCAACAAGCTCCGTAATAACATATTCTGGAGTTATCATTTGCCCTATGTTTAATTGGTGAAGGCCAGCCGAAGCCTCAAACGGTGCTGTTATGGTCTTTTTCAAAATCATGGCCTCAATAGCTCGCACGCTGGCAGATTTTGATAGGAACTCAGCTCTGTGTTCGTCCAAGTCCTCTAGTGAGGCCCCTCCAGTTTTGAAAAGCCTCTCAATTCTCTCTAGCGCTATTTCTGCTAACCGTGCCTCAGACACTATCGCATCCCTCCTCGCAATATCTTGGGTCGCATCAATGCGAAGCAAAACCTGCCCTTTTTCAACACTATCTCCTGATTCGAAACCAATATATTCGATACGTCCCGCGGTCTCGCTAACCAGATCAATCCGATTTTGTACTACTACTTTTCCCGTTATGGTGGTTTGCTCTTGCCAATTTTGGTTTTTGACTAGGTGAACCTCTATGCTTTCAGAAACCTCCGGACGGGAGTTTGCCGATTCAATCGCGTGTTTGATTTGCAAATACTTCATTGCGGAGAGTGTCATGGCAAAAGCCATGCAAGTTACACACGTTAATAATATAGCTTTGTNCTTCATCCTATCTCACAAATAAACGGTCGAACAGAACACGACACCNAGCGGGCGCAAAAAACGCAGTATTCAGACCNTAAAGGGTCTGCCNATACCACGTNCAATTCTGTGAATTAACANTGGCAACAAGTCAANTGTTCATACGGGCAAAAACCGAAGAGGGTCTTAAGAGTATTCCCAAATATAGACNGAATGCTTACTTTAAACCAATGCCAAAATATACTTTGGATGCTGGTTATTTGCCATGCATTATCATCTAGCTTAAAGGAAAATTTTCTTGCCAGGATACCCATACATCAACATGAGTATCTTACCTCCGTGTCTTTTTTTTTCATCCCGACCGACCACNTCTCNCTCTGATATATATTTNTTTAAGATGCCCAGACGCACAAACCGAAACTTAATCNTACTCGCACCATATCGAGCATGGNATCGGTGACCAGTCCGAAGAACTTTGTACGGGGCCAACTCTGCTTGGTGCTGATACTTATTTGAAGCTGAAAATACGATGTCAAAACCTATAGGGAGGGGCGATGAATAACAGTTTCTGTATTCAAAGCTTCTCCACTGCAGTCAGCGTAGGACGCATAATAATCTCGAAGGTCCCTCCAGCCGCCTTTAGCTCTGTATTCTCGAAGTGACATGTACGCTTTCATATCAGCGTAAGCAACAATATGCGCAAATTCACCTGGAGCCCTCGCAGTACCAACATTTGGGACAATGGTGGCCCAAGCCATTAAGGGTGACTCAGCCGGTATGGTTGACGCAATCTGTAAATGTTTTGCCATAAGCTGCTCAATACCCACGCCAGGCTTGGCGTTGCACCAGTTCCAGGTAACTACCCTCTCGTCGTCAGTGTCTAGTGCCTCCGTCGAATGCAGAAGCACGCCGCTAGCCATCTTTACATAGCAGTCGGCTACGCTNTGCCATTGAGCATTAAGTTTTTGTCCCTCTTTCGTGGTTAACCAAAGGTCCCAGCCTTTACCTTGTCTTTCATAGGACGAGACCATGATATCAAGAAACTCATATGTNTCCGGATTTTGAATATCTGCATGAGTCATCAGNGGCATTTGTCTATTGTTATAAACGTCCACCTCGTTTGCTTTAGCCCAGTCCACATATGCGTTAAACACTTTTTCATAATCAGACATGGTTTTTTTTGGTTTGAGCGTGCACAAGTTGACTTGCATGTTGAAAGGCGCTGATGCCGATTGCTTTTTCTCATGTCCATCGGAGTGCACCTGAGAGGCGGCGAGCAAAGCGATCAAAAACGTTACCAATATTGTTTTCANAGTAATTCCTCTTTATTATTTAAAAATGAATAGATAGGATACTTAAATTTATTGAAATTACCATGACATTCACTAAATGTGTTCATATNAAGCACATTCGTTTTAACGTTTTTTCAGAGAAAACATAATGGGNTCGCGCAAAATAGTCCTATCACAAGACTTGATAGACCAAAATGGTCATGTGGGAGAGCCCAGCTATAGCCAGATCGGAATTGGGGTCTTGTGGGAAATGAATAAGGAGTTTGGAACGGACAAACGTTTTCTATCAGAAGGTATAGCACCTGTGACCTTTGAAACATTCACAAAATTTAAGAGAGAGCTATTTGTTGGTGAGGAAGTTGAAGTGAAAATAGACATTTATTTCGATCCAAATAAGAAATATAACTGGNGACGAATCATTGAGATATTCAATCACCAAGAAACAACTCTCTTGTTCCATGGAAAGTTCAGGGGCATTTATTGATCTGAAGTTGCGCAAACTTGCAGAACCTGCGGAGACGTTGATTCAAGCATTTCTTAATACAGATTTCTGTTATCTCGAGGATAAATAACTAAAACCCCTCTTTTTTGTATCTACCAGGNTNCATACACATAAACATCGGTGTGTCGTCCATAGGGGTTTTAAATCTTTTTCATTCTCANAAATTCTATTTTTGTCCCTCTTCCTAAACAGAAGCAAGTGTATCTCTCCAAAGGCTTGGAAAGTGAAGAACCATTACATATACGTTACACTGAGCAGCGTCATCGAGATTTAGCGGAGTGACATGTGGTTAATATGGATCGTAGACAGTTTTTGCAGAGTTCTATCGCGCTATCGGCATTAACTGGTGCTTCCAGTTCTTTGTCTAACCAGGATTGGAAAGCAGGGCCGGTTGAGCATTTAATCCCATCGGCAAATCACTCTCATATTTCTCTTAAAGCGGTGTTTTCTAGGCAAATCAACGATTCAGTTCTTTTGATTGATGGGAAAAAAATTAATGGCCGTTCGACGGATAGTACAGGCCGTGGGTTTGCTTTCGATGCCAAAGACTTAAGACCGAACACGCGTTATGAATTGGCTCTGATGGAGGGCGAGACTCGGTTAACCGATTCNTGGTTTCTGTCTACGATGCCTGATCCTAAAAGTCGACCAGAACATCTTCGTTTACTGATATTTACTTGTGCAGGGGGACATCCCTTGATGAGTGAGGGGGAGCACTCCCCATTTTTGCCTCAGAGTACTCGTCGCCGGCTGCTTCAGCGCGGGTTGTCCTTTAAGCCGCATGCTATGATCGCGATTGGTGATCATGTTTACTGGGACCAGCGGACGTGGCTGGAATCCAGCAAAGCAAGTATAAGAGACTTTTCATCCGGCCTCTATGATGCTGTTGGCATGCTCGATCGAGGGGCCCCAGCCTATGGTGGCAATAATGAAGAGATATTGAAAATAGTGGCGGGTGAGCAGATTACCCCTTTGTATGGAACTGAGCTTCGAAGTACCCCCAGCTATTTTATTAACGATGATCATGATTATTTTGAAAACGATGAGGCTACTGATCGATATGTAACACTGCCGCCGGAATCTTATCAGAAGCAGTTTTTTAGCTTCGTCAGGGATCATTACCTGCCGGATTTTTTACCCTCCGCAGACGTACCTAATATGCTGAGCGGCAAAATGCGCAATGGGCATAATCGGCATTTTGGTGCGCTGCGCTGGGGTCGACTAAGCGAGACGCTCATGTATGACTGCGCCGGCTTTCTATCGTTAAAGGGTGAGACTGCTGGATTGGTTCCGCCGGAAGTAGAACGTTGGTTGTGCAATCGCACCGCAGATGAAACTGTTGAGCAGTTAATGCATATCCCGTCGCATCCTTTTGGTTGGAGTGCTGGGAAGTGGAGAGAGTGGTATCCCGATGTAGCTGACAGCGGTCAAACTGGGACTCAGACCGCCAAAATGTATGCAGATGGCCAGCGTTTTCAGCTGACGACTGGAAAATCCAAGTTTATGTGGCAGAAAGGTTGGTGGAATCAACATCAACGTCTGCTGGAGTGTCTGTCCAACCAGAAACAACGACCTGGGCTCGTCTTGAGCGGAGATTTGCATGCGACAGGCCATTCACAAATTGTTGGGAGTGGTGACCTATCTTTTGCATCAAATCCAATCCATTCGATTATCACTGGTCCTTTGGGCACGGGTTCGGGATGGCCGAGTAAGGCTAGGGGCACCCCGCCCACGGTGGCAAGTCATATCCGTTTGGATAGTCCTGCTCCAGTCACTGAGCGTAATGGATTCACCTTACTGGATATCACACCCGATAATGTTCGGATGCGATTATTTGCGTGGCGCAGAGAAAACTCCTCTTTAACTGATATTGATGCTTTAGAGCCCTACCATGACGTAAAAATCAAGAAGCAGGGCTCTAGCATTTAACTAGCAGTACTCCCTGTAATCCTTGACTTTTACAGGCAAGCCATTGCCAAAACACACTTTTTTGTATTTGCCAAGGTACGGACACATAAACATGGATGTTTTATCCATTAGAGGCATCAAAAAGGTTTGTGAGACACCAGAAGCTTCTAGTCGAAAATTTTGCGCAAAAATGCTTCGGACAATAGTCAGCAAAAGAGGTCCTGCGAGTTTTCAGTCCTTTTGAGACCATTTACCTAGGCGTTGATATGCGCTCCGATTGAATACAGTACGATTATCTCCAACACTTGTTTGAAACTCTTTATAGCTATCGCTCGAAAATG
>NZXB01000051.1 GCA_002701765.1 Porticoccaceae bacterium
AACAAAAATGAGACGCATTTCCCATGTAACTTTCACAACAACACGTATCAACTTCATTAACCAAAGATCCGACAAAGAAACCATTTTAACGTAATCAGGTTCTTTAACTTCTGCTACATAGTGTTGAACTAATAAGTTCCCTCCAACGCTTTCTACATTGACGGACGTTTGTGTTCCATCGGTATGAATGCTTGATCCAGCAGCAATATGTCCGCTTGCTGTGGTTTGATAGTCTTTATCTGATAGATTGAAAACCCAATCATGGAGATTAAATGCTTCCTTGGGTGCATTAATTGGTGCTTCACATACAGTTTGAAATAATTTTTTGTGTTTTTGATTGTTCATAATATTTTTATGCCACAGATTATTAGAAGAAGGTTCGTTTTTTCTGATTTTTGACCAACCGGAATATCTATCTTTATTCAACGGTAACAGACTTGGCTAAGTTTCGAGGCTGGTCGACATCGGTTCCTTTTAACAAGGCCACATGGTATGACAATAGCTGAAGTGGCAGTGTATATAGAATTGCTTCAAGACTCTTCGGCACATGGGGCATATCTATAACAGTGACTCCTAGCTCACTGGCGAAACCGGCATCGCTATCGGCAAACACAAATAGTTGCCCACCTCTGGCACGCACTTCATGCAAATTGGATTTGAGCTTTTCAAGCAAGTCATTACTCGGCGCAACAGCAATGACTGGCATATCATCATCGACTAATGCCAGNGGCCCGTGCTTGAGCTCCCCCGACGGATAGGCTTCTGCATGAATGTAAGAAATCTCTTTCAGTTTAAGCGCACCCTCAAGAGCAATGGGGTAGTGCTCGCCCCTACCAAGAAACAGTGCATGTTGTTTGTTAGCGAATGCTTCTGCAACCTTTTCAATGACGCTATCCAGTGATAACACTTCCTCACATAACTCGGGCAAACGACGCAAATTGCGGACCATACTACTTTCAAAAGATACTGGCACCTCGCAATATTTGGCCAGACTCAAAGTCAACAGTTGCAGCGCAACCAGTTGAGAGGTAAAAGCTTTCGTTGATGCCACACCTATTTCAGGACCAGCTTCTGTCATTAGAGCTATATCAGATTCTCGAACGAGAGAACTATTTGCTACATTGCAGATCGCTAGCGAACCAAGATAGTGACTTTGCTTCGCTTTCACTAAAGCAGCCAAAGTATCCGCAGTTTCTCCAGACTGAGAAATAGTTATAAATAAAGTATCTGGAGGAATAGCGACTTCCCTATACCGGTATTCGCTGGCTACTTCAATCAAACATGGTAGTTTCAAGTTTTCCTCGATCCAGTATCTAGCAACCAAACCTGCATGAAAACTAGTTCCACAGGCAACAATATGAACAGCCAACGTCTTTTTAAAAAGTGCTTCCGCTCGATAACCAAAAATGGCCTCACAAATGCCGTCTTCTGAAATCCTGCCTGCTGTTGTATCAGCTAGAATTTTCGCTTGCTCGAAAATTTCTTTCTGCATGTAGTGCCGAAATTTTCCTTTCTCAGCAATAACATCATGGTCTTCCAATTTTGTCACTTGCCGTTGGACTTTGTCTCTATTTTTATCGAAGATAGTAGCTCTTAATGAGTTAATCTCTATTATGTCCCCCTCTTCCAAGAAAACAAACCGGTCTGTCACTTGACGAAGAGCCATTTGATCGGAGGCGACAAACCATTCCTCAACGCCAACTCCCACTACGAAAGGACTTCCGCTACGTGCCCCAACCAAGATTCCTGGGTGTTCTTGAGAAACCACTGCGAGCGCAAAAGCCCCCTCGAGCTTAGTTGTTGCCAACATCACTGCATCGCACAAACTTTGTGAGTNTTTAAGGAAACTATGGACTAAGTGAGCAATTACTTCACTNTCTGTTTCGGACAAGAAAGTGTAGCCTCCATGAATGAGCTCGTCACGNAGATTTTCGTGGTTTTCAATTATGCCATTGTGAACTATAGCAATCCCATTGGATTGATGCGGATGAGCATTTGCTGTGCTCGGCTCACCATGGGTAGCCCATCGTGTGTGAGCTATGCCTGTGTTGCCTCTCAATTCAATACCAACCGAAAGCTTTTCCAGGGCCGCTACCTTTCCCGAAGTCTTTCGTATGGCCAAGCAATCTGTCGTGTCAACAATGGCAACACCCGCAGAGTCGTATCCCCTATATTCTAGGCGNTTCAGACCCTCTATAAGAATAGGATAGACATTACGCTGTGCTACGGCCCCGACAATCCCGCACATCTCTTCACTCTTCCTTTGCCTTTTTTGCCGGGGACTTCCAGCTTGAAATGTTTCGCTGCTTGGCTCTGCCAATCCCTAGCTCATCATCGCCAACCGTCTTGGTAATTGTTGAGCCAGCAGCCACAAAAGCCCCATCAGACAGACACAACGGAGCAACGAGGGTGCTATTAGACCCTACGAAAACGTCATCGCCCACTTGCGTAGGATGTTTTTTGTCTCCATCATAATTGCAGGTAATTGTTCCTGCTCCAATGTTTACATTATCCCCCAATTGCGCATCGCCTATATAGCTAAGGTGACTGATTTTGCTGGATTTGCCAACAGCTGCTTTTTTGGTCTCAACGAAATTCCCCACCTTGCTATTTTCTGCCAAATCGGTACCGGATCTGAGTCTTGCAAAAGGACCAACGACGGCACCTGAACCAATAGAGCTTGCTTCGATCACTGANTTAGCCAAGATAATTGCTTTGTCTTCAATCCGAGTGTCTTTGATTTGACAATTCGGACCTATAAGCACTCCTGAACCTAATTCCACACTTCCTTCAAACACGCAATTGACATCTATGAANGTATCTCTGCCAACGATCAGCTCTCCTCGCTGATCAAAGCGAGATGGGTCAGCCAGGCTCGCTCCGGATAAAAGAAGTTTCTCTGCGAGCTTTAGTTGATAGTGCCTCTCTAATCTTGCCAACTGTAGGCGGTTATTGACACCTTCAATCTCCTCAACAGAATTCGGGCTAACACTTCTAATATCATCGCCATCTTGTCTAGCCAGACTCACCACGTCAGTAAGATAATACTCCCCTTGAACATTATTTTTTCTTATCTGTGAGAGCCAGTGACTAAGCTTTGAGCCATCAATCGCCATTACCCCAGTGTTGATTTCGCAAATTTTTTCTTGATAGGAAGTGGCGTCTTTTTGCTCCACGATACCTTCAATCTTGCCATCTCGATCACGCAATATTCGGCCATATCCAGACGGATCAAGCACTTCCATAGTCAGAATAACCAAATCGCTACTTTCCAAGAGGTCAAGCATTCTGCGGATTGTTTCGGGGTCGATTAAAGGCACATCGCCAAACAAAACCAAGACTCTGGAATCTTCGTTGATGTCCGAAGTGGCAACCTTTAAAGCATGTGCGGTGCCCAACTGCTCTGTCTGATTCACAAACCTGATGTCACGTGCCAATGGTGAGTTCTCGAAGTGCTTCACGATGGAGTCCCTGCCTTCTCCAACCACCACGGTTTTTCTTGCTTGAGAAATTGTCGCCGTGGCCTTCAAAACATGAGAGAGAAGTGGCTCTCCCGCAAGCTTATGCATCACCTTCGGGATACTCGATTTCATCCTGGACCCTTTTCCGGCCGCAAGGATCACGATGTGGGTTGCAGTGTGTTTTCTCACCAATAAAAGTCCCTAGTGTTTGTAAGGGACACGTTACTTACAAAATTGCTAAAGGGCAAGCAAACGAATTGCAGGAAATTAAAAACCTTTTGAGGAAGACCCTGCTTAAAGATGCTTCAAGAACCAATCTTCTTGCGAAGCTTGTCAACTGTTCTCAATTGCGCTGTCGCCTCCGCCAATTGAGCCGCTGCTTTGGAGTAGTCGATTTCACTACTCTGATTTGATATCGTCTGTTCAGCTAACTTTAGCGCTTCGGAGGCCGCCGCTTCGTCAATATCACCCGCCCTAACTGCCTTGTCAGCCAAAATTGAAACACTAGTGGGTTGAACTTCGATATAGCCCCCAGAAAGATAGTATATTTCCTCTTCTCCGCCGCCTTTTAACAAACGAACAGGGCCAGGGTTCAAATCACTTAGCAATGGCGCATGGCCAGGCGTAATTCCCATTTCTCCTAGAGAACCTGTTGCGATAACCATGGTAACAGAACCAGAGAACAATGATTCATCTGCGCTGACTATGTTACATTGAACAGTGCTATTCATTTTTCAAGCCTCTTCGATCGGGCGCTCAGAGTTTCTCACTTTTTGTGATGGCTTCCTCTATTGAACCCACCATGTAAAAGGCCTGCTCCGGTAGATGATCATACTCGCCATCTAAAATTCCCTGAAACCCAGAAATCGTGTCTTTCAGCGATACATATTTACCAGGAGAGCCTGTGAACACCTCAGCCACGCTGAAAGGTTGTGATAAAAATCTCTCGATTTTACGTGCCCGCGAAACTGTCAACTTATCTTCTTCTGAAAGCTCGTCCATCCCCAGAATTGCAATTATGTCTTTAAGTTCTTTATAACGTTGCAACACTGACTGAACTCCTCTGGCCACCTCGTAATGAGCCTTACCAATGATCAGAGGGTCCAACTGCCTTGAAGTAGAATCCAGTGGATCAATTGCCGGATAGATTCCTTTGGAGGCAATATCGCGACTGAGAACCACCGTGGAATCCAAATGAGCAAAAGTTGTTGCAGGGGATGGATCTGTTAGATCATCGGCAGGGACATAGACAGCCTGAACTGAAGTAATAGATCCAGTCTTAGTCGAGGTAATGCGCTCCTGAAGCACCCCCATTTCCTCTGCCAAAGTAGGCTGATAACCTACCGCAGAAGGCATGCGACCCAGCAAAGCGGAGACCTCTGTCCCAGCCAAGGTATAACGATAAATATTGTCAACGAATAAGAGGACGTCTTTTCCTTCGTCGCGAAACTGCTCTGCCATCGTCAATCCTGTTAAGGCCACCCTCAAACGATTACCAGGAGGTTCATTCATTTGGCCATAAACCATCGCCACTTTCGATTCACTAGGAGTCTCAACATTTACCACCCCAGACTCCTGCATTTCATAGTAAAAATCATTCCCTTCTCGGGTACGCTCTCCTACTCCAGCAAAAACGGAAAGACCGGAGTGTTCTGTTGCGATATTATTAATTAACTCCATCATATTGACGGTTTTTCCCACGCCAGCCCCACCGAAAAGTCCAACTTTGCCTCCTTTGGCAAAAGGACAAACTAAATCAATGACTTTAATGCCCGTTTCTAAAAGTTCATCGGAGGCCGCTAGTTCTTCATAAGACGGCGGTTTTCGGTGAATAGGCATCGTATCTTCAGCTTTTATCGGACCTTTCTCATCAATCGGCCTCCCTAGAACGTCCATAATCCTTCCCAAAGTCTCAGTGCCAACTGGGACTGAAATGGGGGCCTTTGAGTTCTTAACGTTTAGACCTCTACTAATTCCCTCAGAAGAGCCCATCGCAATAGTTCGCACCACTCCATCTCCCAACTGCTGCTGCACTTCCAAGGTCAAGTCCTTACCCTCAACCATCAAAGCGTCATACACACCAGGCACCTCGTCACGAGGAAACTCCACATCGATAACAGCGCCAATAATTTGTACGATTCTTCCGCTACTCATTTCCGCTTCCTCTCAACTAATACCTTTAAAATAAATTTTTCTGCTAGACTGCAGCAGCACCACTCACAATTTCTGACAGTTCCTGCGTGATCGCAGCTTGTCGTGCTTTGTTGTAAAGCAACTGTAATTCTTCAATGAGATCGCCCGCATTTTCGGTCGCATTTTTCATGGCAATCATCCTTGCCGCCTGCTCACAAGCTTTGTTCTCAACCACACCCTGATAAACTTGTGACTCGATATAACGTATTAGAAGGCCATCAAGTAGATCTCTTGCATCGGGCTCATAAATATAATCCCAGTGATGGGCCAAACCCGAGTCAGCGTCAGGTTCTAAAGGAAGAAGTTGCTCCAATCGGGGAGTCTGAGTCATTGTATTAACAAACTCGTTGCTAACCAGTATGAGTTGATCGATACGACCTGCATCAAAAGCGTCCAGCATCACCTTGACTCCACCAATCAAGTCTTGAGCATCTGGTTCATCGCCAATATCCTTTATCGCGGAGGTTACGTTGCCGCCAACGCTCGAAAAAAAACTTGCTGCTTTGTTCCCTACAAGACACAGATCCACTTCTTTACCTTGCTCAGTCCAAGATTGAATAGATCTCAATGCAGCTTTAAACAAATTTATGTTCAGACCGCCGCAAAGCCCTCTGTCAGTAGACACGATGATATAACCGATCCTTTCCACCTCGCGTTGAGACATATACTGATGCTGATATTCAGAAACGGCTCTAGCAATATGTCCAACCACATTGCGTATCCTCTGGGCATAAGGCTTCCCGAGAGCCATACGATCCTGAGCGCGACGCATTTTGCTAGCAGCTACCATTTCCATGGCNCTGGTAATTTTTTGCGTGCTACCTATGCTCGCAATTTTTGTTTTAACTTCTTTACCTATTGCCATCTTTCTGCCCGTCCGAGGAAATGCCCTACCACGTCTGACTTGCTACAAACTTTTCCAATGCTTTTTTGAAACTGGATGAGATGTCGTCATTGTAATCCCCTGTACGGTTTATTTCGGACATCAATTCAGCGTATTCTGCTTTCATAAAGGAGAGAAGAGCCGCTTCGAACGCTCCAACTTTAGCAACCTCAATTCCTTCCAGATAACCATTNTCAGCCGCATAAATCATAATACCCATCTCTGCGATAGTTAGAGGAGAGTACTGCTTCTGTTTCATCAACTCGGTTACGCGCTCTCCGTGATCCAGCTGTGCCTTNGTAGCATCATCTAAATCAGAGGCAAATTGCGANAAAGCCGCAAGCTCACGATACTGTGCCAGTGCGGTCCGNATACCACCGGACAATTTTTTCATGATTTTAGTCTGCGCAGCGCCCCCAACCCTTGAAACCGAAATGCCAGCATTCATGGCGGGCCTCAATCCAGCGTTAAACATATCTGCTTCTAAGAATATCTGTCCGTCAGTTATCGAAATCACATTGGTGGGNACGAAAGCCGAAACATCTCCAGCCTGTGTCTCAATAACTGGCAACGCCGTTAAAGATCCAGTCTTTCCTTTGACTGCTCCGTCCGTGAACTTTTCGACATAGTCTGCATTGACTCGCGCCGCCCGCTCTAACAATCTCGAGTGCAAATAAAATACATCTCCGGGATATGCTTCCCTCCCTGGAGGTCGTCTTAAAAGTAGCGAGATCTGTCGATAGGCCCAAGCCTGCTTAGTCAGATCATCATAAATGATTAAAGCATCCTGGCCACGATCCCGATAATATTCACCCATAGAACAACCCGAAAAGGGCGCCAGATACTGCATCGCAGCCGGATCAGATGCTGTTGCCGCAACAACAATAGTATGATCCATAGCCCCATGCTCTTCGAGCTTACGCACNACAGCCGCTACAGAGGAAGCTTTTTGACCAACTGCCACATAAACGCACTTAATCCCGGAATTCTTCTGATTTATGATGGCGTCCACCGCAATCGCCGTCTTACCAATTTGGCGGTCTCCAATTATCAATTCTCGCTGCCCTCTGCCTATCGGCACCATTGAATCTATAGCCTTAAGGCCTACCTGCACCGGNTGATCAACAGACTGACGAGCAATAACGCCGGGGGCTACTTTTTCAAGTTCGTCAGTAAGTTCTGCATTAACTGGNCCCTTCCCGTCAATTGGATTCCCNAGAGCNTCCACCACTCGNCCTTCTAGTTCAGGTCCGACAGGGACCTCTANAACTCGACCAGTNCACCGGGCTTTTTGGCCTTCTGCCAGAGCCTGGTAATCGCCCAAGACTACTGCACCAACCGAATCTCTNTCTAGGTTGAGTGCCATGCCGAAAATACCTCCATCAAACTCGATCATTTCACCGTAAACAACGTCGGCAAGACCATGGATCCTAATGATTCCATCCGACAACGATACTATGGTTCCCTCGTTTCGGGCTTCTGATGAAATATCAAGGTTGTCAATTCGACTTTTGATGATTTCGCTTATTTCTGATGGATTCAGTTGCTGCATACCTAGGCCCCAATCCTTAGATGTTTAATGAATCTGCAAGTTTGGTCAAACGGCCCCGAATAGAACCATCAATGATGGTATCTCCGGCCCGTATTACCACACCCCCAAGCAAGTTCTTATCCAAACGAACCTGCATATTAATTTTACGTCCCAGCTTTTTTTCCAAAACGTTATTAAGATTACTTAGCTGATCATTCTCAAGNTTTTGAGCCGCCATGATATCCACGTCTACAGCCTTTTCATGATTGGCTTTCATAATTTCAAATTGCTCCGATATTTGCGCCAAGAGTTGCAGGCGTTGATTTTCAGACAAGATNAGCAAAAAATTCTCTGTAGATGTATCTANATCATCACCGCAGATATCTCTCAAAACAGCCGCCTTTTGCGTTCCCGTCAAACTTGGTGACGTCAACAACTCGTTTATCGAAGAGTCCTCAGTCACCCGAGCTAAAAGTCCCAAACGGCTTGACCAACCATCCAAATCTGAAGAATCGGCTGCAACCTCGAAAGCCGCTTTGGCATAAGGACGTGCCAATGTATTTAGTTCTGCCATAAAAGATCCCTAGTCATAACTTCGCCGAGAACTCATCGACCAGAGCTCGGTTAGTGGCGCTATCAATCGAAGCCTCAAGGACTTTTTCTGCACCGGCAAGGGCAAGCCCAGCTACGGCTCCTCGCAGTTCTTCTTTGGCACGGTTAATTTCTTGCTCTATCTCGGCAGCGGCTACCATCTTCAAACGATCTCCTTCTATAATCGCCTGTTCTTTCGCCTCGTCCACTATCTGGCTAGCCCTTTTATTGGCTTGATCAATAATATCAGCCGCTTGCAGTTTTGCGTCCCGCATTTGTTGATCTACTTTGCTTTGAGCATCTTCTAAGTCTCGCATGGCGCGATCAGCCGCATCCAAACCATCAGCAATTGTTCTCTGGCGCTCTTCCATTGCTTCGATAATCATCGGCCAAACATATTTCATGCAGAACCAAACAAAGAAGGCGAAGGTCACCATCTGCCCAAATAATGTTAGATTAATATTCAAGCCAGCACCTCGTCGATAAGAATTTCATTTAGAATTCGCTTTTTGGTTAGGCGCCCATTCCCGGGGCCACAACAAAAATAAGATACATCGCAATACCGACTCCTATGATAGGCACCGCGTCGATTAAGCCGGCCAAAAGAAACATCTTACCCTGCAGCATTGGCGCAAGCTCAGGCTGACGTGCCGTACCCTCAATCAACTTGCCTCCAAGCAAACCCATACCAATCGCAGCCCCCAATGCTCCCATTCCAAGCATGATGGCCGCTGCCAAATATACTAATCCCATGTTTGACTCCCAGTTCTAGTAGTTAAAAGTAAAAAAATCTAATGTTGTTCATGCGCCATGCCCAAATAAACAACCGTAAGCACCATAAAAATAAAAGCTTGCAAAGTAATAATTAGAACATGGAAAGCTGCCCAAGCCCATTGCATCATTCCACCACCCAATGCGGTTATGCCTCCGCCCAAAGCCATAATGACCATACATAGCAGGACGGTCCGTCCCGTGGAAATAGCTCCGCGCAAGTTTAACCAACATATACCGCTGACAAGACAGAAGATCACCAACCAAAATAAGGGGTTGGTCCCCTCACCAAATAATTCCGCATTCAAGCCTCCGGCGACCATCCCGCTCCCCGCGCCCGCAGAGAACATTACCGCAATAAGGATAAAAATCATTTCACCGGCGTACATGTTACCAAACAGCCTAAGACCAAGAGAGAAAGGCTTCGCCAGCAAACCAACCGTTTCCATAAATAAGTTTACCGGTATAAACAGAAAATGGTTGAACGGATGCATAGTAAGCTCTTTGACAAAACCAACTCCTTTAATCTTAATGGAGTAATAGAGCATCAACACGAAAACTCCCAGCGCCATTCCCATAGTGATATTTGGATCAGTCGAGGGAACCACCTTCTGGTAATGAACACCTGCCAAGAGCATAAGAGTTGGAATCAGATCTACGGGGATTAAATCCATAAAATTCATCAAGAAAACCCAAACAAAGATTGTCAACGCTAGCGGGGCCACCATTTTATTGGTGCCGTGGAAGCTATCTTTGACTGCACCATCGACAAATTCCACCAACAACTCAACAAAACTCAACATGCCGCGAGGCACCCCTGTCGTGGCTTGCAGCGCAGCTCTTCGAAAAACAAAGCAGAACAAAAGGCCTAGAACTATTGACCATGCCATAGAATCAACATGGATCGCCCAAAAACCCATTTGTAAAGCCTCCTGAGAACTGTGCGCGAAACTCCAACCATGCTCGGGGTGGTTTCCAAAAACCAAATTTTGCAAATGATGCTGGATATACTCGGTTGTGCTTGAAGGATTATCTCCTGCCATTTAAATACCCATTAACTGAGAGTTATAAACCAAAGAACAATTCATGCCCATTGTTGCCTAAGGACTTTGGCCACCAATATCAAATAAAGCGGAACCATAGCTACAAAACTAATAATCACAATTTGAATATCTATGTTCGTTGCAGCTTTAAGAGCTAGCAACATGAGGACTGCTGTCAGTAAAAACTTCACTGCCTGGCCCAAGTAAAAATCTGTAACTACGCCATTAGCTTGCTTAGCCCCCACTTTTTTGAAAGCGATTTTAGCAAACCAGGCATGAGGGATTATGTGGATCATACCCCCAACCCAAACCGAAATCGAAGTACCCCAGCCTAACGGCAATAAAACAATGCTCAAAAGGCTTATAAAAACCAGTTGCCACCCAGCGACTTTGTATAAAGGAGGCCTAGCAATCGTCGACATGAGCCACTCCGGCTAAGTTATGGTTTTGGCCCAAACCGTCAATTCAAGCCCAACTCTGAAAGGCTGGCATTATAGGGATAGTATTGATTGGTTTCAACGGGATTTCAGAACATTTATCATGAGAATCCGCTGGCATGATGGGCCACTGTAACCTCAGCAGGTGCAGCATAAATTTCATTTTTAACTGGATCCGTGTAACCCAATTATCGATACGCTACAAACGTTTCGATTTGGAAATCCTCCGAGATTATGAGTCAGGCCTAATTTAGGGTCTGAGAGTTGCCGCTCCGCTGCCCGCCCCAGCAATTGTTGATAAATTTCATAAACCATTCTTAAACCACTAGCTCCTAGAGGATGGCCGAAACACTTTAAACCACCATCAACGTTGCAGGGTAATTCACCATCCCGATCGTAAACCCCGTCAAGTACATCTTTTGGTGCCTCACCTTTTTCAGACAAGCCAAGATCCTCCATAGTCACCAATTCGGTTATGGAAAAACAATCATGTACCTCAACCAAATCAAGTTGCTTTTTCGGGTCATTGATTTTGGCCTCGTCATAAGCTTTCTTTGAAGCCAATTCTGATGTCATAGCGTGGCTACCATCCCATTCATCATGGAACATTTCAGATCCGTTGCTGACAGCTAATTGCAAGGCTTTTATACTGACAATATTAGACTTTTTGCCTAGTTTCTGAGCAATTTCCGGCGTAGTCAAAATTGCACATGCCGCTCCATCACTCACACCACAGCAATCAAACAACCCAAGTGGGTATGAGATCATTGGTGCTTTTAAAATTTTCTCTTTGGTAAGTCGATTTTTCAGATGGGCTTTGGGGTTTAGTGAGCCATTCTCATGGCTTTTCCATGATACATGTGCCATGGCCTCTTTGAGCTCATCCATTGATATATTATGTNTNTGAGAGTATGCAATCGCCAACTGTGCGAATGATCCTGGAGCCGAAACACCGGGAAACCATTGGTCTTCAAAAGTACCCATTGTTCGCGTTGGCAACCCACCAAATCCGGTATCCTTGAGCTTTTCAACTCCCATCGCTAAAGCGATATCACAAGCCCCAGATGCAACTGCATAAGCTGCTCCTCTTAGAGATTCAGAGCCAGTCGCGCAGAGGTTTTCAACACGAGTAACTGGGATATTCGGGAGCCTCAATGACTGAGAAAGAGAAATCGAAGATTTGCCCATGCTATGCTCTTCATAACATAAGCCCAGCCAAGCAGCCTCTATGTCCNTAGTTTCTAGCCCTGAATCATTTAAACACTCCCCAAAAGCCTCCAACATTAGCTGATCTGCTCCTTTANCCCAGCGCTCTCCAAATCGTGTACAGCCCATGCCAACAATTGCCACTTTATCTTTTATTCCACTAGCCATATAAATTTACTCGTTTAATCAACTNAGTTTCTAAAGGGTGCTGCTTTCCAAAAATACCTACGGTATCCCCGTAACTCATCAAAATCCTTTATTCTAAAAACCATNTTTANTGGCGTCCCGATTGATAATTCTCCAGCAGAAAAATCAGCGTATTCCATCATGAGCGTACTCTTTTTATCGAATCTCACACTCCCNTACATAAGAGGAGGGTTAAGTGACAAAGCAAGCCAGTCTTCAGTGAAAGACTTGACCTCACCGCGTTTANCTGAAAANGCCTCATCCTCTTGGGAGTTCGCTTTGCCGCAAATTGGATTTACGCATAAATCCGTTTTTGGAAATTGCGCCACCCCACATGCTTNGCAAACCCCTCCAATGAANCCAGTCACCGCCCNTCGATTGCGAAAAAACGCCGACAGCGCGGTTCGATTGTCCCGCTCCGCTCTCATTCCCCAGTCCATATCAACTAACCGGTTAAACGACAAAAACCTAAGGTAGTTGTCATCATCGATCCCTTGAGCAACTGNCAACCCGACCCCATTAAAGAGGCTAGCCTTGCTGATAAGGTCGGTTGCCTGGAATAGCAATACATCACAACCTTGTCCAAAACCAATTAACATGATCAGCTCACCAGCCTTCGCCGATTGCAGAATATCTGCCAGCAGAAGGAGGGCATCGGCACTCCCCGCATGCCCAATAAGTTCCCGAAAACCTTGATGCACTTTGGCCTTNTCGAACCCGCATGAGGCCGCTGTTTTTGCAACCGACCGTGAATCAAGACCTGCGATCAATACATGATCAATNCTTTCNTGCGCCATGTTTTTTTCAAGCAGCAGCTTCCCCACCGCTTCTGGTATAATTCGCATCGTGCCTTCATCCCGGACCCAACGTTCTTCCAACACATAGTCGTAGTCCGAATGGGATGCACGATAGTGATCAACCAAGTCTCGAGAAATAGAATGAGACCCAACAAAATTGGCCACTAATTCATCTTCCCCTACAAGCAGAGACGCCGCACCGTCTCCCACAATCAGCTCGTCAATACTACCCGGCTTNGTTAAGCATTTTTCCGAACCAATTACCAGACAGTCACCAGATGCACTCGATAAACTTTGCAGGAGNGCTCCAGTCCCTGCCCGCTGCGAACCCGTAAAATCTGCAGTCCGAATGTTTTCATTAAGCCCCAATGCCTCGCCAACTAAAGTAGCGTTTTGTCTATCTGCAAAAGGCAATCCAGTGGAAGNTANAAAGAGCTTTTCTGGCTGCGTTTGATGCAATCCATCTATACAAGCTCGACCTGCCTCTACTGCCATGGTGATCACGTCCTCGTCATGAGAACAAATTGCACGAGTTCCCCGACCTAAGCCTTTCAGTCCCGGTTTTGCCCAAAAATGTGCCTCAACTATTGCAGCTCTCGATAATCTCCTGCGAGGCACATAAGCGCCCACAGCCTTAATTCCTATATTCGTCACATTTTTTCCTTAAATTAAATCGATGATTTAGCTTATCAAGGTTTAGTTAGCTGTCGATGTAAAAATTAGCTTTTAGCAATTTACGGTTGATTGTTTCTCTATGATAAGTTGCTTCGCTATACCTAGCCTAAGAACTTCTGATGATCCCTCATATATGCGCATTGGCCGCGCTTGGCGATACAGTCTTTCAATTTTCGACTGAGACTCTAACCCCCAGCGACCCATCATCTGGACACAACGATCCACCACACGAGAAGCCATCTCACTTGCTGCCAGCTTTGCCATAGAAGACTGATTGAGCGAAGCGGAAGGGTCCTCACATGCCATAACGGCGGCGCGATAAGTTATCAATCTAGCCATCTCGATTTCGGTCCAGCAGTCAGCTAACATTTGAGCGACTGGCCCAAGCTTCGCCAACGGCCGGCCAAATTGTATCCTTGTACTGGTGTGCCTCACGGCCTCATCCAGCGCAGCCTGAGCCAAGCCCACCGCCGCGCCCGCCACCGAAACGCGAAAAACGCCCAAAGTGGCGAGGGCATTCTGCAGTCCATCCCCCGGACGCCCCAAGCGCGCGCTTTCAGGTAACATCACATTTTCAAAAAAAACGTCTCCAAGCACATGAGGGGCAATAAGTTCTGGAGATGGCTTTGTAGTGACCCCAACGGTATCCGCAGGTACTAAGACGGTAGAATATCCGCTGTNCTCCTTGGCAAAGACGATAAAGTATGACGACGCTCCCGCGTTCGAAATGTAAGACTTAGATCCATTGAGCAACAGACCGTTATCGGTCTGTTGAATCTCTGTAGAAACAGCTTTCAAATCTGAACCCGCCATTTCTTCAGTCAAAGCCAGTGCGCCAAGCGCCTCTAACTTAGCAATTCGCGGCAGCCATTCAGACCGCTGCGCATCTGAACCAGCTACAGTGATTGCGTAACTTCCGATGCCTTGCAGGGCGAATAATGAATCCAAATGAGAGGAAGTGGCCATCATAGCCTCGCGTGCAACACAAATCGCCAAAGGATTGATCGAATCAAATGTACCTCCATATTGAGCCGGCACCATTAGCCGACACAATCCGCTCTCTTTTAAGGCTTCTAGAACGCCTTCATGCACCACACTCAA
>NZXB01000052.1 GCA_002701765.1 Porticoccaceae bacterium
GTTATCGTACCAACTCAGTGCTTTGAGAAATTTTTTACCCGATACCTGAGTAAAGGATGCATCATAAATTGATGAGTGGGAATTTCCGATGAGGAATACCCCCCATGGGACAAGACACCTATGTTTATGTGTATGTACCTTGGCAGATACAAAAAAGGGTTAATGCTTTTCTATTTCATATCTGCATATTGTATAGTTTGCTCAGCACCACTTTGATCCAGATTGCGGGGTGCTTTAAAAATACCTGCTAAACCGGAACCCACTCTCTATAACCCGATTTAGCATGACTGGGTCGGGTTTTTGCATTTTATGTTTTGGTCTTCCCAAAAGACTGGGCATTTGATAACCAGCTTATGCGCCCGCATTCAGCGAAGCACTAGAGAGGAAAATATCATGGCTATACCAAGAAGACCCTTTAAACAGAATAAAAAGGTTTTGTTCACCCTATTGAGTGTCTTGTTCTTTTGTCAACCGTCTTGTGCAGAAAATACAGGACACATGGAAATACAAAATAGAATGATGCCGAGCTCTGAGCAACTCTCGAATTTGGATAAATTGAGTGAGGCTGAACCTTTCTTCGTCCTCAACCTAATTAAGTATAGTGACAGGGCTGAATACGCGGACGGAAGAGAAACTGACCTTACTGGAAGGGAAGCTTATGCCCTGTATGGTCGTGACCAATTGAACCATTTACGAGAGATTGGCGCTGAAGTAGTCATATCCGGTTGGTTAAACGGATTAATCATTGGAAATATTGAGCCTCAACATTGGGAAAGTTTTGCGGTAATAAAATTTCCTAATAAAAGTGCTTTTCAGTCTTTCTTCGCCGACCCGGATTGGATAAGAAGAAATGAGCATCGTGTAGCCGGATTAAATGGACAGCTTCTTTTCTCTACAAAAATCACCGGAGTAAAGGAATTGTTTCGATTATCTAGTGCTCTCGCAGTGGAGAAATAGATGGCACCCATACATCGAAGTATCTTCTGCCCCGCTAGTCTATCGTCTTATTTTTAGACCGATATATATTCATCCGTTGCGGTTAATGAGGTAAGGATAGGTATTCATAATGTAGCACCAAATGTAGCAAACGGTTAAGTTTTGCTAACACTTGGTGAATGACAGTCAATATAAGCTATTGAAAATATTTTGATATTTTAAAATATGGCGGAAGAGGTAGGAGTCGAACCCACCAGACGCTTTTAAGCGCCTCACTGGTTTTGAAGACCAGGCATCCCACCGGGGACGTCACTCTTCCACATTACTTGTCTTTAGGGAGTTTCTCTGGCAATTCGTGATCTATCACAGTCCGGAAATTACCCTTTCGAGCTGTAAAACGGATCAAATCAAAATATTCCATTAACTCTACGGTGAGATTCCTACCAATGCCAATGTGTTTTTTCACGTCAACAATAGAAAATTCTGGCATTTTCATAGACAGAGAAATGACAGACTTAGCCAAATCACGAAGCGTTTCAGAGGAAATAAATCGCTGCTTACCAAAAGCATGCAGTCGACCCGATTTTACTAGCGACCAAAGCATGCTTTCCAAATTTGCATGTTTTAGAGAGTCGTTTGCTTTCAGGTCGCCTAGAGATGGAATCTTTAGGCCGTATTGTCGAATAGCAGCCTCTATAAGCATCTGAAATTCACTCTGATTGGCTTCGATTGTTGATTGGAATTTTGACAGGCTCACAATGCCACTTTTTATGTTGATAACTCCTGCTTTCACAAGTTCAGAAAATCTGCTATCCACGAGCATAAGCTCGTGTTGGGCGGACAGTTTTTTCTTGAAGGCATCCAAGACGGCGCCCTCGCTTCTCGGATTCGATTCATGCCAAACTCTCATGCAATCCAGTATTGATTGGTCGACCGCGTCACATGTTTCTTTCGAAACCATGTAGTCTCCAAACTGAATCGGAATTTGAGCAATATCAACCATCTTGAAAGCACTATCGATCAAAGATGTTATTTCATCTTCTCTCATATTCCAAAGACTTCTGAATTGATCCAGGTCCACCAAACCGCCTTCCTCAATTAATAGATGCCTTANATAACTTTCTGGAAGTCCAGATTCAAGAACTTGAAGATTCTTAATAAGTGTCGCACTATTTTTTTTAATCGGCTTCGCAAACGGGTTTAAGATCACTCCTCCTCCCACNAGTACCGACTCACTATCGTCGCGCAGGATGAATGCGTCACCGCAGTGACAAATAGTTTTACTAGAAACAATAATCTGGGCAAAAATTTCATCTCCAGACTTAAGTTGGTTGCCTAATTCCTTTTTNTCAATAANGCAAAGATTAGCTGATTCACGTTTTGCCCCTAAATAAAGCTTCACCCGCGCATAATGTTTTATTGAGAATTTAATGGAGTTCGAAATCCTAAGTTTACAATCGAACCTGTCAGTTACCCTTGCCTCGCTTTGGCTTGTAAGCCAGTCACCCCGATTAACCGCTGAGTTATCGATTCCAACTAAATTCAATGCACAGCGCTGACCAGCGACGCCAGTAGTCACTTTGTTATCCTGAGCATGGATAGATCTGACTCTAACTGACGACCTCATAGGCATTAAATAAAGCACATCCCCCTCAGATATACTACCTGAAACAGCTGTTCCAGTTACAATCAACCCAATTCCTTTCAGATTAAAAGAGCGATCAACAGAAAGACGAAAATAGCCAGAATCAGATTTGGCCTTCATAGTTCTTGCGATCAAGGATAGATAATTTTGAAGGGCAGGAATGCCGCTTGCGCTTATGTTATCAATGGGAAAAACAGGGCACGGGTGCCCCANCAGCTTCAGGACTTGGGCAGAAACTTCGGTTGCTCGACGATTTGAGACTCGATCAATTTTGGTTACTGCCAAAACATAATTTCGTATTCCCAGAAATCTTAAAACCTCGATATGCTCGGCTGTCTGGGGCATTATTCCATCATCAGCGGCAACAACAATTAAGGCCAAATCTATAGAGCTTACGCCGGCGATCATTGTGTTTATGAAACGTTTGTGACCGGGCACATCAATAAATCCAATGGCTTTTCCATCGCCAACCTGCANGAAGGCATAGCCTAGACTAATCGATAGACCCCTNTTNTTTTCCTCATCTAATCGATCGGTATCTATGCCAGTTATNTGCTTAACAAGGGAGGTTTTACCNTGATCGACATGACCTGCCGTAGCAACTATCAACGAAGTGAACCCTTCAACTCAGATAGCTGCTCTAAAAACAGCGATTCACGATCAAGACACCGTAAGTCTAACTGGAACTTGCCATCTTTAATTCGTCCTATAACGGGACAGCGGAGAGATCGCATGACTTCAGCCACTCGTCTAAGGAGTTCATCACTGTCAGCGGTTATCTTGATACCAAAGCTTGGCAGACTTTCTATAGGCATGGCGCCACTGCCAATTTGGCTTGCACATTCATCAGTTTCCACTCGATAGTGCGATGGAAGAACTTCCGCCAATATTGGAGCGACTCTCTGCGCCTGCAATCTAATATCGTTCTGACTTCTATTTAGATACTTTAAAGTTGGCAGATCACTGAGTAATTTTTCGGGATATCGATAGAGCTTGAGGACTTCAAGTAAAGCCGCCAGGGTCATCTTATCAATTCTCAAAGCTCTTTTAATTGGGTTTTTTCGCATCTGATCTATCAGGTCCGCTCGACCGGCAATGATTCCACACTGGGGCCCCCCAAGTAGCTTATCGCCACTAAAAGTGATGATATCCGCTCCACTTTCGAGCGACATCATTACGGTTGGCTCTCTTGGAAGGCCGTAACGACTGAAATCCAAAAGGTTTCCACTACCCACGTCAACCACAAATGGGATTTGATGCCTTTTAGCAAGTCCAGAAAGCTGTGATTCGGACACATTCTTCGAGAACCCAGAGATACTATAGTTACTCGGATGAATCTTAATGATTAAACCTGTTCGATTATTAATGGCTTGTTCAAAATCTCTCAAATGAGTTCGATTGGTCGCGCCAACTTCTATCAAGGTGCAACCTGAGCGCTCCATAATATCGGCGATGCGGAACGAATCTCCTATCTCAACCATCTCTCCGCGCGAGAGTGGCACCTCCTTGCTCTGTGCCAAGGTGTTCATGGTTAGCAGAATAGCCGCTGCATTATTGTTAACCACAGTCGCAGCCTCAGCGCCAGTCAGCTTGCAAATCAGCCCTTCCAGAGCCTCCTCTCGATTACCGCGTTGTCCTGTCGAAAGATCATATTCTAAATTTACCGGCCCACCAGCTACTGTCGACACCGCTGTAATGGCATTTTCTGGGAGCACTGCCCGCCCAAGGTTGCTATGCAGAACAATTCCAGTGAGATTTATTGTTTGGCGCAATGTAGAAGTTTGCTCTTGCACTGAAAGTGCTGCTCCGACAGATTCAAGAACGGCCTCAACCGATATCGGTCCAATCTCTTTGGTGGAAACATTCTTTCTAATTGCGGCCAACTCAAGTTTCACTTGAGCGCTTACCCTAGATCGACCCCAAAACTCAACCAACTTTGAAGCACTGCGCAACACCAGGTCGACAGATGGGAGCAGGCGCCGTCTGTCCTTAGTTGTCTGAAAATCTTTCGCTGTGGGCTTTATTGATGGCTTATTCATTTGATAAGGCCTTTTTTTAAGATCTATTTTGAGTCTTCATGATAGATCTGATTTTGAGGTCTATCCGAGACTGAATCAAGCCGATTGGCTGTCAATAGAAAAATCTAAACCAATCATTTTACACATTAAGGATTTTTGTTGAGAAAAGAAGTTGCCCCTTCAATCCCGCAACCCGATGTTCGTTGCTCTTGGCCCACTCCGGATTAGAAAAAAAAGACCGCAAAGCACTTTTATTTGGGTACTTTACTATGGCGAAAAAATCCCATTGATCGGGTTCTATCTGCCCAATCATTAACTCTTCCAACTGGCCAACCAGCAATATCTCAGCACCAACCTCCCGTAAATGTTGCTGCTGCTCATGGCCATACAGTGCGTATGCTTCTGCCCCTGTAAGTTTACTTTCTCTTCCATCCGCATATTGAGCCTTACTGTTTAACTTAATAAGATTTAACACGTGAAAAGGCTCCGAATCACTGCACTCGTTCAATTTCAAGAGTTGTTCCAGACTCGGCATTATACTGTTCTTTATTTCCATGAAAATTGTTAACTCTTGTTGGCCTTTTCCTGCATCCAATTTGATTACTTAAGGCACCAATAGCACCTCAAATAAACATATAATTTTTGCTATTTAAGAATCCTTCTACCAAGTATCAATATAAGGATATTTTTTGTTTCTGCGTGGGGTAATCGGTGGTAGGCGTTTCAGACCGGCTGAAATCCATGACCGTGTTTCGGCAGGATCTATAACATCATCCAAGCCACCCCCTACGGCTGCATTGATGGCTTTTGAATTTTCGTATTCTTGGTTCACCCTTTTATTGAATTCATTCAATCTTTTATCTGGATCATCTATGGCTTTCAACTCATTTCTGTAACCGAGTTTTACAGCACCCTCTATATTCATTGCTGCAAACTCAGCGGTAGGCCACGCGACGGTAAAAAATCCAACCATAGAACTGCCCCCGCACATCGCTTGTACTCCGAGACCATAAGCCTTTCGAACAACCACGCCAAAAATTGGGATNGTTAAATTTGCTCCTGTGTTAAACATCCTCGCACAATGCCTGACCAAAGCTGCAGCCTCAGCCTCTGGACCGACCATGATCCCGGGACAGTCCATTAGACTCAGAACGGGAATATCAAAAGCGTCACAGAGTTGAATAAAACGTGCTCCTTTATCAGCGGCATCCGAGTCTATTGCACCTGAAAGGTGGTGAGGATTATTCGCAATTATNCCAAGAGGTTTGCCTTCTATCCTTATAAACGCGGTTATCATGGCTATTCCAAATTTTTCCCTTATTTCAAGAACCGAATCGATATCTGCAATCGTCTGTATGAGTTCACGCATATCATAAAGACGCAATCGATTTTCAGGAACAATGTGACGAAGAACCAGTTGATCATGAGCCTCCCAATGCTTCAATGAACCCTGAAAATATGAGAGATACTTTTTTGCAATTTGAACAGCTTCAGCTTCATCCTCCACCAAGATGTCAACCACTCCATTCGGAACTTGAGAGGACATGGGGCCCACTTCCTCCGGCGTATACACTCCAAGACCTCCACCCTCTATCATTGCCGGACCTCCCATCCCAATGGTCGAGTTTTTGGTAGCAATAATCACATCGCAACACGCAAGNANAGCCGTATTCCCGGCAAAGCATCGACCATGATTAACTCCTACAATTGGAACTGCAGCCGATAGTTTTGAGAATTGAGTGAAGGTGTAGGTATCAAATGCAACCCATGGACCAACCATATCGTCACCGGGGCGACCACCACCTCCCTCAGTAAACACAACGAGTGGCAATTGAAACCTGGATGCCAAGTCAAACATTCGGTCAAGTTTATAATGATGGCGATGGCCTTGGGTTCCTGCTAAAACCGTATAATCATAGTGGACCACTGCAGCCCTTGCTGACTCCTCGTCAAACAATGNACCNTTTATNGTGCATGTTCCAGCCACNAATCCATCTCCGGGTGTGCGTTTTCGCAAAGTCTCCATGTCGTGTCTTTGATGCTGACGAGCCACCACCAAAGGCCAATATTCTTTGAACGATCCCTCATCCACTAATTCAAAAATATTCTCGCGTGGCATTCGCCCGCCGCGCTCCCTTCGCTTTTCAACGGCCTCCGGCCTATTTTCATCCAATGTAAATGCATGCCGATCAATAGTTTCTTGGAGATCTGAGCGAATGTATTCCAAATTAATACTTTCAGGAGCCTTTTCATTTTCTGGCGAAAGCTCCGCGGCCTCCAGGAAGATGATTGGATCACCTTCTCTTACAATGTCGCCCACATTCATCGTTATTCGACGCACAACCCCATTCAAGCTTGCAGAAATGACATGTTCCATTTTCATAGCTTCGACCACCGCAACCTGTTGCTCAGCTCTTACTTCGTCGCCTTCCATCACGTCAATTGTCACAATCGTTCCTTGCATCGGGGAGCTTAAACCTGTTAATTCATGATACTCCAGTGGACCCAACGGGACCCCTTCACTAACCNCATCTCCAGAGACGTTATCCGATTCATAATTAAAAAGCGCTAACGGGTCANTAGAGTCGACTTTGGCANCAGCAGCGTCATTGGCCAGTNGTTGTTCGGGTAACTCTGGGAGNAAATTGCGACCTAACCAAGGCATTCCCAGCTCTTCCTTGTGCTCATCAACCCATCGTGTGGTTATCGAACAATTGACAAAGTCAGTATGACTTAGAATATTTTTCAAAAATGAAAGATTGCTTTGAACCCCCTCCAAACGGAACTCGGATAATGCTCTAACCATTTTTCTGATCGCATTCTCTAGGTATGGAGAGTTATCCCGAACAATAACCTTGGCCAGCAATGAATCAAATAAAGTGTTAGTNCTATATCCTGCGTAGCCAAATCCATCCACGCGCACCCCAGGTCCACTGGGCGGTTCATAGGCCGACAACACTCCAGATGATGGCAGAACTGTGCCATCAGATNTTATCTTCTCCATATTGACTCTTGCCTGGATGGCAAACCCAACGCGATTGTTAGAGTTAATATTATCTAACCGGAGATCTTTAAGAGTCAGACCTTGGGCAATTTGGATCTGGCTGCGNACCAGATCCAGACCCATAANTTCCTCTGTGACAGTGTGCTCAACCTGAAGNCTTGCATTGGCTTCAATAAAGAAAAACTTTGGATCAGTCGAATTCAACTCTACCAAAAACTCAAAGGTCCCAAGACTTAAATAANCNTGTGCTTTTGCCANTCGAATGGCCGATGCAACGATATCCTGCCTGAGGGATTGTGATAAATTTGGGCATGGTGCTATCTCAATTACCTTCTGATTTCGCCGCTGAACTGAACATTCTCTCTCACCAAGCTCAACAATGTTTCCAGATCCATCTCCAACGATCTGAATTTCGATATGGCGAGCCTGATGCAAGTATTCTTCGACATAAAGATCTTTACAACCGAAGGCAACACTGGCTTCGGCTTGGCAACGTGCGAAGGCCTCTCTCANCTCCGACTTTCTTGTCACCAAGCGAGTGCCTCTGCCCCCCCCTCCGGCGATCGCTTTTACAAGGATGCTGCCCTTCACATNCTCAAAAAATGATTCTGCTTCTTCAAGAGTTATGGNTTGGTTAATTCCATTTAACACNGGCACGGATNCCGATCTAGCGGCGTCCCTNGCAGCTCCCTTATCCCCAAACAACCTCAAATGTTNTTCTTTTGGCCCTATAAATGTGACCCCCTCAAGTTCACACTTTTTTGCAAAGTCTGCTTGCTCCGACAAGAAGCCGTATCCAGGGTGAATTGCGTCACAGTTATTTTTCTTGGCGGCAGAAATTATGCTGTCCATATCAAGGTAAGCAGCTGCGCCTTTTCCGGGAAGTAAAACTCGCTCATCGCTTTTGATTACATGAAGACTAGATTCATCATCGCTCGAGAACACGGCAACACTCCTGATACCTAAATCAGATGCCGCCCGTGCAATTCTAATTGCGATTTCGCCTCTATTAGCAATTAATATTCCAGAAAAACTCATCCAAAACTCCTTAACNATTCCTTCCTGTTCTNGGCTTTAAGAACCAAATTGATTGCCCGCTCAGGCAACCCAAGCCAACTAAGATAAAACAAAGACTCATCATAAGCACGGCTTATTACCGATAATATTAGCTTGCTGAAGTGATTCGAATTCTTGCTCTGATAGCCCCAAAAGTCCGCAAAAAACATCNTTATTATGCTCCCCTAACTTAGGTGACGGTGTGCGCACACTTATGGGATGGAACCCACGACGCCAGGGTGCACTTGGATTGGGATGTCTTCCTACAAAATCTCTATCTAAAAACTGGAAGTAACCTCGCGCAGACAAATGACGGTCCGAAAGAATATCTGCCGGTCCGTTCAGGGACGCGGCGGTAATGCCAGCAGACTGAAGTTCCTGCATCAGCTGTCTCGGCTCCCGAACCTTGGTCCATTCATTAATNACATCAAACATTGCAGTCGAGTCGCCGGTAAAATCAAATTTATCTTTGGAGATGAGATCCGCTAGCGCACTAATGACATTGCATGCTCTGAGGAAATCATCCTGAGTGTGAATTTGGATCAATATCCATTGATCGTCACCCTTGCATCGAAAAACCTCTTGCACAAAATAGTCTTCACTGTTGTTATCTGTCCTTGGCGGCGCCTCTCCATGGACAGATTGCCTCAGGATGCCATGAATTCCATTTGGAAGAACACATTCTGCTTGACTGAGATCCACAAATTGACCGAAACCCGTGCTCTTTTTATGGTAAAGCGCTGAAAGTAAAGCTGCACTCCCATTTACTCCTGCGATTGCGTCCCCAAAAGCCACATGTTGCATTGTGGGAGGCTGCTCTTGATCGCCCAGAAGGTGCGGCAAACCTGCGGCTTGCTCGATGGTGGACCCATACGCTCGAAACTTCGCCCAAGGGCCTGTCGAGCCGAATGCCGGCATAGACAACATTACTAATTCTGAATTTACTTCTTTAAGATGATCATAATCCAGCTTCAGTTTAGAAAGCACGCCAACAGGAAAATTGTCCACCACTGCATCCGCCTTTTCAATTAGGTTCATCAACAGATCGCGGCCTAAAGGTGATTCGAAATCTATAGTGACCCCCATTTTATTGCGGTTTAACCAGATGAAACGCGTAGTTTTTTCCGCACCATCGTCGTCAATCCACTCTTGGGTTGCCTCCCAACTTCTAAACCAATCAAACCGCTTGCATCCCTCCACCTTGATGACCATCGCTCCCAAATCTGCCAAATTTCGTGTGGCTACTGGCCCAGCCCAGCCCATTGACAAGTCGACAATCGTGATACCCAACAGAGGTAAATCAGAAATGCTCTCATTTGTGAGGCTAGATTCTTGTTCAGGGCCAACTGAATTCCGGGGATCCTCACTTTTAAAAGAGTTATTGTTTGACCATTTGCCTTGATCAGCTCCGAGGGAAGCAATTGCTCCCCCGCGTCTTGGCGGTGTGCCGAACAATCTGAAAGGAATTGTGGGACCAACAAATCGTTCCTCCCCACTACTAAATTGGCAGAAAGCTTGACGTTCTTCGTACTGGTCTACCGAAAAAAGTTCTTTCATAGTTGGGACGCGAGCAAGCGGAATCCGCATCATTTGACCGCGATAGAACAGGTCCTCTGATGTCCATTTTTTTAGAGCAGCCAATATTTTTGGTTCGATTATATCCACTGCTTCCAGACGCGCCACGCTACTATGATAAATTGGATTTTCACTTAACTCTCGAAGTTCCAAGAGCGCACAAAAAGATTCCCATTGGGCGGGGCTCAGAACCGTGACCCCAATCCAGCCATCTTTGCATGGCCAGATCCCGAGAGGATATGTCGGCCAGAAACGATTAATACCCATTCGCATTGGAAGTGGCTCGTCATAAAAAGACATTATCGCGCCAACATCAGTCAAATAGAGGTTGGCTTCATAAATGCTTGTATCTAGACGAAAAAACTCTGATGAATTGATTTTTCGCAATGTGTTATCAATGCCCATGAGATGGCCAACAGCGCCATTGAATGCACTCAAACCGCCTAATATTTGCGCTTGATAACCTTTTGGAATTAGCGGTGGTCCCTCGCGCTCCCCGATACCCAACATCAAGCCTGTCAATGCATGTATAGCCTCATCAGAGCCTTGATAATGTGAATAAGGTCCCTCTGAGCCAAACCAACTAATGGCACAAGTGTTTGACTGAATCCGATTAAGATCAACACATGAGGGTAGCGAAAAAGGATCCAGAAGCACCAAGTCTGCCTCTATTATTGAAGGGTGATCTATCAATTGACCAAAGCTTATTATGCTTTCCTTATTAGCGTTGAGATAACCGTGCAAAGCACTGTCGCCATTACGAAGAATGGGTTTCAACCCTCTGGTCTTGAAACCCTCTTCAGGCTCAACATTAACTACCCTAGCGCCATAATCAGCAAACATCTTTCCTGCATAACCTGTAGCGATAGTTCCGCTAATATCCGTGATCAAAAGATCATCGAATGGCCTACTAGTTGATTCAAATGGCTCTGACATTTTTTGATCTCCAAGAAACCAACTATATAGCTAACGTCTGTCCGGTCATTCCATCAGCGTCGCTGCCTGCGAGGAATACGGCAATGTTAGCTATCTCTTCAGGTTGCAGCATTCGTCCAATTGTTATTTGTTCTCTAATTTTTTGTTGAAATTCTTCCCTAGGCATACCAGCGGACTCCATCTTGCTCTCCACATTTTTTATGAGATCAGTTTCCACGATGCCCGGACATATGGCATTGACCGTGATGCCGTTTCTCGCATTCTCCAGCGCCACGCACTTGGTCATGCCGACTACAGCATGCTTAGATGTATTGTATGGCACTTGATTAGGGCTTTCCTTGAGGCCAGCTGTTGAAGCGATATTGATCACCTTTCCTCTGCCAATGGTCTGCATGTGACCAATTGCCAACTGTGTAAGTCGGAAGACCGAATAGACATTGATCCGCATAAGACGATCAAATTCGTCCATTTCATACTCAGTAAATGGCTTTCCGATGTGAATGCCGGCATTATTTACAAGCGTGTCTAGGAAGGGTTCTCGATCGATACAAAAGGAAAAAAGCCTGTCGACATCATTCATATCAGCGAGATCCACCGCAAAATAAGAGATTTCAACATCATATTTAGATAAGGAATGTTTGGCTTCCTCAAGTAAGGTTTCTTTGGTCGCGCTGAGGATCAAATTAGCCCCATTTCGCGCATAAGCCTCTGCAATCGCCAAACCGATGCCCCTAGATGCGCCGGTTATCAGTGCAGTTCGTCCAGACAAAAGTGATTCCTTTTGAGACATCAAACCCACACCTCCAAATTATTATCTCGACCGATCGATCGCGACAATTTCATGTCAAGCAATTCAGTCATCCCAGTATCCTCAAGCATCGATTTGACAAGCTTCTGATCCTGGCTCTCTAGGGCCTCAAACTCGTCCTGCATGCGCTTCAATAAGTAAAACCGAAAGGGCTGTGCCTCAGCCTTTATCATCGTTCCTAACACCTCAAAATCACATGAGCCAACGCTTCGCTGTACCTCTGTGCCGCTTGGCAAATGTTTGTTTTCATCCAGCCAAAGATTGATCTGCCCGCATGCTGCTCTGGACTCTGGAATAAAATCCTTTGCAAGATGTTTCAAAACACTCTTGAGTGTCGAGGGAATGAGATCTCCCTCCATATATGATTCTTGTCTATTCTTAAATTCGCCGATATCAGGCTCTGGCCTATTCATCCTTTCAACCCACCGAAATAATCGAACGGCATGCCTCGTCATCAAAGATAGCGGTTTTGGATCTCGACCGAGGTGTCCGTATAACGGGGCCATCATCCCAAAATCCCCAATACAAGGCTTACCCCCCAAAAAATATGGGTATTCTGCGAAATGCTCGTTCAGTACTCTTAGAGTCTCCAAATGAAAAGTTTCAATCAAGTCGTGAGTATCGGGAGTAACACCCCAAGCAGGCAAAACAAACTCCCGGATTCCAGCCATGCGTTCCTTCGCATCTGAAACTATGCCTCGGGGTGTGTTTTCGTTGTAGATAGTCCCAAAATGGAAAGGCAGAAAGTCACCCTCATCAACATCATGATTGAACCGATAGTGCATACATGGCCGCAAAAGCCCCTCGGCGCCAATCACATCGAGCAAGCGACTTACTATTTTCTGTTTCGGAGAGCTAGGAGAAAATTTATGGCCATTTAATTTTTCAAAATGGTCAATAATCGCCACCCCATCTCGTATAACATCACCATTGGCAAACTCTATGGTTGGGATTCCCCGCCTGCCGCCCGCTTTCGGCAAAACAGTTTTATAAAAATGCGATGAGGCATGTGGTTCCTCTCGATAATCTATTTTGGCTTTGATCAGATAACTGCGTGCCCTGCCTGTGAACAAGGAAAAGGGTGAGCCATAAAGTGTTATTGGAGCCATTTTTTACCTTTTTGGTTGGGTTGTTTCGCAGATTCTTTGCGCTCTAGTTGCCGGCCAAACCCGGTATTTCACAGAATTGGTTGTCTTCAACTCTCACACTGACTGGGCAATTGTTATGACCAGCACCTCCCCAGTTAGGCATCACCATGGAATAAAGCCCAATGCCTCCCGCTACCATAATTAGAATATTTTTCGGTGAAGGAAAACATGGATAAGTTTCGCCTTGAAATCTGAACCCAAATTCCCCTGCATAACGGTTATGATCAGCGGTTTTATGATGAGTGAGTTCCCATAACTTTTGGGCAATCGTTTCCCTTGACAGGCCCGCCCTAGCCAAAGCACTAGCATGCTTTGGGCCTAGAACGACTAGAGCTGTACCACTCGTAAAAATTGCGTTATTGGTTGCCATATTTGCAAGGCCAACTGAGAGCACGTAAAGCAGTTTTTCAGAATCCTCCGGGTCATCCGCATTATCACTGAACAACACAGAATGAGGCGCTTCACAACCCAGCAAAGTGACAACGCTCTCAGATTGTTCGAACCCTAAACTAGTATGAAGAGGCGGGAAAGGCGATTGCTCCTCAGCCTCAGCGAGACAATAAGTAAATTTACCCGGATGACCCAAGAGGGCCATATCTGATACGCCAGGGCGCCCACCACCGATATTAATCATACAAAGCCTAAGTGCCCTTCCGATTGTGGCATTGGCTCTGTGTCCGGGGCCTAGCGCTCCATATCCTGAGGAAACTGGGCCACAATCTACTCGCGCTGGTCCATTAACAATAATCAATGGAGCTGTGCAGTGGGTAGTCGCTTGCAATTCCGCCAAATCGAAGGCGGGTTCAGCAGCGGCCTTAACCGCCGCAATCACAATGGGTATATAGTCAGGTTTACATCCTGCCATAACAGCTGCCGCCGCCACTTTTTGTACTGTCGCAATGCCCATCGCTGGCCCGAGTTCTCCCAAAATAAGGTCAGGATCCATGCCAGTAGCTAAGATCATCCTATCGAGCCGGTCTTTGGTTGGAATAACTACGGGCAA
>NZXB01000053.1 GCA_002701765.1 Porticoccaceae bacterium
CAATCGGGCTCGTAGTAACTGGGAAAATACACTGGATTGGCGCGGGGCTTGCTGCTTTGATTCCACTTTTGAAGTGGGTAATCGTTTGGGGCTGGCGCGCCCTTCCGCTACTTCGAATGTTTGGCTTTTCCAAGCAAATCCCCTCTCAATTCAGAACCAAGAGTCTATTCGTTACGATAAATTTTGCCAGTCAAGACATAGATGGTGAAATTTTGACTGGAACATTTGAGGGAAAACGACTTAGTGAGTTAACCATAGAAGAATTGCGACTCTTAGCTGACGAGTGGAGAGAAAATGACAAAGAGTCCTTTATTCTGCTGCAAAGTTACATACTTCGGACCCGCGACAACAGTGGTTTTGAAGGGTCATCATACAGTGCAACAAAACCAGATATCTCGGAACTCACGCAAACAGAAGCACTGGAAATACTTGGCTTGGATCCTGATGCGACTAAGAGCCAAGTGCAAAAAGCACATAAGCGACTGATCCAAAGGTTGCATCCCGATCGCGGAGGAAGCGATTACTTGGCAGCTAAAATTAATGCCGCAAAAGACAAACTGACATCACGTTGACCTATATGAGAAAACCTAACCGTCAGTTAGCTGGTAAATATGCCTTGGTTTGACTCACTAATTAAATGAATATACCTGCCCAACTATTCATAGGAGTCTTCAAAAACTCGATTGATCTATTATGTTGACTGAACCAGTCAGATATCAAGTCACAAGTTAGCGGGTGTCTTAGAGTCAAACTGCTTAAGTCTGTTACGAAAGACTTATCCAGACTTTTAAATTTTTCGCGAATTAGATGCCGATAGTCAAGAGCCTATATATTCTAAAAATTGAGAGCGATAATGCCCCCAGATTTCGAAAATCAATTAATCAGGAGTTAGATCTTCAGGGCGAGAGAGCCCCTTGATTGACGCATAGCAAAGTATTAAATCGACATTACCAATGACTTTTTCTTTTATTTCAAGATATGGCATATAAGGCCATTCAATGTCATCAACAACATCATAATCCGCGGCAATTTTGTGTATACCGTCAAAATAATTACCTGCCTGAAAGTTTTTTACACAAATATTCTGAGTTGTCACTCTGAATCCCGCAGACCTATGTTTGGCGATCCGCACAAAAAAATGTCAGAAGATTTAATCAAAATGGAAATAAGAAAAGTATATTAAAAAATCATTCTGGCCAGAGTAACAAATGCTAATTACAATTGAATTCCGATATAAAAAAGGAAAGTTGCATGCCATCTGACTCTACCACCCTCGAACTAGCTCGAGCTCTCATTTCGCGGCCGTCAATTACACCCAAAGATGAGGGATGCCAAGAAATTATAATAAATAGACTGCAGAATATTGGTTTCGATGTGACTCGACTCGATTACGGAGATGTAAAAAATTTTTGGGCTATTCGGGGTAATAGTGGTCCTATATTTTGTTTTGCTGGCCACACCGATGTTGTCCCTATTGGCGATGAAAGCAGTTGGGAGTTCAACCCTTTCAAACCCACGGTCCACAAGGGATTACTCTATGGTCGAGGGGCAGCAGATATGAAAGGTTCTCTTGCAGCAATGGTCGTTGCAACTGAACGTTACTTTTCCTCGAGTACTACCCACAAATTTCGAATAGCCTTTCTAATTACTAGTGATGAAGAGGGAGAGGCAATAAATGGAACCCGGCGAGTTGTTGAGTGGTTGCAAAAACGAGAACTGCTCCCCAAATGGTGTGTTGTTGGCGAGCCTTCCAGTGCCAAGAATCTAGCTGATACTATAAAAAATGGGCGTCGAGGATCCCTTGGGTGTGTGTTAACCATTCACGGTATCCAAGGGCATGTGGCTTATCCACATCTAGCCAACAATCCCATTCATCAAGCCATGCCGGCATTGCAACATCTAATCGACGAAAAATGGGATGAGGGTAACAAAGATTTCCCACCCACGACCTTGCAAATATCTAATATTATGGCCGGATCAGGAGCGGTTAATGTAATCCCAGGCAAGCTAATCGTCAGATTTAATTTTAGATTTTCTACGGAACTCTCTGAACAAATTTTGAAAGACCGTACGTCCAGCATCATGAATGAGCATGGATTGAATCATGAGTTAGACTGGCAATTAACAGGTAAACCTTTTTTAACGAAGTGGGGTCCGCTAGTCGAAACAGCCAGCAATTCTATATCGAATGTAGTGGGTTACAGACCTCAATTATCCACCGAAGGTGGAACCTCAGATGCAAGATTCATTGCGCCTATGGGTACCGAGGTCATCGAGCTTGGTCCTGTAAATAAAACCATTCATAAAGTTAATGAACATGTGCGTGTAACCGATCTAGAAAAACTAACAGATATATACCAAGACCTCCTAGCACGCTTGATCATCTAAAAAGTTTGAGCAAAGTTCATTAATGGGGAGATGGTGATATTACAAATATATCAAAACGAGTCGTTTTACCCCGGATTGAATAGCTTGGCGGATGGTTGTCAAGATACTGTGCCCTGAGAGGTCGTTTCACTACCACGCGATATCGGGCTTTTTTAAGAGCCAATCTAAGCAAACTAGGCGCATCGTCATCCATCCCTACAATGCTATGAAATGCCTGCATTTCCTTTCTCACTGCCGCGGATTTACGACGTTTTTGGTACATCGGATCGAGATAAATTACATCAGTTAAACCGGCATAAGTGCTAAGGAAGTTATCTCCATCCATATAAATAATCATCATTCGGTTTACAATATCTTTGATATCATAATCAAAAGTCCCGTAATCCGTGGCTCGTTCAAAACCGTTTTCAAGCAAGCTATAAATAACTGGATTACGCTCCACAAGCGTGACGAGGCAACCCAGTGAGGCGAGGATAAAGGCGTCATTTCCTAAACCCGCCGTTAAATCTGTGACTTGAGGTCTAAAGTTCTTGTTGACACCAATAGCTCTTGCAATCGCTTCTTTTTTGATCCCACCTGAAAAACGCCTATACGCCAAACTTTTGCTTAAAAAATCACTGAAAATTGCTCCATGCTGTTTTAGACCTAAACACTTTAAACAAACTAGTGTGTCTCCAAACTCGATATAATAGCGCCTTCCCTTTTTAAGGTACTCGTCTACATCCGTCTCGTTAAAGTCATTTCTATAATCCAAGCTTAGCCGTTCTGATAACGCTCTAGCTTTAGTTGCTAATTGAACATTAATACATAGAATGAAAGCAATGTTATCGAAGTGCCCTCCAGCTACCAGATTCATAGAGTTATTAAACTATTTGTTATATTTACTTCGTCTAATTTAAAAATAAGAACCATAGTCAGAAACCGATAAAATGAAAAGGGGGGTCGATACTATAACTGCTTTAGCTATGTAACCCATCCAAACAATTTATTCACATATATTGTGGATAACTTTGTGCATAATCTATTTAGAATACGATGCGAGACCTGTAAAACAAAGGTCCTGACTTAAATTGATCAATTATTGACCAATTAATAAAGATGTTTAAAATCAGTTAGTTATGTTCTCTCAAATAAACAATCAATGACTTATGACGATTTTTTGACAGTTTTATAAGAAACATCAAGTATCTGTGGACAATAAAATGTTCATTGTAAAAAAAATTGAAAAAATAGCAAAAACTTATTGCGCTATACAATTTATCGTGCTACGCGGCCTTACTACTTTTGCAATTTATATTTTTCGATAAATTTTAGTAATATTGCAAGGTCATCTAGTTCAACTCGAGCCATCCGCTTGTCTTATCCTGATGGGCGAAATGTATAGCATTTAGATCAATGCAGGTATTCTCTATACTCTCCACTATTCGGTCGATGCTATTATTCTTGTCACTGATATGCCCAAATATTAGCTGCTGCAGTCGGGTCTGATCAATTGCCTTCAAAAATTCGGCTACCTGACTATTTTCAAGGTGCCCCCATTTACTGTCAATCCGCCTTTTAAGGTGAGAAGGGTAAGGTCCCGATCGAAGCATCTCTTTGTCATAGTTAGCCTCCAATAGCAAACCATCGCATATTTTATATTGCTCAACTATATATTTCGTAAAATGCCCTAAATCCGTAAGTATTCCGAGGCATAACGTCTTATTTGTAAAAATGTACTGAACGGGATCCGCCGCATCATGAGGAATTGGTACAGGAGTAATAGTTAAATCTCCGATGCTAAATTGATGATGATTTTCAATTAAGCGAAATAGATCTGTAGTTTTATAACTGATAGCTCGTTTAGAGCCAACGGTGAGAAATACTGGAAGACTATACTTTGTGGCCAACGCCATGACGCCCATCCAATGATCATGATGTTCATGCGTCACAAGAATGGCATCTAATTCATTCCCCGACAAACCCAAATGATTCAACCTACTAATGATTTGTTTAAGCGAAAATCCGCAATCAACCATAATACATGTTGACTCAGTTTTAATAATGGTCGAGTTGCCCCCGCTACCACTCCCCAGAGAAGCAAACTTCATAAATCAAAATCCTAAGAGAGATTGCTGCGCAGCAAACCCAACAGACGCAACGATTCCGAATCAACAAGTTGTTCGCCATTATGATCCCTTAGTTTAACTTTCACATAATCTTTAGTGCGCTCGATGAGAATTCGATAGTTGGATTCGAGAATTTTCTGCTTCTTGCGACCTCCAAACAGGCGCTTAAAAAAGCCTGCTTCTTCCTCTAACTCGGGAGTATAATTCACATAGATAAGGCCTTCGGTCCTATTTTTGTCCACTATTGAAAAACCACCGCGCGATGCCGAATAATTAACTGATGCCCAACATCGATCGTAATTAAGAGCGATGCTAATGTATGCTTCCTCCGCGTCGCCAGACGAAATAGCTACTTTTGCGTCACCACCGATTTTTTGGGCCAAGAGAGAAACCTGCGAATAGTTGGTCGTCGAAGCCAGGTCATTAGCGAGCATCTCCAACATATCCTCCTCTCGATTATCATTATCGGAGAGGGCTGGCCAACTAACCATATCTTCGGCTGATAGTGGGCTTTGCTGGTGTAATGCGGAAATTTCGGTACTGTTGAATTGAACCCCCGGCTCAATAATAAATCTAAACCTGTGGCTGTGATCCTCATCCGACTTAAAATTAATACCCGCGGTCTCAATAATGCCCGATGTACCGTCCGCAATGGCGGTGGGAATGCCGTTGCGACTTAAAATATTTCTAACACGAGGCCAAACCTCACTAGGCGCCAAGTTAATGAGAACCCAACGTCTGTCTTCAAAGCTTTGGATCTTCACTACTTGTTCAAAATTATTTATCGAGGCCGGCTGAGGTCGCGGAACTTCGTAGTCATAAGTCAATTTTTCTAAACCCGATATCGGCGGGATAGGATATATCTGACCTATATTTGATTTGTCCATTCCATCAGGAATAATAATTGGCTCGACCTCTTCGGACAATAAATAATCATTCGATCGATCTCTCAAACCTAACCAACCGCATCCAGCCAAACTTATACATAAAAGAGCAATCACAAAACCTTTAATAGCTTTCATATTGTTTCCCAACCTAAATAGATTTTAATCAATATTAATCATGGCATCACGCATTGCGGTCTCAATTGCAGAAATATTAGAGGCAGACATAGAGGTAAGAGGCAGACGCAACACGTTTTCTATATATCCCATCCTAGACAAAGCCCATTTTACAGGAATAGGATTAGATTCCAGAAAAAGCGCCAAATGCAAAGCCCTTAGCTTTTGATCAATATTATCGGCCTCAGAGTCAGCACCCGATAGCGCAGCTCTGCACATTTCAGACATTAGTTTGGGCACAATATTTGCCGTAACCGAGATATTACCATGAGCCCCCGCGATCATTAATTGTTTGGCCGACACGTCATCTCCGGAATAAACAGAAAATCTAGACGGCGTTTGCGATATTAGGGCAGCACCTCGTTCAAGATCTCCAGTGGCATCTTTAATGCCACAAATATTAGCCAGTTTCGCTAATTCAAGCACAGTATCAGTCGACATATCGCAAGCCGTTCTACCAGGAACGTTGTATAGAATCTGGGGGATATCGACCTCCTCGGCAATCGTCTTAAAATGCAGGTAAAGACCATATTGCGTAGGCTTATTATAATAAGGAGTAACCAGCAGGCACGCATCCGCACCGACTTCTTTTGCCGTTCGCGTGAGTGCTACAGCTTCTCTTGTACAATTCGCACCTGTTCCCGCGATGACCGGCAAACGCCCATTCACATATTGCACAACAAAATCTATCACGCGTGAATGTTCATTCACATTCAGGGTTGCCGATTCCCCAGTTGTTCCAACTGTTACAATACCATCTGTTCCTTGATCTACATGCCAATCGATCAATGATTTAAGCGAACCCCAATCGATATCATGTGAATTAACATGAAACGGGGTAACCAAGGCCACCAAACTACCAGTAATCATCAAACAATCTCCCTCATGTTAGTGCCAATTTTAACTCTACTCTCATGGGCTGTAAAAATCTTTTTCCCCTTCAGGACGAGTTTTAAATCGCCGATGGACCCAAAGATATTGTTCCGGTTTAAGGAGAATAAATTCTTCGATTAGTTTATTTATAGCGGTAGCATCTTCAAGATCATCGCCAACAGGAAAATTGTTCAATGCAGGATAGAAAGTAACTTTATATCCTTTGGTGCCAGACAAGCGAATATGCGTAAAGGGAACGATAGCTGCGCCACTCATTTGAGCGAAACGGGCGGTGGCATTGACAGTAGCTGCTTGAATGCCAAAAAAAGGAGCAAACAAGCCGCTACCCAAGCCATAATCTTGGTCAGGGCCATACCACAAAGCGCGTCCATTCCTGAGCGCCTTGAGGCATCCTCTCACATCCTTGCGCTCGAATACCCTGCTATTGCCACAACTCTTGCTAACTCGACCTCTCGCCTGCAAAAAGTCATACACAGGATTACCATGCGCCCGATACATTCCATCAACCTTATCATATGCAGTTGTGGCTGCAGCGGCCCCAATCTCCAGAGTGGTATAATGAATGCCGAGCAACAACACTCCATTTTTCGACACATTAGTCAAGTTTTCAGCGCCCTCAATCTCTACTAAACGGCTGAAACGCTTCTTGCTCCACCACCAGGCAATCCCTATTTCCATTAGGGCGATACCAAGGTTAATAAAGTTATCCCGCACCATTTTATGCCGTTCTTGCGGATTTAAATTAGGGAAACATAGCTCAATATTGCGTTCTGCGATGCTTTTTCTTGAAGACGTAAATTTGAAAGCGAGCAATCCAATAGACTCGCCAAGAGACAATAAGACAGAAAATGGTAATTGCGAGATCAACCACCAGACACCAAATAAACACCAACTCCCCCAGTTCTTTGGGTGAAGCAGACCCGCCCTAAATTGAATAGTTGGCATACTCAAAAGGATCAACTCAAATACAAATTTTTATAAATATGCGGGCAAATAATGATTTTCCTAATACAAGAGACCACTGATTTTTACGTCAACCTCTACATCTTCTTCATAATCTACACCGTCGACGTTGAATCCGAAAAGGTTCATAAATTCAGCTTTGTAGCCTTTAAAATCTGCAAGCTCATTCAGGTTATTATCATCTATTATTTTCCATTTTTTTGTTATAGCTTCTTGGATATGTGCTTGTAGTTCGAGGTTATCCACCCGAAATCTTCCTTCCGCATCAACACGCGGCATGGAGTTATAAAGGCATTCTTCGAAAAGTCTGTCTATCTGTTCAATACATCCCTCATGGGAACCTTCACTCTTCATTTCCTCAAATAGTAGAGATAAGTAGAGAGGCATTATTGGAATAGCCGCGCTAGCCTGAGTTACCACAGCTTTTAACACCGCAACTCTAGCATCACCATTTATGGCAGCAAGCTTATCTCGTATTTTTAAAACGCTTTCATCAAGGTCCTGTTTTGCGCGACCGATTGTTCCATGCCAATATAGGTCCCATGTTATCTGTTCACCGATATAAGTAAATGCCGTGGTTTTTGCACCGGGCGCCAAAACATTTGCTTCAGACAGCATATCGATCCATCGTATCCAGTCCTCGCCTCCCATCACCATGACGGTATCAGAAATTTCTTTTTCGCTAGCCGCTGATAATGTGAACTCTTGCACAATACCCTTATCCGTGTTTATGCCGCGCATAGATACTTCTTTACCTATCGGTTTTAAAGTTGAATTATAAATCTCATGTGTGACTGGATCAGTCTTTCTCGGGGAAGCGATGCTGTATATAACTAAATCGACTTGTCCCAAGTCAGCCTTTATTGTGTCAACCGTTAGCTGTTTAACAGCTTGACTAAAAGCATCCCCGTTAACACTTTTAGCATAAAGATCTTGGTCATTTGCATACGAATGAACAGCAGCCGAATTGTACCAACCAGCAGAAGCGGGACGACCATTGGTGCTATCCTTCTCAAGAAAGACTCCAAGTGTGGCCGCCTGATATGCAAATGCGGCCATTATCCTTGCCGATAGTCCGTAGCCCGTCGATGAACCTATTATTAATACACGTTTAGGGCCTGCACTGGAGCCCCTGGAGATTGCATAATCAATTTGTTTTCGAACATTTCTTTCACACCCGATCGGATGCGCGGTGGTGCACACAAAACCGCGGACTCGAGGTTTGACAATCATTTTTTATAGCTCCATTTGTTCGCCCAGCGTGAATGTTTATTACGTCTTTCTCTGCTATCATAACTTATCGATCATTGATTCTAAAAGTATGTTGACGGGCACTGAAGAAACACGGTGAATTTTAAACTAAGAAGCTGCATCATCCCCTAAATAGCTTAGTTAGATTCGATAAGATTGATATAACAATTTCGTTACGCAAAACTTTTTAACTGCTTCTCTAATGAGATTGTGTAACAATTTCGGACTATCTAATGCCAATAGCACAACAAACAGACCAATTAAGCACACGTGATAAACACGTGAAATTACCTTATCCTTTTTTAAGGGATGAGTTTCTTGATGCGCTAGAGACTAGCCGCAGTGTCGGAAAATCAAGTGGTTGGTCGCCAATTCATATCCACCTTGAAGATCAAGCTGGTGGTGGTTTCATGCCACTGTATCTTAAAACACATTCAATGGGAGAGTACGTCTTCGATTATGTTTGGGCTAACGCCTATCACCACCATGGCTTTAATTATTATCCAAAGCTCCTCTCGGCAATTCCATTTACACCATCCGCTGGCCCTAGGACAAGACATCATAAAAGTCTTGATGGGCAACAATCAAAGTTATTTCTTGAAAAAGTTTACGAAAAATCTGACATATACAACGCATCAAGCTGGCACTTGTTATTTCCGGACGATAGTTCGGTAGATGCATTTGCCGGCTTGAATCTTCTTCATCGATTTGGCGTTCAATATCACTGGTTTAATTATGGTTTTAAGACATTCGATGATTTTCTCGCCAAATGTAATTCAAGAAAAAGAAAAATGATACGACGGGAACGATCTCAGATAAAAGCACAAAACATAGAAACTGAAACCTTATTTGGTCAAGATATTACTCCGGAAATTTGGAATTTTTTTTATCACCTCTACCAGTTAACCTACGCAAAGCGCAACGGCAGCAACGGCTACTTAACGTCTAAGTTTTTTGAGCAAATCGGTAAATCGATGCCTGGTCAGATAGCTATGGCAGTTGCTCGAATTGATCACAAACCCATTGCTTGTGCTCTTTATTTTTATGATGCAACTACCTTGTATGGCCGATACTGGGGAAGTATTAGGGAATTTAATTATTTGCATTTCGAACTCTGTTATTACTCTGGAATTGAGTTGTCCATAGCGATGGGCTTGCAACGATTTGACGCTGGAGCACAAGGAGAGCATAAAATTATACGAGGATTCGAGCCTAGGAAAACCCATTCCCTGCATTGGATTAAACACCCTGATTTTCGGGACGCGATCAAACACTTTTTAAGAGAGGAAGTTGTAGCTATCGATCACCATATCAAGGAGGCAAACAAACTGCTCCCTTTCCGACAAACCTGATTACCACTCTCCAACATTAGCCATAGAACTCCAAGGCTCAACAATATCAAGGGCCTCTCCCTTCTGGAGCAATTCGATTGATATATCATCTGGAGATCTTACAAACGCCATTCGGCCATCTCTCGGAGGTCGATTGATAACTACCCCACACTCTATCAATTTATTACATGTAAAGTAGATATCGTCTACCTGAAAAGCAATGTGTCCAAAATTTCGACCACACTCATAAGTTTGACTATCCCAATTATAAGTCAGCTCAATCAAGGGCGGTTTTTTATCCGCCGGCATTGGAAGATCATCAGGCGCGCCCAGAAAAACCAAAGTGAAGCGACCTTTTGGGTAATCGCTTCTGCTAAACTCTTTCAAGCCGAGGGCACCGCAATAAAAATCCAAGGATGCCGATAGATCACTTACTCGGACCATAGTATGAAGATAACGCAAAACAATTCCCTCCTCTGAAGTTTGAGACAGCAAAACTTTTTAAAGCACTAGCAAACGAATGTCACTTAAGATTCGAACCAGATCATTCATAAAGGCACCGCCATCAGCACCATTAATAATTCTGTGATCGTATGAAAGTGCCAGAGGGAGGTATAATTTTGGAATAAACTTGTCTCCGTCCCAAAAAGGCTGCACTTTTGCTTTGGCAACGCCCAATATCGCCACCTCTGGCGGATTGATAATTGGAGTAAACCCAGANCCTCCCATCGCGCCTAAACTTGAAATAGTAAAACACCCACCTCTCATTTCATCCGGCAAGAGCATNCCGTTCCGNGCCTTAACNGCTATATTACCGATTTCGTTAGCGAGCTCGAAGATGCCTTTTGAATCTACATCTCTAATTACAGGGACCAGCAACCCTTTTTCAGTGTCAACTGCAATGCCAATGTGAAAATAATCCTTTTGAATATAAGACAAACCCTGATCAACCAATGACCGATTAAACTTAGGATTGCTTTTTAGGCAAAAGAACACCGCTTTCATTAGGAAGGCGGTCAAGTTTATCTTCAAGTTTTTAGCCTTAGATTGGAGATTTAAAGACTTTCTAAACTCTTCAAGCTCTGTAATTTCTGCGTCATCAAATTGAGTCACATGTGGCACTTTTGCCCAGCTCTCTTGTAACCTTTTCGAAGTGATTGACTGAATTTTTGTTAGCTCATGCGTTTCTACTCGTCCAAATTCGGCGAAATTAATCTGCCTCTCTACATAGCCTTCATTACTTGGAAATGGTCCTTGAAAATTAGTTGAGAGTTGCTGCAGAACAAAATTGTTAAGATCTTCACGAGTAACCCGACCTCGAAGCCCCGATCCATTCACGCGCGACAGATCGACACCAAGTTCCCGAGCCAAGAGTCTCACAGAAGGGCCTGCATATACTCCTGCATCCCCTTTATGACTATCGTTGGGTGAGTCCAATGCTTGCTGCCTTTTAGCCGTACTTTGAGGGCTGACAAAGGAGGTGCCTGTCGCAGACAGAGTTTTATCGCTATCTATATCATTTCGTCCATGAACAGCAAACTGCGCGTCATCTTCATCGTTACCAGAATCTGACTCAGATAGAGTAGCTTCCTTCATTGACTCAGGCGTCGGTGCCAATGTGCTCTGCACTTCTAATTCGGCAACCATATCTCCAGTCGACACTTCATCACCTTCCCGAACTAAAAACCGATAAAGAACGCCTGCGGATGAAGACGGCACATCCATGGTTGCTTTATCCGATTCTAAAACGATTAGCGAAGCCTCTTCCTCAACCATGTCGCCTGGTTTACAGCATAGTTCGATAACCCTAACTTGATCGACATCTCCAAGATCGGGCACTAAAATAGTTTCTAACGTCATATATTCCAAGCCTCTTCGGAATTTCTCTCTCATCATTCAAGATTATAATTGTAAACTCTACAAAAATAAGGGGTTCTGTTTCTCTTGATCAATACCAAAATTAGCAATAGCAGTACTGACCAGCTCTTTGTCAAACTTTCCAATATCTGAGAGTGCTTTAAGCGCTGAAACAACTATAAAATAGCGATCAACCTCAAAAAACTTCCGCAGAGCCTCGCGGCTATCACTGCGACCATATCCATCGGTACCTAAGACATGTGTTGGTAACGGTAAATATGCTCTTAACTGATCCGCATAACTTTTAACATAATCAGTTGCAACAATACACGGACCTTTTAACTTACTCACCATTTTTTCGACGTGGCATGTCTTAGGCGCCTCCAGCGGATGAAGAGTATTCCAGCGATGAACAGCCTGGCCTTCTCGCACTAATTCATTAATACTCGTAAGATTCCAAACATCTGATCCAATAGAAAATTCCGAGTTTAATATCTCAGCGGCTGCTATAACTTCATTAAAGATAGTACCTGAGCCCATTAATTGAACCTTAAGATCATTTTGTCCATACTTTGTAAAGAGATACATACCTTTAACAATACCTTCATCAACGCCATCAGGCTTCACCGGCTGCGGATAATTTTCGTTCATCGTTGTAATGTAATAAAAGTAATTTTCCTTGTCTTTAAACATACTTGTTAAGCCTTTCTGAATAATCACTGCCAACTCATAGGAGAAAGTCGCATCATAACTACGACAATTCGGGATTGTGTTTGCTAGTACATGGCTATGACCATCTTGATGTTGCAGTCCTTCTCCATTCAAAGTTGTTCTTCCAGCAGTGGCGCCTATCAAAAAACCTCTGGCTTGACTATCACCAGCAGCCCAAGCAAGATCTCCTATTCGCTGGAAGCCAAACATCGAATAAAAAATATAAAAAGGAATCATCGGGAAACTGTAAGTGCTGTATGTTGTTGCGAGAGCTAACCAGGCGGACATCGCACCGGCTTCGGTAATACCCTCTTCAAGTATTACTCCTTTTTTATCTTCCTTGTAATACAGTATTTGTTCGCGATCATGAGGGGTGTATTTTTGACCCTCCGAGCTATAGATCCCGAGTTGACGGAACATACCCTCCATTCCGAACGTCCGCGCCTCATCCGGAACAATAGGCACAATATGCTTTCCAATGTTTATATCTTTAATGAGGGCCGATAAAATTCTCACAAAAGCCATAGTCGTAGAAATGCTGCGATCGCCGGTCCCTTTTAGCAGAGATTGAAAGGCGTCTAACTTGGGGACGTCCATACTGCCAAAATCTGATTGTCGTCTCGGCAGCGGGCCACCCAAAAGCTCTCGACGCTTGCGCATGTAAGTCAGTTCCGGACTATCACTCGGAGGACGATAATATGGCACGTCATTTAGTTCTTTATCCGCAATCGGTATTCCAAAACGATCCCTGAATGATTTCAAACCTTCCAAATCTAATTTTTTAATAGAATGTGTGTCATTGGCTGCTTCGCCTGCAGTGCCTAGCCCATAACCTTTTACCGTATGAGCTAAAATAACCACTGGCTGGCCTGAGGAAGCGCATGCCTCTGAATAGGCTGCATAGACCTTATATGGATCATGTCCGCCGCGGTTAAGGTACATTATCTGCTCGTCCGACAAATCTGATACCAAATCTAACAGAACCGGATACTTTCCAAAAAAATGTTCTCGGGTATATGCGCCACCATTAAACTTATAATTTTGCAACTCACCATCACATACTTCGTTCATTCGTTGCAGTAACAATCCTGATTTGTCGCGCTCTAGCAGAGTGTCCCAGTGCCTACCCCAAATAACCTTAATAACATTCCAACCAGCCCCACAAAAGACACCCTCAAGTTCTTGTATTATCTTTCCATTCCCTCTAACGGGCCCATCTAGCCGTTGCAAATTACAGTTAATGACAAAAATGAGATTTTCCAGTTGCTCCCTTCCAGCGAGTGATATCGCTCCAAGAGTTTCTGGCTCATCGCATTCCCCATCACCAATAAATGCCCAGACTTTTCTGTCCTCCCGAGGAACCAAACCACGTGCCGATAGATAGCGCATAACATGCGCTTGGTATATCGCTTGAATAGGGCCTAATCCCATTGACACAGTGGGAAACTGCCAGTAGTCAGGCATTAACCAAGGATGAGGGTAAGAGGACAAACCTTCACCCCCCGTTTCCCTTCGAAAATTATCTAGCTCCTCCTCAGCGAAGCGTCCTTCCAAAAATGAACGTGCATACATCCCGGGGGCACTATGCCCTTGGAAATAGACAAGATCCCCCAATTGATCGCCCCGGTTTCCTCGAAAAAAATGATTAAATCCAACATCGTAAAGTGTGGCAGCCGAAGCAAAGCTGGCAATATGCCCACCAATTCCAGCGCTCTGTTTGTTCGCCCTCATTACCATCGCAAGAGCATTCCAACGAATCAAAGATCTTATCCTCCTTTCCATAAAAAGATCTCCGGGCAAACGCTGCTCACGTTCGGATGCTATGGTATTACAAAAATTTGTCGTCGAGGCTTTTGGCACTCTCACATTACTGGCTTGCGCGTGTGAACGCAGTTTTTCTAAAAGAAATGCTGCTCTTTCTTTCCCGGAATTTTTGCAAACAGAGTTAAATGCAGCAATCCACTCTTCAGTTTCAATGGGATCGTGATCATTTGACATGGCGCCTCCAGACTATAAATAACAACCAAACACCTCAATATAAGGTGACATGCGCGACTGCGCAAAAGCTCTAAATGTAAAAATACTATATCTTATAGCGCAAAAGATAACTCATTNTGAACACAATCGCCCATATCGGCCAAAGCTATGGGGTAACACTATNGATCGGACCGTTTCAAAATGAGCNAATGAAGCCGAATTTACTCCAGCTNTTCATAAAAAGANAGNGCAGCCANGTGNAAACTGCTTGCATAATTCNCANAATTAATNGCTCTTACTAAACAACAGATATTACTTTATACNACCNCATCCTAAAAGATNACTCTGGGCTTGGGCGAGGCCACGCGTTNTANATCGCTTTAACGAAGGTCGCAAGAGGAATAGCAAAAAATACTCCCCAGAAACCCCATATACCCCCAAATAACAAAACAGCTGTAATTATGGCAACTGGATGCAAATTATTAACTTCCGAAAATAGAATTGGGACTAGTAGGTTACCATCAAGAAACTGGATGGCTCCATAAGCTACACAAAGCCATATAAAATTCACGTCGAGCCCCCACTGAGCATATCCCACTAACAACACGGGAATTGTGACAATGGCTGCACCGATATACGGCACCAATACTGATAAACCAACAAGAAGTGCTAATAATGCAGCATATTTTAAGTCTAGCCAAAGAAACATAGCAAAAGAGGCCATCCCTACCAAAAGTATCTCTATGGCTTTTCCTCGAATATAATTCGAAACTTGAATATCCATTTCCGCCCAGATCGCACGCATTACAGGACGATTTTGTGGCAAGAGCCCAAGAACTAAATCAATTAATAAATTGTGATCTTTTAACATAAAAAAGACTAGCAAAGGAACTAGAAAGAGGTAAACCATTAATGCGATCAGTCCCGGGAAACTATTTATCGACAATGAAAGTAACTGCTCAATAACTCCCCCAAGCTCATTAGATAATCTTAACCAGATAATATTCACCTGTTCTGCTGTAAGGTATTCAGAATACCTGTCTGGCAATTGCTTTAATAGGTCCTGTAATTGACTAACTATCAACGGCAGCTCGCTTAGCAAAACTGATGTTTGTCTGCCAATGATCGGGGCGGCGCCGATAGCCACAGACANCATCACAAGCATAAAAATCGCATACGCAAATGCGAAAGANAATGTTTTTGACAGCCCACGCGACTGNAATTTATTGACNAAGCCTTGGAGAATAAAAGCGATTATAAGCGCTGCGAAAAGTGGTCCGAGCACCGCTCCTAGCAAAACGACAACAGCGACAGACAAAANCAGTAATATCGATAATAGTATCGTTTCCTCGCTTCCGAAGTACCTTTCAAACCAATTATCAAAAACTTGTCTCATTACGCCACTCCAGTCTTAGATTCATGTTTAGGCTCGTCAGATTTTTACANCAAATTTTAAATGCNNCTCCGACCTCCATGTTCAGTCGAAGTTTGCCCTATTATACGATAGAGTAATAGTCTGAAGTCTCCAAGAGCTATCTAAATATTGTTATGTGTATTCAACGACAAAAGCAGCAGCTACTAACTATCTTTTTTTTAGTTTTTTTTCTCCAAGTCCCCGTAAATGTTGTTGAAAGCTCAGACATACGACTGCCAAAGCTTGGTGACGCGACTTCAGGTATTGTATCGCATGAACAAGAATACCTAATTGGCAGAACATGGTTGAAAGCATTTAGAAGCCGGATCAAAGAATATCAAGATCCTATGTTAAAGCAGTACCTTGAGCAATTGCTAAATAATTTAGCCAGCCATAGCCAACTCGAGGACCCTCGACTAGAGCTGGTAATAGTCAACAATCCCACAATAAACGCTTTCGCAGTGCCNGGTGGNATCATTGGCGTCCATACTGGNATTTTTATTCATGCAAAAACTGAAGACGAACTGTCATCTATTCTTGCNCATGAACTCGCNCATCTGAGTCAACGCCACTTTGCGAGGGGGATTGAAGCGCAGCGAAAAACCTCATTATTGTCCATGGGCGGNCTACTAGCTGGTCTNGCGATCGCCGCAGCTGCCGGAGCGGATGCAGGGACTGCTGCGATGACGGTCTCTCAAGCGGCAGCAATGGAGGGCAGCCTTAGGTATAGCNGCAGCAATGAACAGGAAGCAGATAGAATCGGCTTACAAACAATGAGGGCTGCTAATAGGAATCCAAGGGCAGCTGCAAAAATGTTTGAGACCATGCTTTCCATCAGCCGTCATTCAATTAACCGACCACCTGAATTCTTNTTAACTCATCCAGTCACNGAGANACGAATCGCCGATGCACGCAATCGAACCATGAACGCACCGCTGAAACATTACCCTCCAAGCGAAGAATACNTATTGATGCAATCCCGCGCNTCGGTCGCTTTAAACAAGAATCCAGATAGGATTATCCAAAACTTCGAATTAAAATTAAGACAACGTGCTTTAAATTCTGATGCGATAAGCTACGGTNTGGCACTCGCCTACATTAAAAAAAATGACTTTCCTNAGGCAAGGCGTCTAACAAATACGTTAATTGAAAATCATCCGGAACANCTAATCTACAGATATACGGATATAGAGATCGATATAGCATCGAAACACCATGACAAAGCGGCCAATAAACTACAGATTTTATTGCAAAAAAATCCAAATAGTTATCCACTTCTAGTACTTCAAGCAGAATTATTCTTGAATAGAAAAAAATACTATGAATCAAGCGAGGTTCTAAGTCTGCTCACAAAAGATAGACCAGAGGATCCGGACATGTGGTATAGGTTGGCTGAAGTGAGCGGCCTAGCAGGAGACATCGCAACAGTCCACAAAGCAAGAGCTGAATACTTTATTTTGGTTGGGGCCTTTGACCGAGCAAGGAAGCAGTTGAGCAGAGCAGCCGTGCTTTTAAAACATGATTTCCAACAGTCAGCAATCATTAGGCAGCGACTAAGAGACCTTGCTTCAATAGAAGAGAGAGTGATAAAGCTATAATCATAGCTTGTCCTGCCCAATTAGCAAATCAACCACGGAAGTCCATCATTCGCTTGAGCGAGTTCATAGCTTTGAGTGCCACCTCGGAGTCGACATGTACTTCATTCGCTGGAGAGTCCAAACAATTTAGCAGACTTTCAAGGGTATTCATCGCCATCCAAGGGCAGTTGGCACAGCTTCTGCANGTAGCACCATTTCCAGCCGTTGGGGCTATAATTAACTGTTTTTCAGGAACTNCCTGCTGCATTTTGNAAAATATTCCTTCATCTGTCGCCACAATTATNTGAGGNTTTGATAAATCCGACGCAGAGTTAATCAGTTGAGATGTTGATCCAACATAGTCCGCAATATCCACAACTGCCTGTGGTGATTCAGGGTGAACAAGTACNGCAGCATCCGGATAAACTTTTAGCATGTCCAGTATCCCTTGGACTTTGAATTCTTCATGAACTATGCAACTTCCATCCCATAAAACCATATCCGCCCCGGTTTTGTTTCTAACATAGTTCCCCAGATACTTGTCAGGGGCCCAAAGAATTTTTTCTCCCCGAGAGTCGAGGTAGTCAATGACATCGACCGCAATGCTGGAAGTTACCACCCAGTCAGCACGCGCCTTCACTGCAGCAGAGGTGTTAGCGTAAACCACTATGGTTCTGTCNGGATATAAATCACAAAATTTATTAAACTCATCGATCTGACAACCGATATCCAACGAGCAGGTGGCATGCAGTGATGGCATGACCACTCGCTTTTCAGGCGTTAGAATTTTTGCGGTCTCTCCCATGAAAGCGACTCCCGCTACTATCAAGGTATCAGCATCACAATTTTTACCATACCTTGCCATTTCAAGGGAATCAGAAACCACCCCGCCTAATTCTTCAGCCAACTCTTGTACCAAATGGTCAGTGTAATAGTGAGCTATNATCACCGCGTTCTCTCGAATCAAGGTNGATTTTATCTGCTCTTTAATGTCCGTTATCTGATCCGAATCAGGCCGTTCGACCAAATTGAATACATCGGGATGAGCTTGNCTTAGCGNCCGATCGGTTGCATCGCGCCTTGAAATTTTATTTTGAGGCCTCATCGAAGGCAGTCCCATAAAGTTTGGCTTACATCTAGCATTTTTTAGAGTATAGATAAAACATATAAAAGTGCACCAGTNAATACTAGCGGCAATGAAATGACAGTNACTTCATCAATCTTTGAATCCTTGNGATTGTAATTACCGGAACCTTCTGTTCTCATCTCATGTCTGTTGTCCACTAATTCTCTCTATTGACTCAAGCGTGTCCTGAAATTCGTTTTTTTAAAATCACCCTCTATCGAAGGATNGAACTCTAAAATGAATTCAAACATAAATTAATCAATTAAAGTTACGCACTATCTCAGACGATAGACTCTNCTAAAAGCTCTTCTCGGTACCTTGAGTAAGTCTTGCCCACCATTTTGAGAAAAGACGATCCAAACTTGTTTCAGCCGCAATACCAAGCCGATCAATCAGGGATTTTTTAATTACATATNTTATTTCGAACACATCTGACTCGTCTATACAGTCACCGATATATTCATCACTTGTTTGAATACTATCAACTAAATTAAGTTCTTTGGCTCTTGCGCCCAACCACACCTCCCCCGTGGCCACTGACGCCATATCCATAGCCGGACGACGCTCATGGACGTATTCTTTGAATAGGTCATGGATGTCCTCCAGATCCTCAACGAATTTTTCACGCCCTTTCTGCGTATTCTCCCCAAACAAGGTGAGAGTGCGCTTATACTCCCCAGCCGTGAGCATTTCGAAATCAATATCATTTTTTTTCATCAATCGGTTAAAATTGGGCAGCTGCGCGACCACTCCAATTGAACCGATCATAGCAAATGGCGCAGCCAATATTTGATCAGCAACGCAGGCCATAGCGTAACCCCCGCTGGCAGCAACTTTGTCGACACAGACTGTCAGAGCTATACCTTTTTTCTTAAGNCGATCCANTTGACTTGCCGCTAAACCATACCCATGCACAGTTCCACCCCCGCTTTCAAGGCGAACTACAACTTCATCAGAACTTGAGGCCTGCGTCGTTATTGCGGTGACCTCTTCTCGCAAATTATCAACCTCAGTAGCTCTCACGTCACCATTAAAATCAATGATATAAACTTTCTTCTTAGGTTTAATGTCATGTTTAGAGGATTTAGCAAGGAGCTTTTCACTCTTTGATTTTTTCTTTTTACCTTCTCTCAACTCTTTTAACTTAAGCTTTTGCTCATGGGAATTTAATGATGACAGTAGAAGTGTCTCACTCATATTTTCGTACTGCTCGTTCAATTGGTTAATTTCTAAAACACCTTTTTTGCTATCAGATTGTTTGTTCAACAAAGAAACAGCTGTTATCAGCACCCCCAATATCCCAAAAACCACAGTCAAAACCTTGGCCAAAAACATCCCGTATTCAAAAATAAATTCCAAAATTATCTCCCAGATAAAATCATGATTTCCTAACTGTAGCGGAAATGATTCACTATTGTTAGGCTGAGTGCAGTTTCCGAGCCTCTTGAATGAAATGTTCTATGAGCATTCCAGACATAACTGTCGGAGGTGGTGTGATCGGCGGCATATCATCATAACGCCACCATTGAGCCTCTGAAATTTCGGCACCATCCACTCGAAACTTTTGCGACTCAGCCTCTGCAAGAAACCCTAGCATCAATTGGCCCGGAAATGGCCAAGACTGGCTCCCGATATAGCGCAAGTTTTTAACGCGAACGTCAACTTCCTCGAGAACCTCTCTATGAATTGCTTCCTCCGCACTCTCCCCAGCTTCCAAGAAACCGGCCAAGGCACTATACATACCTGTTTCCCAGTTTTTTTGGCGGGCTAATAAGCAGCGATCTTTTAGGGTCACGACCACGATAATACACGGCGAGATTCTTGGGTAATTGTCAACGCTACATGCAACACATGACAATGCATTTTCGCTTTCACTTTGCGCATTAGGGTTTCCACAATGACCACAAAACTTATGACCATCGACCCATTCGAGCAATTGGACTGCTCGGCATGCGACGGAAAAAAGAGGCTCTTGAAGCGATAAAAGCAGTGATCTCAAATCGATCAAGCTATAGTCATTACCGCAATCAATTTGATGCTCCAACTCCCAAACTTCGCAGTCCATTTCATTCCAGATGCCTAAATACATTTTGCGAAGTCGATAGTACTTTAATCCATCATGATCCTGAGTATCCAGCAAAATTTCTCGATTCCAAGCGCTCATCAGAATCGACCGCCCAATTACGCCGACAAATAATTGCTTATGGCTCCCCAAAGGCTGAGAACAGCATGTGAAGCGGTTTTGATGGCTAATCATATCCACGCGAAATAAGTTCTTTTAAAAGTATGTTTCTAGTTGCAAATGTCACTACAGATGCTAAAGTTCCGATGCAATCATGATACCGTACTTTAGGGATCTTCAGGAATATATTAACAGATAAGTAGGCTTACATTATGGATTCAGCGATGTCGTTCAATACTTTCAAGAAAAATTTCCTGGGAAATTCTCCAGACTGGTATAAATCTGCGATAATCGCTTTCCTCATCATCAATCCTATAGCCCTGCAAGTCCTTGGCCCCTTTGTCACAGGATGGATTTTGATTGGCGAATTTATTTTTACTTTGGCCATGGCACTAAAATGTTATCCCCTCCAACCTGGAGGGTTGCTGGCCATAGAGGCTGTCATTTTAGGGATGACGACCCCTGACAATGTTTATCATGAGACAGTAGCGAACTTCCAAGTGATCCTGCTCCTGATGTTCATGGTCGCCGGTATCTATTTTATGCGAGACATGCTGCTGTTCGTCTTCACCCGAATACTATTGGACGTCAGGTCAAAGACTTTATTATCCTTCCTATTCTGTTTCGCTGGTGCGGTGCTTTCCGCGTTTCTCGATGCACTAACCGTCACCGCAGTGCTAATTACAGTTGCGGTAGGATTCTTCTCTGTATATCACAAGGTTGCCTCGGGAAACGAACTCGCAGCGGATGGGCATGACCACACCAAAGACGAGGGTGTGCTGCCAGAAAAGGCCGAACAACTCGAGCAATTCCGATCTTTTTTACGCAGTCTAATCATGCATGGCGCAGTCGGCACAGCGCTGGGTGGCGTCACAACCCTTGTGGGCGAGCCGCAGAATCTTCTCATCGCAGAAAAAGCTGGTTGGGACTTCATGACTTTTTTCTGGAAAATGGCCCCCGTCACGATGCCAGTGTTCGTATGCGGCCTGCTAACTTGTGTCATTTTAGAAAAAACTGCCATTTTAGGATACGGAGGTACTTTGCCAAATGACGTAAGAGCAGTATTGGAAGAATTTAGTGAGCAAGAAAAACAGAGGCGAACTCCAAATGATGTCGCGGCATTGATAGTTCAGTTTGCTGTGGCTCTGATTCTTGTTTTCGCCCTAGCGTTCCATTTGGCCGCAGTTGGCTTAATAGGCCTGATGATCATAGTTTTACTAACTGCATTTAACGGCGTTATTGAGGAACACCGGCTAGGGCATGCATTTGAAGAGGCGCTTCCGTTTACGGCACTTCTTGTAGTCTTTTTTGCTATCGTGGCAGTCATACATGACCAGCATTTGTTTTCGCCAGTCATTGGCGTTGTCCTGAGCATGGATGAAGCTATTCAACCTGGAATGTTTTTTCTAGCCAATGGGATCCTTTCAATGATCAGCGACAATGTTTTCGTTGCAACTGTTTATATAAATGAGGTTAGAGCAGCACTTGATGCTGGTGAAATAAGTCGGGAATTGTTTGATAAACTTACCATTGCAATAAACACGGGCACTAACCTGCCGAGCGTTGCAACTCCTAACGGGCAAGCTGCGTTCTTGTTTCTCTTAACATCTGCCTTGGCACCTTTGATAAACCTTTCGTACATGCGCATGGTTATAATGGCGTTGCCTTATACCATAGTCCTCACCATTGTAGGGTTAGCCGGCGTGCATTATATGATTTAATTCTATCTAGATAAGACGCTCATCCCCTTCTCCAACCCATTTAGGGTCAGAGGGAACATTCTGTCATCTACCAGATCTCTCAGCATGAGAATTGAAGGGGTATAGTGCCAGTACTTTTCCTCGACAGGATTCATCCAAACTAATTTCTCATAGGTGTTACTCACCCTTCTCATCCAAACATCCCCGGACTCTTGGTTATGGTATTCCACACTACCCCCGGGGCTACTGATTTCATATGGCGCCATAGATGCGTCACCCACAAATATAACTTTATAATCTTCAGAGTACTTGTTTAGAACCTCATAAGTTTGAATCTGCTGCTCACTCCGACGACGGTTGTCCTTCCAAACATAATCGTACAGGCAATTGTGGAAGTAGAAATACTCCAGATGCTTGAATTCTGTCTTTGTAGCGGAGAATAGTTCTTCACAAGTCCTTACATATGGATCCATAGATCCACCGATATCGAAGAAAATAAGTACTTTGACAGCATTTCGTTTCTCTGGAACCATCTTAATGTCCAGAAGTCCTGCATTTCGAGCAGTACTGCGAATCGTATCATCAATATCAAGATGATCGGGCGTACCTTCTCTAGCAAATTTCCTCAACCTCCTGAGGGCAACCTTAATGTTTCTGGTCCCAATTTCGACAGAATCATCTAAGTCTTGGTATTGCCTCTCATCCCAGACTTTAACCGCGCGACCGCTCCCTCCCGGCCCCCCTATTCGCATGCCTTCAGGGTTGTATCCTCCATGACCAAAAGGTGACGTTCCGCCTGTCCCAATCCATTTATTTCCGCCTTGGTGCCGCTCTTTTTGTTCCTCGAGTCTTTTCTTAAATTCTTCAATCAACTTCTCTAAACCACCGAGACTCTCGATCTTGGATTTTTCCTCCTCGGTAAAGTGCTTTTCAAACTCCTGTCTAAGCCAGTCTTCAGGTATTAACGCTTCAACCATTGCATCTATGTTTTCTAAATTTTTAAAGTACGCCCCAAATGCCCGATCAAAACGATCATAATATTTCTCATCTTTTACCAGACAAGTTCGCGCAAGAAGATAGAAGTCTTCAATTGAGCCAAATGCAAGATTGTTTTCTAACGCTAAAAGCAAATCCAACAGCTCCTTAATGGATACCGGAACATTAGCCCGTTTTAGTACATCAAAGAAACTGATCAGCATAAAATATTCTATCGACTCTCTCGTCTGGTCATGAAAGCTAAGCGTTCTAGAAGGTGAACATCTTGTTCATTTTTTAGCAAAGCACCGTATAGAGGGGGGATCGCCTTGGTTGGGTCTCGGTTTGTAAGAATGTCCTCGGGAATATCGTCAGACATGACCAGCTTTAACCAATCCACCAACTCTGAAGTCGATGGCTTTTTCTTCAGGCCAGGGACTTTCCTAACATCAAAAAAGATATCAAGTGCGTTAGCAACTAATTTCTTTTTTATCTTGGGAAAGTGAACATCGATTATTCGCTGCATNGTCGTTCTGTCAGGGAAGTTGATAAAGTGGAAAAAACATCTTCTTAGGAATGCATCGGGCAGCTCCTTTTCATTATTACTNGTAATAATCACTATNGGNCTNTGCAAGGCTTTAATCGTCTCACCCGTCTCATAAACNTGGAACTCCATGCGATCAAGTTCCAAGAGTAAATCATTAGGAAACTCTATATCTGCTTTATCAATTTCATCGATAAGCAAAACTACTTGATCATCAGAGGTAAATGCCTCCCACAGCTTTCCCTTATCAATGTAGTTCGCTATATCATTTACTTTGTCATTTCCCAACTGCGAATCGCGCAATCGCGCAACCGCATCGTACTCATATAATCCTTGCTGGGCTTTCGTTGTTGATTTGATATGCCATGATAGCAATCTCTTACCAAGCGACCGTGCCACCTCCTCTGCCAGAAGTGTCTTCCCTGTGCCAGGCTCTCCTTTGATTAGTAACGGCCTCTGCAATGTCACCGCTGCATTAACTGCCATTTGCAACTCATCAGTGGCGACATATGAATCTGTACCTGTGAATTTCATAGTTTATAAATTTCCTTCGCTATTTTCACCATTATAATAGAACGATTAAACTCTTCAGAAATTAAATCTTAGTATATTGGATATGCCAATTCTATATGTACGATTGGACTTAATGCGACGTATCATTTTCTGCGTTGAGCTAAACAACGGTATGCGTCTTTCTTGAATTTTAGTCAATCATTTTAATAACGCTAGTTAAATTTGTAGCAGCACACACATGCGCATCGATTAAATTTACTGACCTTAGTTTAGACATTTGAACGACGCCGCTTGTCGGATGAGTTTACTGGTCTATCGTTCACCGGAGGGCGTTTTCCCATTTTAGCTAAAACTAGGCGTACTGTGATGAGCATAAAAAGCGTCAAGACTGTTAGAGCTAGGACCGGGGCAAAACTGCGCTTAAAACCGCTTTCTTCGTCCGGTTGAGTCAAAGCGTCAAAAAAACCCACTGCTAAAGCGGGCGCTAAATGAGCGTCGGGTTTGTTGGATTCAACAGCAACAGGTGTCATCAAGACTATGGCAAATACCAGAAGAATTGACTGCTTAATAATTCCACTTAACCGACCGCGAATAAAAAACGAAAGACAGACGAGCAGGCAAGTTGCGCCCATGGTATAAGCTACCCAACCCCAAAAGTAATTTTCAGCAGAATACATCCTTAATCAACCCATTGAATAATACGATCAATCGCGTTTTCAGCGCAATCATCAGATTCAGAAATCACCCAACCCCGAATAGAGTACCCCAGCCTATGTATCTCCATTTGGGATCCACTCACCAGGTGATGCCAATCCGGAAGGTCTTCGCCTCGCGCGATAACGCGATAGGAACAGCTTTCTGGAAGCCAGTCAAGGCCATGTATGTTTGTTGGGCTTAATTTAACGCAATCATTAACCACTCGCGTTCTACTCTCATAGTGGGAGCATTTGCAAGTGTCGAGATCAAGAAATTTACACCCTATATCTGTGGAAAAAATCTCACCGGTGTCTTCGTCTTCTAATTTTAGTAGACAACATTTACCGCAACCATCACAAAGTGCTTCCCATTCTTGGACGGATAGTTGATCCAATGACTTCGAACGCCAGTACCCGTCTTTCAAGCTTTTCATAACCACCAATCAGACAACCTTAAGAAAGACACAAATATCAAGAGGAGCCTAAGCCAGAAATCAATTTCAAAATTTCTGGCTTAACAATCTCTCCTCGCCAACCCCGCTCTATTCTCGAGGGCCATTGAAGTTTGTTAACTTCACTGCTACGCAATATCATTTCAAGCTCTTTTTTCGTTATAAGACATTCTACAGGCAGAGACTCTCTATCCGCTATATCAATCAGGGCTTTGCGAAGAATTTTCATTAGCGAGGCGCTAGCCCTGGAAATCGGTTTTGGGATGCTTGGGACCGGCTCGTCTTTCGAGACTTGGGATATTTCAGAAATGAGTTCATCACCATACACTTTTTTTTCTCTCGTTCTCAATCCATCTATACTCTCAAGGGCAACCGTGTTAGTTGGCATCTTATCTGCCAACTCGAGAAGCACAAAGTCTTCTAAAATTCTTCCTCGTGGCCGATCTAACTGACGGGCACGAGCCTCTCGCCAGAGGCATAGCCTTTTCAGACATTTTATGCTCTGATTGTTAAGCCTTTGGCTGCCTTTAACCCTTAAATAGTAAAGATCAACATCCTTCCGTTGGTGCACCGCATTGATTAAATCTTGAATCTCATCAGCAAGCCAACTCGCTCTCGAGAGCTCCTCCAATTTTTTTGTGAGAATCTTATGAAGTTCATGTAGATGAATAACATCATTTTCTGCGTACTTCAATTGGCGCTCGCTAAGGGGACGAGCAAGCCAATTCGATCGAGTTTCTCTCTTGTCAATGCGAATATCCGTCAAGATTTCAAGCAAGCGAGCATAGCCCACGGAATAGCCAATATTCGCGAATCCTGCTGCTATCTGGGTATCAAATATATTCCGAGGATTTATGTTTAGAGTGTGGTCTAACACTTCTACATCCTCGCCACAAGCATGGAAGATGATTGTGCGTGCCGGGCTTTCCAACAAGCCCTTAAAGGCGTCGTATTGTGTTATCGAAAGGACATCCACAAGCCAATGTTTAGAGCCATCAGAAATTTGAATTAATGCGAGCTTTGGAAAAAAAGTATCAGTCCTTATAAATTCGGTATCTAGAGCAATTAGTTTCTCATTTTCTAGGCGGTCACAAAGCTTATTGAGACTCTCATTCGAGCTAATCCAATAACTCATGCTAAATCGTTTTTCTACTTTCTAGCGCCAAACTCAAAGTACCGCCATCAACATACTCCAGTTCGCCTCCAAGTGGAACGCCATAGGCAATCCGAGAAACTTTTATATTGAGCGAGCGTGCCCGCTCTGCAATAAAATGAGAAGTCGCTTCTCCCTCGAGCGTAAGATTAGTGGCTAAAATGAGCTCCTCTATCTCCCTAGCGTTAACTTGTGCAAAAAGTTTGTCGATGCCCAATTCTTCAACACCTACACCATCGATTGGGGAAAGATGGCCATGCAGTACGAAATAGGTTCCGAAAAATGTACCTGCCTGTTCAATTGCATATAAGTCAGCTAAATTTTCTACCACACAAACCTGGCCACTCCTCATTCTTGAACTACTACAAATAACACAAATAGAAGACTCGGTCAGGGCCCTGCACCTATCGCAGTGTCGAATTTTTTCCACCGAGTCAGAAATCGATTGAGCTAACCTCTTAGCCCCGTCATTATCCTTTTGCAGTAAGTGCATCGCCATTCGCTGAGCCGACTTTGCTCCAATCCCGGGGAGGATGCGAAGGTTTTTAATCAATTCATCAATCAGTGGTCCGTACACAATTGAGCTCATGAAGTCAAAACGGCATTTTAAAGCCAGGCGGAAGATTGATTCCCCCGGTTAATGATGAAAGCGCATCTTTACTGTTTTCCTCCACTTTACGAACAGCATCATTTACCGCAGCTGCAAGAAGATCTTCAAGGAATTCTTTATTTTCCGTCAAAACGGATGGGTCAATATCAACCTTTCTAACATCATATCGGCCCGTCATCGTTACTTTTATGAGACCTGCACCAGACTCGCCTGTAACTTCTTGCGAGGAAGCTTCCTGCTGCAGGTTTGTCATCTTTTCCTGCATCTGTTGCGCTTGTTTCATCAAGTCATTGATATTCATTCTGCCTACTCCTCTGACAAAACAGATTTTATGTCTACTCTTCCATTAAAAACTTTTTTGAATTCAATTATATCCGGCTGAGCATTCAAGTCTTCCAGTGCCGCTCGCTCGTTTTCTTTTTCCTTTCTCAATTTCGCAGATCTCGGAGATTCTTTCGAGGAAGTTCCTATCTCTATAACCACTTTAAGTTTTGTCCCGAAATAATCACTCAAAGCTTGACCGAGTTGTGCTTCGTGCGATGGACTATAAAGACTTGCGTCCGCATCCCCCAGCACAAAGTTTATCTCATTGGATCGCCGTTTTGAAAAGCTACAATGGCTCGCAATCTCCGCCAATGAACCATTTAAATCAATATGCTCATGCAATTGAAGCCATGTTTCATGAGTAAACGACTCGAGAAGAATGGCATCGCCCGATTCCTTGGAATCTGGATCGGATTCAGATCCGATGGAATTTTCCATGGGGGCAGTTTTAATTTTATCTGTCGCTGACAAGAGTTGAGCCTCGCCAACAGTGTCGTCTCTATTATCTTCGAGTTTGTTATTAGAAATTTGGGAATCGAGCGAAGAGGCAACCTTTTCGGATCTTTTATGCTTAGGCAAAATCTCATCTTTGGAATTTGCAGGCCCGATACGTTCGGGCTGAAATGCTAGTGCCCGCAACATCACCATTTCGAATGCTGCCCGCGTGTCTGGCGACATCTTAAGATCATTCTGTCCCATGAGACATATTTGATAAAAAAGCTGCACATCCTCATGGCTTACCTGATTTGCTATATTCGATATGTCTTCATAATTTTCTATCGATTCGTCCATTGCTTCAGGGACCGTCTGGCACATAGCAACCTTGTGCCAAAATGACAAAATATCACCAAGGGCAACGAGATAGTCGGGTGCAAGCTCTGCCAAACTAATGATCTCTGACATTAGCTCCCTCCCATTCCCGGCAGCGAGGGCTTGGCATAGATTAACCACATGGCGACTTGCGATGGTCCCCAGCATCGCGTTGACTTGGTCAGCAATAATTTCTCCATCTCCATGTCCAATTGCTTGATCTGTGAGGCTCAGGGCATCACGCATACTTCCGTCAGCTGCCCTTGCTAATGACCATAGTCCCTCAGTTTGGAATTGGATCGACTCTTCAGTCAGAATGAATTCTAAGTGCTCAACAATCCGCTCTGCGCTTAGATTTTTCAGCCCGAATTGCAAACATCTGGATAAAACCGTGACCGGTAGTTTCTTCGGTTCAGTCGTAGCAAATAAAAATTTAATATGAGCTGGGGGCTCTTCCAGGGTCTTCAAAAGAGCGTTGAATCCTTCTTTTGTTAACTGATGCACCTCGTCGATAATATAGATCTTAAAACGTCCTTTGCTAGGGGTATATTGAACTCTTTCAATGATCTCCCTAATATCATCGATACCCCGATTGGATGCTCCATCAATCTCGATAAGATCTATAAAACGGCCTTCGTTAATTTCTGCACAGCTGGAACACTCGCCACACGGCACTGAAGATATGCCAACCTCGCAATTTAGACACTTTGCCAGAAGGCGAGCTATGGTGGTCTTACCGACACCTCGCGTGCCCGTAAACAGATAAGCATGGTGAAGACGATTTCTATCAAGGGCATTAGATAGCGCTTTAAGGACATGTTCTTGACCAGCCATTTCCGAAAAAAAGCGTGGACGCCACTTTCTAGCCAAGACTTGATAAGTCATTTATCGATATATCCCAAACTGACACCAAAGCGATCTGTGCAAAAGGTATTGAGAAAATGCGCACCCGCATCTCCTAACAAGCCGGCCAAGCTGTCGTTTTCTTTATTTGAAAAGGTGATGACTACCAACAGCCTTACTCCGGCACAATATTTTACCACTACCGTTGCTCCCTTCCGGGCCTGGCGGGGTTCGCAGCGAACACTTGCGAAGAGACCATTGGAAGCCATCGGTAGGAATTATCCAAGTTCTATCGGACAAGTGCAATAGCTTGCAACTTGGTCTAGTATTTTAAGACATCTTGTTATCTGACAATTAAGTTTTCTACTGAGGTCAAAAATTTTAACCACAAATTTTGTGAGGAAAGATATTAAGAACCACTGTTTACTCCACCAGATCGAATAAGCGAACAATTATTTTAGCAAAGAGTCCAGTCTTCTCCCCCGATCATTGTGAAGCCAATCGCCAGAAGTCAATGGCGTCTGCAGTCATGTTGGCAAAACAAAGTTCTTTCTTCATAAATTCACTAGCTCTATTCTTTGGCCTTTTATCTTTAAGGCAATGTTTTCTAATGCCAACCATTAACAAATCGTCTCTTTTATAAATTAACCAAACTTTTTATAAATTAACCAAAATTAAAACTGCTCTTTTATGGTGCGGGTGTTATACTTCAATCAATTTTTGAATTAAATTAAAATAATTACTAAAAAAAACCGAAAATTGAGGGGGATTCATAGTATGAAACTATCTTTGCAGTTGCTTCGTTTACCAGCTCTATTTATGTTGAGTCTTTGTGTGTTGTCAGGCAACACCCTAGCTCAATCATCCAAGACGCTAGAGGAAATC
>NZXB01000054.1 GCA_002701765.1 Porticoccaceae bacterium
CCCTGATTTGGCTTCTTTTGCTCCAACTACCGTACAAAGTACCGATGTATTATCCACCGAGACGAGCACAGCTCCAGTGGCTTGTCGCGCTAAACGGCCAGTTTCGATGACCACCTCGCTTTTTCCATACTTAAACTTTTTTACACAAACTTCCATTTTATAACCTTTTATTTATTGATAAATACANGCGTTTCCGGCCCATTTCAAAATCTAGGGAGGTATCTCGCACGACCGAATGGTTGCCTGTCGTTTGATTTATTTTTCAATTAAGACACCATTTCCCTTATCCCCTGACNAATACTCAAGTCTTAGTCTAAACAATACTTGGGCAATTACTAGCGACGTAGCCCAAGCTTTTTGATCAATTTACGATATCTNTCGGAATCCTTTNCCTTGAGGTAGTCCAATAATTTTCGCCTCTGATTCACCATTCGNATCAGACCGCGCCTTGAGTGGTGATCCTTTTTATGGTTTCCGAAATGAGTCTGGAGTTTATTGATATTCTCTGTGAGCAGAGCCACCTGCACTTCTGGGGATCCTGTATCATTTTTACCCGAACCATGCTCACTTATGATTGCTGCCTTTTCTTCTGTGTTTAACGCCATAATGATTCTCTCCAGTACGCCCGAAACATAACAATCCAGATATTCCCGTGCGTACTTACAGGAGAACTGGTTGAACTTGTACTAACTACCGCCAGACCTTCAATAGGTTATAACCCCTTATTCATTTAGCGATCAGCCTTTTGGGCTTGATTGAATTATCGCCAGTTATTTGTGCGACCCCCATAAATTTCTGATTTTCGTCAAAGACGCGCACTATATCCGCTTCTTGCCCAGTGATAAAGCACTGAGATAATAATACTGACTGTCCATTAGTTAAGTCNCTCATTTGTGCGGCATCCAAGTTAACTTTTGGATAATCNNTAATACCAGCATCCACGGGGCACANAAGTGATTCCAGCAACTCCCTATTGCCAGTCTTTTCAATCTTTTCCAAGTAACCAAGGGATGTGGCGTCTCTTTCATCAAAAGGTCCCACCGCGTATCGATCCAAACGACTGACATGAGCCCCGCATCCAAGCATTGACCCCAAATCCTCGGCAAGAGCACGGATATAAGTACCTTTACTACAACGAATNTCTNCNTCTANTTTTGGGGTCGGTNTTTTTATAAACCGNTCGATTTGATACTTGTAAATACGTACTAGCCTCGGTTCCCTATCTACTTTAATTCCTTGTCTAGCCAGCTTATATAGCGGTGTGCCTTGTCTTTTAATCGCCGAGTACATCGGCGGAACTTGACTAATTTGTCCTAAGAACTTTTCTGCCGCATCCTGCACCTTTCCGAAATCCACACCATTTGTGTCTTCAATGGACACAATTTCGCCATCACTATCTCCNGTATCTGTTTTGATTCCCAATGAAAATGTGCTTCTATAGCTTTTATCGGCATCCAAGAGATATTGACTAAATTTGGTTGCCTCACCTAAGCAAATTGGTANGACGCCTGTCGCCATAGGGTCTAAACTGCCCGTATGTCCAGCTTTTTCNGCANCGAAAGCTCTTTTAACNCGTTGAAGNGCCTGATTGGAAGACATCCCGCTAGGCTTTGAAAGGATAAAGATACCATTAATCTTTTTTCTGCGGCGGGGTGTTTTAACCAGGTTCAAGCTCTTTTTTTTCATTTAAAAGTTGGTCCCTTCTCAANGCATCTTCTATAAGNGCCTCGAGCTTCATACCTTCACCAACCGTATCATCATATAAAAAACTAATTCGAGGNGTTATGCGCAATTGGATTCTTTCTGCCANAAGACTTCGAAGGTATCCTGCNGCTTTGCCCAAAGCACTAATGGCCTCTTCGATTTCGGCTTCTGCCCTAAAACCAATAAANCCAATATANACTTTGCAAGAGCTATAATCTTTACTCAACTCGACGTCATTAATGTTTACCATACCTATCCGAGGATCACGGACTGATTGTCTAATCAGCACCGCTAGTTCCTTCCTGATGGCATCAGATATTCGATCTATCCTCGCATACTCTTGTCGCATATAGTTTAAGACCCTTTGATCACAATGATCTTTGCACTTTAGTTATGTCATATACTTCTATCGAGTCTCCAACACGAACATCATTGTAATCCCTGACTCCGATCCCGCATTCCATTCCATTTCGGACTTCCTGAGTATCATCTTTAAAACGCCTTAATGATTCCAACTCTCCCTGAAATATCACAACATTATCCCGCAGCACACGAATCGGTTTGCTTCGGTGCACAGTTCCCTCTAGGACCATACAGCCAGCAATTAGTCCATATTTAGGTGATTTAAATATATCCCTCACTTCTGCAACGCCAACAATCGTCTCACGAGATTCAGGCGACAGCATTCCCGATAACGCTTGCTTAACCTCATCCANCAANTTATATATTACGCTGTAATATCGAACCTCGACTTTTTCCTTCTCTGACAGAGAGCGTGCTCCGGTGCTCATACGCACGTTAAAACCTAAAACAATAGCACCGGTAGTTATTGCCAAATTAATATCAGACTCGGTTATACCCCCTATNCCCGATGCAACGATATCTACCGCNACTTCGTCAGTCGCGAAGTCATTAAGCGCGCCGGTAAGGGCTTCAAGTGATCCTCGNACATCAGTCTTAACTACTACNCTCAAATTATNTGCTGCNTTCTCCAAGACATCAGAAAACATATTCTCCAATTTTATTGCTTGTTGCCTGATATTGCGCTCGGCTTTAGCCCTGTCGTGTCTTNNCTCGGCGATTTCCTTTGCTTTTCGCTCATCTGACACGATAAAGAATTCATCACCCGCATTGGGGGCATCATCCAAACCCAAAATCTCGAGCGGAATAGACGGGCCAGCCTCAGAAATAGATTGATTAGCCTCGTTCGTCATTGCGCGAATCTTGCCAACGGTCTCTCCAGCCAGCATAAAATCGCCCTTGCATAGATTACCTTGTTGGACCAAAGCGGTAGCGATCACCCCTCGACTTTTGTCAATGCGAGATTCAACTATCACCCCACTCGCAGGCCCATCATAAACCGCAGTCAATTCAAGCAATTCAGCTTGCAAAAGTATCGCCTCCAACAAGTCATCAATACCATCACCGGTTTGAGCCGATACTCTTATAAATTGTGTGTCGCCGCCCCATTCTTCAGGAATTACATCTTTAGCNCCCAATTCNGTCATAACTTTTTCAGGATCGGCGTTCTCCTTGTCAATTTTATTTAACGCCACAATTATTGGCACATCNGCTGCTTTNGCATGCTGAATCGCCTCTTCTGTCTGCGGCATAACTCCATCATCAGCAGCTACAACAAGAATAACAACATCGGTACTTTTAGCACCTCTGGCACGCATTGCTGTAAATGCAGCATGTCCCGGAGTATCAAGAAACGTGACGATTCCTTTTGAAGTGCGAACGTGATATGCACCAATATGCTGAGTTATGCCACCCGCCTCATCAGAAGCCACATGAGTCTCACGGATATAATCCAATAAAGAGGTCTTGCCATGATCAACATGACCCATAACAGTAACGATTGGGGCTCTTGGCGCCTCTTTGCCAGATTCCCTATGAAGATCAAATTGCTGCGCCAACTCAGTCTCAATATTCTCATCAACAGCAGCTACTGGCGTGTGCCCTAGTTCCTCCACCAGTAAAAAAGCAGTCTCTTGGTCTATGTTCTCATTGATCGAAACTGAAAGCCCGAGTTTCATGAGTTCCTTTACCACAATGCCAGCCTTAATATTTAAATTAGATGCAAGTTGCGCAACAGTGATCTCATTCGGAATGCTAACCTCTAGAATGATCTTTTGGGTTGGTTTTTGAAAAGTATGTTTATTATCGATCTTGAGTGGCGCAGCAATGCCTGATTTAAGACGCATTTTTTTTCGTCCTTCATCAGCCACTTCATCCATTACTAACCGTGGCTTCTTCTTGGCACTTTTTCCGATTGGGCGTTTGGCGCGACGCATTATGTCATCATCGTCAACCTTCTTATTGGAGCGACGCCCTTTCTCTGGCGCAGAATCAGTCACAGGCTGCGGGTCAGGAGATACCCTAGTTGAGCGATCAGACTTATTGGTACTTGCAACCTCTGGATTAATAGTCGATGCCGACTTTTCAGTTTTCTCTGTTTTTGGTTGGATTGCTTCCTCAGCTTTCTTTTTTTCTTCCTCCTCTGCTTTTATACGACTTTCAATCGCCGCGACTCGTTTGGCTTCAATCTCGTCAGTTGCTGAGGTGGCAACTGACGATCCAACCGCCACCGCACCAGTATCCGCTGATTGTGATATCGCTCTTTTGTCAGCAGAGTTATTCTCATCGTCGCTACGCTTGACATAGGTTCGCTTTTTTCGAACCTCAATATTCACAGTCTTTCGATTAGCGGACCTGAGCGTAGTTAATGTCTTGCGCCGAAGCGTAATTTTTTTCGGCTCGATCGCGACAGCCCCATGAAGACCCTTAAGGTAACCAAGAAGTGTCTGCTTTTCTTCATCCGAAACCGAGTCATCAGCACTGGAATGAGACAACCCTGCTTCTTTCATCTGTTTGAGAAGACGATCCACGGAAGTGCCAACCGTTTGGGCTAATTTATCGACGGTCACTTGAGCCATTTTTGTTCCCCAAAAAAGCTTTCCTTATTAATTGCTATCTCCCTCAAACCAAGGAGCTCGGGCCGTCATAATTAGCGCAGCTGCCCTTTCTTCATCGACACCCTCTAATTCCAATATATCGTCAACGGCCTGCTCTGCCAGATCCTCCATTGTAACAATCTTTATTGCCGCCAGCTTATATGCAAGATTCTGATCCATTCCTTCCATATTCAATAAGTCTTCAGCGGGAGGTGTGTTCGTTAATTGCTCTTCGCTAACTAATGCCATTGTAAGCAAAGCATCTTTAGCTCTGGAACGAAGCTCTTCAGCTATTCCTTCATCAAAACCATCAATCGCACTCATTTCTTCAAGCGGGACATAGGCAACCTCCTCAATACTTGTGAATCCTTCTTCAACAAGCACTACCGCCACATCTTCATCAATATCCAGTCTTCGCATTAGACTTTCGACAACGTCCGACGCTTCTTGAAGCTGCTTTTCCTCAGCGTCTTCGAGAGTCATAACATTAATGTTCCAACCAGTCAGTTCTGAGGCCAGACGAACATTTTGCCCGCCTTTTCCAATGGCTTGAGCGAGATTGTCAGCATCAACCGCAACATCCATAGAATGGGCATCTTCATCCACAACAATGGACCCAACTTCAGCTGGGGACATTGCGTTAATGACTAATTGGGCGGGATTGTCATCCCAAAGAACAATGTCTACTCTTTCATCATCAAGATCACCAGAAACAGCTTGAACTCTGGCTCCGCGCATTCCTACGCACGCACCAACTGGATCTATTCGCGCATCTTTACTCTTGACCGCAATTTTTGCGCGTTGTCCTGGATCTCTAGCAGCACCTTTAATTTCGATTACACCCTCAGCAATTTCTGGTACCTCGATCCTAAATAGCTGGATGAGCATTTCTGGAGAAACCCTCGACACCATTAATTGAGGCCCACGACTATCATCTCTTATACCCGTCAAGATAGTGCGAGTTCGGTCATTTACTCTGAAGATCTCGCGACCAACTAACTCTTCGCGAGGGAGCAATCCCTCTGCGTTATCCCCAAAATCGACTATAATATGATCACGGGTGACTTTTTTGACTGTGCCATTTATCAGATCGCCAATACGATGTCTAAAGCGATTTATGACTAGTTCACGTTCTGCGTCTCTAACTCTTTGAACAATTACTTGCTTTGCAAGTTGTGCGGCAATTCTCCCAAATGCTTCATTTTCAACTCGTTCTTGATAAACATCACCCACAGAGAGTTTGGACTCTTTTTCCTTAGCTTCCTCTGTAGTAAACTGCGTGCCCAACTCGGCCAGAACATCATCCGCCACGACTTCCCACCAACGAAAGGTTTCGTACTCGCCAGTCGATCTATCTATAGAGACTCGAATATTGGCCATTTCTTCAAAGCGTTTCTTTGTAGCAGTGGCTAGCGCTTCTTCCATTGCCTCAAAGATAACCTCTTTGTCTACCCCCTTCTCATTTGAGACAGCCTCCGCAACCATTAATATTTCTCTACTCATTTGTGCTACCCCAAGAGCACCTATAAATTAGGCACTAAATTTGCTTTGTCTATAGTTTCAAAAACAAAACAATAGTCTTCGTCTGAACCCGCAACGACAATGTCATGGCCATCCACTTGTTTTAGAAACCCCTTAAAGTTTCTCCTTCCCTCAAGCGGAAAACGCAGTTTTAACTCTATTTTACTTCCCAGATACTGCTCAAAATGCTCCAACTCCATAAGTGGCCTGTCAATTCCTGGCGAGGAAACTTCCAAAATATATTTTTCAGTAATCATATTTTCCACGTCTAGAACACTTGCACATTGCCTACTGACGCGTTCACAGTCATCGATATTTACATTCTCTTTTTCTTTGTCAATATAGATTCTCAAGGTCTGTTGATTGCGATAAGTAAAAAATTCGATACCCCATAATTCACAATCCATAGACATCACAACTGGTTTCAGCAATTCTTTCAATGCACCAGTTCCCAAACTCAATTACTCACTCCTTAAAAAACTACAAAAAAAAATGGGCTTACAGCCCATTTTCTCAATACAAAAGAAAAAACCTATAAAAGTCTCTTCCCTTAGTGACGGAATCGACGTTAACAATACATTACCTCGTTAAAAACAATAGTATCTGTATCATAAAACATCTAGATAACGCACAGGGCCTTTGCTTTCCACTCTTGGTAGCGGGAGCTGGATTTGAACCAACGACCTTCGGGTTATGAGCCCGACGAGCTACCAGACTGCTCCATCCCGCATCAACAAGAACACAATGAATTACTAAGCTTACCCAGAATGGTGGCGCATTATAGAAAGAGGAGGCCATAAGGTCAACATGACCGAGCTTCATTAAATAATTTCATAAATACCGTAACCATAATTCTAGGCCTTTTGATTCCGAGATTTAACGATAATTTCATAAGCAGCTTGAATCTCTTGCGTTCTCTCAGTCGCTAATTGGATCATATCATCTGGCATCCCTTGACCAATTAGCTTGTCGGGATGATTCTCGCTAATGAGCATTCGGTAAGCTTTTTTCACTTGCATATTAGAGCTAGTTCTTGCAATGCCCAATGCCGAGTAGGCCATATCGATTTGGCATGAATTGGAATCAGATTGTGCATTTTTTCCAAAACTTTCCTGAGCTCCGATCATGCTAAAAATTTGGTCGATAATGCTGGTCGGAAAATCTAATGCGCTTGCTATTCGACGCAATATTTCCTCTTCAGATTCATGCAGTATTTCATCCGCTATAGCCAACGAAACAAGATATTTAATTATTTGAAGCTTAAGGTTATTGTAATGACCACAAATGTCGCAAAAGGAGGCTAAAGTTTCATCCAAAGAAAAATCTGTCGCTGCTCCAGCCTTGAATAGAGATATTGCGTCTTTGCGACGATGAGCGTCCAAACCCATTCGACGCATCATCTCTTCAGCTTGACTTATCTCAGATGTGGAAATGTGGCCGTCGGCTTTAGCTAGATGACCGGACAGTTGAAAAAGCGTCTTGAAAAAGCTTTGGTTAACGCGATTTCTAGCTTCCCTAGAGATTGGTCTTAAATATAAACCTAGACCTCGATCAAATTGATGCCCTACAATTACACCTATAATTGCACCAATTGGACCGCCTAACATCCATCCAAAGAAACCGGCTAATAATTTTCCCATCAGCCCCCCTAAAAGTTAGTACTAATCCCGAGTCACCATAAAAGTTGCATCTGAAGGCAAATGCGGCTCTCGAATAACTCTAGTCACCCCGAAGTTTGTCTTGCAATAGCCGCGAATTCTTTTAACGTTAGCATAATAAAGACTACCGTCACTAATGTGAGACTTTTCTGAACTCAAAAGATTAAATACCATTCCCCTACGAGAATATTTCCAGCAACTCTCAAGGCAACCCAAAAAATATTCCTCCCAATCATCGACGTTAGAAGTTACTGCCATGTTATACGTACCAGACATAACAGAGAAATCAACCGAATTCACTGGACGATCCCCAATATGAAAATGCCTTGACGTCAAACGAGCGTCGCTTTTACAAGCTTTAATCAGAGTTGGGTTTATATCGTACCCGCTATAGATGAGTCTGCTATAAGCTTTGTTTTCCCGAATAAAGCGCAGCATCGCTCCATATCCGCAACCCACGTCCGCAATGCTCACTGAGCCCTTGGGTCGAACAAACAATATTTGATCAAGAATTATCTTAAACCGACTAACTTGTCGTTGTTCATTAGACCAAAAGATTCCGGCCGGTTGCCTACCGTACTTAACAAATCTTTTGGTATACACATTTCTTATCAACCTACCATATCGCAGTGCTCTCAGTATTGACTTCATTAAATAGCTTTCTTAACTGATCCAGATAATCTTTTGTTCCAAATGTGCTGTTAAGGAATTTTAACGCGAACTGACAACCCTAACTTCACCCGCAAAATCTGGACAATTCTCAACTCGCCTTTGAGAGCTCTTTTTTTCGACCACATTTTCGACAATCATAACACATTAGGACTGATTGGCGGACAGACCCAGACTAACTAAAAAGGAAGAGGTCTAGAGGGCAGAATTAACTTTCGGAGCAAAGCGCAGTGCTTTACCCAATGATGGACAATAGACAGAATTAAAGAGGATAAGCGAGTTTAAATTTTTCAACGTGAACTGGCATATCGTCGCAACAAACCAATCCATATTCCTGGAGTACCTCGTTCCAATAAGTCGTATGCAATTTGATCCAAACATCAAGATCTCTGACTGGCGGCCCATCTAGACCAGAAATAGAACTATCTATAGCGCCGAATCTAGTCTTCAAAACCTCGGTAACCTGCACCACTAACATTGGATCACCATTCGTCGACAAGAGCACAATTGGCATGCCAGAGTGCGCGTCAGACCAACTCTTGCGCTTGTTGACCCATGGCAAAGTAAAGGTTGCTTTTTTTTGCCCTGACTTAATAAAATTAATAATCTGGACGGTGGTTGTGTCGTCAAGACCAATCCACCTAACTTGATAGTCTCTGGCCAATGAAGGATTCTTTTCAATTGCACTTGCCATAAACGCATCAATTGCCCCGTCGTCGTGCGCAATATCAACTTTCGGTCCAACTATGGCGAATGTTTTGTTCAAAATTGTTTTAACGTTCTCTGAATTTATAAACCGAGGGTGGCATTAATTTGCAAATACTGGCACTAAAAAACCTATAGTTGAGCAGCAAATATCACATGAGGATTAGGGCCAGCAAGTCTCCTTTAAAGGCCTCTATTTCAGGCTCCAGCTTAATATGCAAAATCCCAGACGCTGGAGCCTTCAGTTCATGCGTAACTTTTTGTACCATAAACTCGGCAACTATATCGCCTTGATTGATTTTTGCGCCGTCGGAAAGAATCCATAGCACTATGCTGCCGGAATCCTCTTCGGTTGGACATAACTCGTCAGACACGCGCCACTCAAAGACTTTGCCGCTTTCACTCACTATACATTCTCAATGGTTTTTAGTGCTGCCGATGTAATTCTTTCCTCAAGAGGCAGAATGGAATACTCGAGAGGCCGCGAAAAGGGAATTGAGACGTCTGGTATACATACTCGTTGAGGAGGCGCTTTGAATATTGTAGCATCCCGCTCAATGACACTCGCAATAACTTCTCCCGAAACCCCATAGCTATGATAATCTTCGTCAGCAACAACTAACCGGCCTGTCTTGGCCACCGACTCAATAATGCCTTCTCTATCCAGAGGAACCAGACTACGGATATCAACCACCTCAGCAGAGATGCCCATTTTGGCCAAAGAGTCTGCGGACTGTAGCGCCTGATGCACAGCAAGGCCGACACCAGCAATCGTCACATCGGTGCCCTCTCTGTAGACTTTTATCTTGCCAAATGGAACTGTGTAGTCTTCCTGAGGCACGTCACTGAGTGACGTTTTAACTAAGGGGCCCATGAATCCTACTCCCGATGCCCCTTTATGCACCAGAAATACCACAAAATTATCGTCACGAATCGCTGTATGCATCATTCCCTTGGCGTCATATGCATTAGTAGGCGATACCACTTTTAGACCCGGCATATGCGCCAGTGTAGCGTGAAGGCATTGAGAATGCTGCGCGGCATTACTGTAACCAGCCCCAGTGCCACTAATTAAAACCATTGGTACTTTAAATTGCCCGCCGGACATAAAGTATGTTTTTGCCGCATGATTCACTATAGCGTTGTAACACACTCCAATAAAATCGACATAAGCCAGTTCAATAATTGGACGCATTCCTTCCATTGCTGCACCAGCGGCCATGCCTATCCATCCCGTTTCGGAGATCGGCATGTCTATAACTCGATCGGAGCCAAACTTATCTCCAAGCCCGTCCGCCGTTCCAAACACTCCACCGAACCCTGCGACATCTTCCCCCATCATAAACACTCGTTCATCATGCTCCATTTCCCAATCGACCGCTTCTCGCTGTGCTCGACAAATTGTTAGACTTCTACTACTGGATTCACCTGACGTTGGTGATTCCCATGGGGCCGCTTCTTTTGTACTCATTTTTACCTCTTTATCTTTTTTATGGACGCCTTAAGTTCTTACAGGCTTCACGCAAACGTACAATTAAGGGCATCATTAGCATCCGGATAATCAGCATCCAGAGCAAATGTAATGGCCTCGTCTACTTCCGCGCCAATAACTCTCTCTATATCAGATGCCTCCTGTTCAGTTAATATTCCATCATCTATTAATCGAGCCCGATAGACAGGGACTGGATCGACCTGATAGTCGCTTTTTTCACCAGTGATGTACCCAGCTGGATCGCCCATGAAATGGCCGGAAAGGCGAACTGTTTCGATTTCTAAAATGGTTCCACCTTCCCCAGATCGCGCACGCTCCAAAGCACGCTGGGTAGCTAAATAGATTAACTCTGGATCGTTTCCTTCCACAAACTCTCCGGTCATACCATAATTCTCTGCCCTGTCACTGTTTCGTTCGCACGCTGTGGACATCGATTTGTGCGTTGTAACAGCCCATTTATTGTCCTCAATAACACAGATGAACGGAAGTTTATGCAGGCCCACTATATTCATAACTTCATGGAAAGCCCCTTGATTAACAGCTCCATCGCCTAGAAAACTTAGTGCCACTCCAGATTTTTTCTGCATTTTTCTGGCAAAAGCCATTCCTGCCGCAGGTCCCAATCCTTCTGCGATAATACCACTCGAACTAAAGTTCACTCGCTTATCATAAAGGTGCATGTGACCACCTCGACCTCCAGAAAGTCCAGCTTTTTTACCGAATAACTCAGCAGACATCTCTCTTAAATCAACGCCTCTAGCAACCGCTATATGATGAGGTCGGTGCCCCGTAGTGATCATATCTTCATCACTTAAAGCCGCACAAACACCCGCTCCAACCGGCTCTTGACCGTGAGAGGTATGTAATTCGCCTGGCAACGGACCCGCTCCAAACGCAAACACGGGAGTTTTATCAATCCAGTATTGTGTAGTGAGACGATCATCCCAGAATCGACTTCTCACCATGGTTTCAAACATTGAACGGCGAATGCTGGTAGGCAAAGACATATAAATCCTCTCTAAAACCAAATTGAATCGCGTCTCATCACTAAAAAAATGCTAGTCGCGTTATTTTAATAACACTGATGACCATAACAGTACAAACAGTGGGGAGCGGAACTGATCTGAAATTCTGCTTTCAGCCAAGGATGCTATTAAGAGTCTAACGCTTTGTCAATAAGTGTTTTTGCATTGTCTATGCGCAATAAAAGCTGCATTTACAATCAACACTCATGCTAGAATTAATGTCCTAAACACGACTTTATTATGAAACAGTCAAGAATGGAAACCAGTATTACGACCTGGTTATATTTTCCAACATCAGTTTTAACCTCAAGAGCTATAACGAGGCCGAAGTACTGATCAAAAACCTGCAACCCCATCATCGAGTTGCACGCCAAACGAATTCAAGGCCATCGAAACCATGTGATACTGCCCGACAGTGAACACCAAATCCATCATCTGTTGCTCTGTATATTGCTTGGAAAGCGCTTCCCAAGTCTGATCACTAACAAAGCTATTCTCGTGAAGCTCATCGGCTGCATCTAGAAGGGCACGTTCGATATCGCTCCAATCATCAGCTTGCGAGCCAATCTTAATCCGTTCAATCTCCTCGTCACTGAGCCCCTCGTTTTTTGCAAAGATCTTATGCTGACCCCACTCATACTCTGAGTCACATAACCAACCCACTCGAAGAATTAATATTTCCCTATGGCGACCATCAAGCTTGGAACTATCACCCATAACGTGATAAGCCCAGACATTAAATTTTTCAGCAGCCTCTATGTGTCGCGCTAGTGTAGCCGAAATATTATAAAAGGGCGCCTTTCCTTTTATTGGTTCGAGGTAACGTCTCTGTGCAACTGTCCATTCACTCTCTGGGATGGGGTTTATTCGCGCGCGTGCTAATTTCATAACACTACTCCTACCGTTATTATTAACATGATCAGTTATAAGTTCTCTCCAAAGCAAATAACCGTTACCAGTCAGATGCAAATCATCATTACTAAATTCAGGAGCTATTGCTTCCCCGTCAGCATCTAAAAAATGAGGGTAGAGATTTATCCACGTGACTTCACTCGGCAAGGAATCCTGCAACTTTTTATTAAGTGATTCTATTTTTTCACGATATTCTATATCTCTTGGCAATATACTTTGGATATATACCTCTGTTTCCGATGAAACTGTTTTTAGTTGTCGGCTAGCCTCCAATATATTTTTTGTAATCTCCTGCTCCGAAAATTCTAAGGATAGATCATTCGTGCCGATCATCAAAAAAACTTTTGATGGCCGCCTTAAGACTATTGCATCTATGCGCCCTAATAATCCTTCAGTGGTATCCCCATCGATACCAAAATTGTGTGTTTGGCTTTTAGGAAAAAGTTCAGACCAAGGACCCGCATAAGTTATAGAATCCCCTACAAAAACTATACCTCTTGATTGCTCAGACAATGCATCAAAAAGAGTCAACCTGCGCTCGTACTCGTTGCTATCTCTCCAATAGGAAGAATAGAAACTGTTAAATCCACCAGCAAAATGCGTTAGTAATAAAACAACAAAAACGATACAAAAACAAAATGATCCCAATACTGCCATTCTCATGATCATTGAAAAATCCTTATCTCATAGAAGTTCCGATGTTTTCTAGTCTAACAAGACGCATCAAGAAAAGAGACCTAAGTGACCCTTAAATCCACAAGGGACTGAATGCTTCGAATTATAATCCGGAAAGAGAGCGATATTTAAGACAACAAATGTTGTCAGGCTGAGAGTATTCCGACTGATCATAACTTGTGAGGCTTTAAAAAAGGCACTATCGAGCAATCAAGGGGAATAATTTTTGTTGGGGACTTATTTAGCGTACTTGCATTTGTTTGACAAGACACCCACAGGTAAGAGATTAAATGCACATAGAAAAAGACTGATTATTCATATGTTGACTGAACTTGCGGCTGCGTTTCACAGATGGCTTGGAGATGCAAAAAGTAATCTTCCGTGGTGCTCTGGCGCACTATGCCTAACCTGCCCATCTTGGACATATTCGAGAATCCCACACATGCAGGCATCATGAATCTAGTTATCTCGTCGTCAGCCAAAATGTTTTGTCGCCAAGCTTTAAAAGCCACTTCCGTTATCCTCAAAAGGGACATATTTACCGAATCAAATACTGGCTTCATTTCACTGGATAGTGAATCCGGACCATTAACTCTAAATTGGGAAAGCATTTTTCTAATCTCCGCATTTGTCGCCATCTTAAAGTGAAGATCAGTCATATCGGCGTTCAGCTTCTGGTATGTTGCTATGTTGGTGGCCTGGGAATATCTTTGAACCTCAACGCTCAGCAGATAGACAGAGCAGATAATCGCCACTAACGAAATTATTTCAAATCCCTTACTCGATAAATTCATATCGCTAGCCTCATCATGACATATTGATCAGGGCATGATAGTCCGAATTCATCCAAAACTGTATCCTCAAGCTGAGTCTCGAATTTAAAATTAAAAAGTAAAAACGATAGCGCCCGATCAGACAAATCCTCTTATTGTCAGGCAATCATCTGTGGAGATTCTAAAGCCGCAAATTCGGTGACCTTGCCCAAATCCTTTCGGCCATCACCGGGCGTTGACCGAACCTTTTTATCTGAATATGAAATGCATATTGGTAATACTAACAATGATAACTATACATTTGCGTAATATCTGTGTAGGGCCAATAATGCAGTGTAAGCAATCAAGGCACTGAACCAAAGGAGCGGTAGGTAAGATGGAAATAGTATATGGCGCAATGATCTTTTCGTGTGTGTTACTAGTCGCCATTGCAACGCAAGACTTTCTGTCTGCGCAGCGATAGTGCATTAACACAGATTTCTCAGACCCTCTAATCCCACCTATGGGATATTTTAAAGGGACCTCAAGGGGTCCCTTCTTTTTGATCACATAACCATGACTAATTATTTCACAGCAAACACATTTTACGAAAGCACCAACGGCTTGTGCTTATATCTGCTAAAAAGGCCTGTACACTTGCTGCTGACCACCATAGCGATGCGGGTGGTTTTCTGTGGGCC
>NZXB01000055.1 GCA_002701765.1 Porticoccaceae bacterium
ATCTTCATCTTCATCTTCATTTTGATTTCGTGTCTCTTTTTGATCTTGTTGTTGCAAAAGATCTTCTAAGAGCTCTTTGTTAAAGATAGCGTCTTCAAGGTTTGGTTCAATTTCCAAGGCGCGCTCATAAGCTTCAATGGCCGCTTCTAAGTCTCCCGACCGCGCCAGACTATTGCCTTCGTTGTAGTAGGAATCAGTTTCCTTTAAACCCTTTTTCTCACGAAAGTTCTTTGTTGCATTCTCATAATCACCGGCTCTGTAGGCTGCAGTAGCTTTCCAAGCGGGATTTTCAAATAGTGATTGTGCTCTAACGGCATCTCCCTCTTCGAGAACTTTGGCCGCCTGCTGATCAGGACGTTGCCATAGGTCACTCCAATCAAGGGATAAACTTTCCTCTGGATAAAGCAGAGGCACTACCAAAATTATAACCAAGCTACCGCGCCTAAAGGCACTTATTATGAAGGGTAGCAAGAAAATTATTAATAGGTAACCTCGATCGTTCCAGGTATCGAATGTCCGTTCTAGCTCGCGAGTTTTGTCCGCTACAGGCATGTCGCTTATCGTAATAAGCGCATTGATATCTCTCTCATCATGAGATAGTGATTGATACACACCTTGATTGCTTTCAGCCAGTTTTTTCAGATCTTGAGAGTTGATTTTCGGTATCAATATTCCCCCGCGGTTGTCTTTTAAAAAGCCTCCATATGGCAATGGTATGGGGGCTCCCGCTGGAGTGCCAATTCCCAAGACCGAAAGTCGAAAGTTGCCCTCTTTTCTTAAAGAATCGTTTATTGTTGGTATTGCGGACGATGCAACCTCATCGGTGATCAGGATCAGATCGGCTTCCTCAAAGCCACCATGCTTGACGATTGCCACTGCAGAATCAACTGCCTCCTCCACGTTGCTACCGTATTCAGGCATGATAGATGGCTCCAGAGAGTTGACCATACTTATTATTGTATTGGTATCTTCCGTGAGAGGAGACACCACGTGAGCGCTACCAGAGTAGACAATCAGAGCCGTGAAGCCTTCCCTGCGTGCAGATAGGATGTCGATCAGTTTGAATCTAGCCCGAACTAAGCGGCTAGGTTTGCTGTCTTGGGCGAGCATTGATGGCGAGAGGTCAAACAGTATTACCATTGCAGACTCTTTTTTGTGGACTGGCTGAGGAGTTTGTTCCCAAGCGGGTCCGGCTAGTGCTAGACAAGCAAGCAACCATGCAAGAGACCAAAAATAAGTTTTGAGCGATTCATGCTGCCGGGATTTCAGGTTATTGTCATGAGTCAGATAGGTTATCAATTCTGGATTAATAAGCTTCTTCCAGTTTCCCAAGCTATATTGCCTCCACCGATAATATATCCAAAAGATTAGAACGGGCAGCAGACCAAGGAGCCAGATCGGCCTTAAAAAATGGAATTGGCTTAACATATCACTGGAAACCATTCTTTTTTCCATTTAATACGAAGAGGATAAGCGCTGATAAAAAAGATAGTCCGAGTGGCCAGTGGAAAAGTGATGCGATTGGGCGTATTGTCTCTGCTGATTGGTCTATGGGTTCAAGTTCGTTAAGTCTCTCATAAATTGTTGACAACTCAATTGGGTCTCGCGCCCTAAAATATTGACCGCCTGTCTTCCGAGCGATATCCGTCAGTGTGCTCTCATCAAGATCGGCTGATGGGTTAGTGGTTGTTTGGCCAAAAAAGCCCCATTCCTCAAGGCGTTCTCCGCCAATGCCAATAGTATAGATTTTTACATTTGATCTTGCTGCAAGATCAGCCGCTTTGAGTGGATCAAGCTCCCCTGAGTTGTTCGCGCCATCTGTCAACAGAATCATAACCCTGTGATTGTCGGGTCTATCTTGTAGCCGCTTTATTCCGATGCCTATGGCATCTCCAATGGCTGTGCCTTGCCCCGCAAAGCCTATTTCAGCCTCATATAGGAGGCTTTGCATGGTCCTTCGGTCAAAGGTCAGAGGTGTTTGAAGATAAGCTTTCTCTCCAAACAATATTAACCCAAGACGATCGCCGTCTCGCTCTAGAACGAAATCCCCAACAACGCCCTTGACAGCAACCAGTCGATTGACTAGTTTGCCTCCTAGTTGCATGTCCTCTCGCTCCATACTCCCTGATATATCAACCGCTAAAAGGATNTCACGCCCTGATGTTGGCAAAGATACAGGCTCTCCGACCCAAACAGGCCTTGCTAATGCTGAAAGAGTAGAAATCCAGCAGGTATATAAAAGAGCAAGTAGCATAAGTTTTTTCCAGCTCGAATGTCGTTCGATGCTTCTAGTCTCTACTATTGCTGCGAGGGCAGGCGCGCGCAGAGCAAGCATGGTTGTCTGCTTCGGATGACGCAGAAGCCGGTAAGCGATCNGGATTGGAAAAAGACAGAGAACCCATGGCCAGATTAAACTCAGCATTCAATTCATTCCTCGGACGCGGTGCTGCTTNATCCANAGTCTCGCATCTGACTCCAGTGATGTACAAAGTTCCGCACAATACTCNNGATCATACTGGTCTGGNGTTGCATATAGGATCATGCCTAATTTTTGAGGNTCGCAGAGAAAAAGGGACTGGTTACTGNTCTCTCGGAGAAACTCAAGAAATGCGGCTNTTGGAAGACTGGCGATATTTTCCTCTCTGGNGGCGGTATTTGCTGTTTGTCTCAATAGAAGAAATAGATATTGGATCTTGTTGCTATGTTGTTGAGTAGCCGATATATCATCCAATTTCTTCAGCGCCTCGATTCGGTAGATGCGGTCTCGCTGTCTTCTNAGCAAGAATCTCGTTATTAGGATNGCGCATANTAAGGCCATCAAAGCTAGCACCCACCAACCTGGAGCAGGNGGCCAGAAAGGTANTGCCTCTGGTGAGTGGATGTCGCGCAATTGAGCTAGAGGATCAGGTTNATTCATTTTAATCTAAANTAGCATCATGCTCGTCTTCGGCGTTTGCCATAAGTTCTNCCTAGAATGGACATGATATTCTCNGATGTGTTAAATGTTAGCAGATCGCCTCCTAATTTTTCGGTTAGTGCTTTGATTTGATCGCAACGGGTTCGAAATAAATTTGCATAATTTTGACGGAGAGATGAATTTCTACTGTCCAGAAGTGTTTTATTCTTGCCATCGCTGACCGCATAAATGGACGGTGGAGGCAACTCAACCTCTAAGATGTCATAGACATGACAGAAATTTACTCTCGCTAATCGAGCCATCTCGAAAAGATGCCTAGAACAGTCGTCATCCAGATCGTTGAAATCGCTAATGATAAAAAGTGTCGAACCTGGCAGAACCAGCTGTTTTGANTCTTGTAGTATGTCTTTGAGGGTGAAATTTTCTTCCNGCGAGTTCATAAGTTCCTTGGAAAAACTATGGAGTGAGTGAATATATTGTAGTACAGCATGATGGNTTCTTTTNGCCCTGACATCCTCATGCCGTTGTTGCCCAAAAATTAACCCTCCAACGCGATCATTTGCTGCCAAACCAGCCCAAACGAGAGTTGCTGCGATCTTAGAGGCTACGACTGATTTCAGCTGTTGACTTCCAAAAAACATTGCCCCACGAAGATCTGTGATTACCAATATCGGCCTTTCACGCTCTTCGCTGAAAACTTTGGTGTGGGTAACCTGAGTGCGAGCAGTCACTCGCCAGTCGATGCTTCGGATGTCATCTCCGGGCCTATATATGCGTACCTCTTCGAAGTCCATGCCTCTGCCNCGCCAACGTGACTNNTGAGTCCCACTGATTTGTTGTCGNGCCAAAGGGTTTGGGAAATTGGTNAGCTCCCTAGCTCCATAACGAAGCTTAATCAGTGATTTTTGACTTGCTATCGCTGGGTTGGATTCAGCATTTTCAAGCTTTGAATGATCTANCATGAGGAACCGGCACTTAGGCCGTTGGCACCATTTCAAGGAGTTGGTCGATCACTTGTGTCACNGAAATTCCGTTGGCTTCTGCTTCAAAACTCATTATCAGGCGATGCTTGAGTACGTCATGCGCCACGCTTCGCACATCATCAGGTGTTACAAAATCGCGACCATTCAGCCATGCAAGGGCTCGACTGCATCTGTCTAAAGCAATTGTTGCTCGGGGACTTGCGCCATAATCNAGCCATGATTCTAGGTTCCCACCATAACCTGCAGTATTTCTTGTAGCTAAAACGATNTGCACCAGATAATTTTCGACTGGTTTCGCCATATGAACTTTCAGAACCTGTCTACGAGCTTCCAANATTGTTNTTTGATCNACTTTAGAAAAGTTCTCCAATACCTCCTCCAATGTTTCTTTNCTGGATAATTCGAGGATCAGGCGCTCTGTTTCTGGTGCGGGATAGTCAACCGAAACATGCATTAGAAAGCGATCCATCTGTGCCTCAGGTAGNGGATAGGTCCCCTCTTGTTCGATTGGATTCTGAGTAGCCATGACTAAAAATAATTTAGGAAGGTCATAGGTGTTTTTNCCAACCGTTATTTGCCGCTCTGCCATTGCCTCCAGAAGAGCCGATTGCACTTTGGCTGGGGCTCTNTTNACTTCGTCGGCTAAAACCAAGTTGTGAAACAATGGTCCCGACTGAAACTCAAATCGGTTTTCCTGAGGCCGATAAATGTCACTCCCAGTTATATCTGCGGGTAGCAAGTCTGGTGTAAATTGGATGCGGTGGAAATCAGCATCTAAGCCCTCCGAGAGGGTCTTAATCGCTTTAGTTTTAGCCAACCCGGGAGCGCCTTCAACAAGAAGATGGCCGTCTGCCAAAAGAGCTATGATCAGTCTCTCCACCAACGTTTCTTGACCTAAGATTTTGCTACTTAGCCATTTCTTCAATTGGTTGATTCGCTCTTGCACCAGTTTGCTCCCTAATGTCTTGTTTGACTCGTTTTTCTATATATAGTTAATTGTAATCCAGTCTGACAATTGCAAATTAATTTATACCGACAAAAAATTCGGTTTTACACTGCGCTACAACCTATTATAGTTGCTTTAGGCGAGCAACGTCTGTCTGCGCAGGCAGAACAAAGCTCTCGGTCCTTTTCGTGTGTAATTTGTGTTTGCGGCCTCGCCAAGAGTTTCGAGGTTCAATTAGGCTCGCAGCTACAAAATGTTACCGGAGGCGAAATATTAGCGATGGAAAATAAAAAAAACAACAACCGGCCTCAACTGCTCAGAGCCTTAGCGTCTCTTTCCGTCCAGCATGTCGATGAAATCGATAAAACAAATTTTGATAATTTCGTCGATCACACTGTAAAAAAACATTTAGATATGGATTACCTAAATAGGCCGCTGGAGACAATTTTCTGGAATATCTATGGACTTTATAGATTTGTACGAGTGTTCGATTCAGTTGCTAACAGTGACGGGGTTTATCGCGGACAATTCATGGGATTTAATCCTGACCGCCATGAGGACGGCTGGGTTTCGGAGCATTCTGTAATATATGTCAATCAGTTGGACAAACCGTTCTTAGTGGATTCATTGCGTATCGCATTAAATTCGAGTGGAGAAAAAATATATAGCCTCAGAAGCACGCCATTATGGATCAAACGCAATGAACAAGGTCTCATGGTCTCAATGTCATCTGAACACATGCCTGATGCTTCACTCGAGGCACTCATAACGATAGAAATAGAGCGTTGTGATGACGATGAATTGAAGATTGTATCGAAACAGTTGCTAAATGTCCTCAGTGACGTCGAGTTAGTGGTGAATGATTTCGAGGATGTCCGAAGAGATCTGAGAACGCTAATTGATGATATTCAACTTTTAGCGCCTAAAACAAGTGATCGTGATGAGTGTGTTGAATTCTTGGAGTGGATGGACTCGGGGGCGTTTGTATTTCTGGGAAGTATACAATTTGCACTCGAAAATCGGGGTGAGAAGACTTTCCTAACCGAGGCTATCGATAGCAGGAAGGGTTTATTTAATCACTTAAGTTCAGACATGAGAGAGCAATGCCTCGCAGATCTTAGTGATGGAGTGAGTTCGTTTTATGATACAGACCAGATCCTATCATTTGGAAAGTCTTCAACCCGTTCCTCCGTGCATCGAAGCGCATACTCTCACTACGTTGTTGTAAAACGTTTTGATGAGGCCGGTCAACCTAAAGGCGAGGCTCGCTTTTTAGGGCTTCATACCTCTCAGTTCTATGACTACAGTTCGGGTCGCATTCCTATCCTTCGCAGCAAAGTGGATAACCTGTTGGAGAATTCAGGTTTCCAAAAAGGTAGCCACGATTACAAGGCACTTAGCGCCATTGCTGAATCGTTTCCTAGAGACGAATTGCTGCAGATGCCGCAGGATGCTCTGCTGGAAATGGCGATAGGGATATGGCAAATCTATCAGCGAAACATGACAAAAGTTTTTACTTATTCCGACCCCTTTAAAAAATTTGTTAGCTGCTTGATCTTTTTGCCTCGCGAATCTTTTAGCTCGCGGATAAGGGAGCGGATTCAGCGCGCTGTCGAGAGCTTTCTAGGCGCATCAGATAGTACGTTTGTCAGTTTCTTTCTTCCCGAATCGATGTTGGTTCGTATATACATGGTCTTTCCTGTCATCGGTTTCAGTTTTGAAACCGATGATGCGAGCAGGTTAGAGGAAATCATTGAGAGTATCACGGCAAACTGGGTCGGTGAGTTTAATAATTTGGCGGCAGAAGAAATCGGTGAGCAAAGAGGCCTGACCTTTTCAAAGAAATATGCGAACAGCTTTTCGGAAGCCTACAAGGAACAATACCGACCTATCCATGCATTAAGGGATATTTCTGTACTGGAATCTCTGACAGAGTCCAAAAAACTGTCTGTCGACCTTAGACCATTGGAAACTGGCTTGCAGCTAAAGCTGTTCCATGCAAAGGAGCCGATCGCTTTGTCAAGCATGATTCCGATACTTGAAAATCTAGGCTTTCATGTCCTGATGGAACGGCCACATGAAATAACTATTCGACAGCAGTCATCTGTCTGGTTGCAAGATTTTCTTCTTAAACTCACTTTAAATATTGACGTAGATTTTTATTCTATCACGAAAGACTTCGGTCAAGCATTAGAAGCAATATGGTCTGGTGTTGCGGAAAATGATCGATTTAATGGGCTGGTGATAGGAGCAAGTTTAAGTTGGAGAGAGGTCGCGCTGTTGAGACTTTATTCTCGGTACCTGAAGCAACTCGGAATTTCATATAGCCAAGATTTCATTGCGGATACGCTCTCTGCATACGCTGGGTTATCGAAAGCCTTGTTTGCGCTTTTTGGAGCTATGTTTGACCCGCAGTCAGCCCANAATNAAGGTCAAAGTCATGAGCTACAGAANCTAAGACAGGNTATTGAAAAGAGNTTAGAAAGTGTTTTGGACATAAGCCACGATAAAGTCTTTCGAGCNTATTTGCAGGTTATTGAAGCCACTAAACGCACNAATTTCTATCAATTACAATCTGATGGTCNTCCCAAACCCTTTTTGANTATAAAAGTCGCTACAGAAAAAATTATTNTCGCTCCAGAGCCTNGACCAGAGAGCGAAATATTTGTGTACTCTCCTGAATTTGAGGGCGTGCATCTTCGCATGGGAAAGGTTTCTCGTGGAGGCCTGCGCTGGTCAGATCGACTTGAAGACTACCGTACAGAGGTGCTTGGGCTCGTGAAAGCACAGCAAGTGAAAAATGCAGTAATTGTTCCGAGTGGAGCAAAAGGTGGTTTTGTAATTAGAAACTCTTCTTTTGCCGTCCGTCAAGAATCACTTTCAGATAAAGGCGCAGCTATTTATAAACTTTTCATTCAGGCGATTCTTGATATTACAGACAATTTTGTCTCAGGGGCAGTGGTCGGGCCGCAAAATGTGACAAGGACCGATGGCGATGATCCTTATCTGGTAGTGGCAGCCGATAAAGGTACCGCCTCGTTCTCGGATTTAGCCAACAATGTTTCAAATCAGCAGCAGTTTTGGTTGGGAGACGCTTTTGCTTCTGGAGGATCAAATGGCTATGACCACAAAGCCATGGGTATCACGGCGCGAGGTGCTTGGGTTGCCGTCAAAAGGCATTTTCATGAGCTTGGAATGAATATCCAAGCCGAGGATTTCAGTGTGGTTGGAATTGGTGATATGTCTGGTGATGTTTTTGGAAATGGTATGTTGTTATCGAGGCATATCAAATTAGTTGCAGCTTTCAATCACTTGCATATTTTTATTGATCCCGACCCCGATTCTGAGCGAACTTACAAGGAGCGTGAACGGTTATTTGAGCAACCTCAGAGCGGATGGGATGACTTTGATCGATCGCTACTTTCAGATGGAGCACGAATATTTTCTCGCAAAGATAAGACTCTCGAGTTGACGCAGGAGATTAAACAACGTTTTGACATAAATGCAGATCGTGTAACGCCGGCTGAGCTCATTTCCGCGCTATTGTTAGCACGTGTGGATTTACTTTGGAATGGTGGTATCGGGACCTACGTGAAATCTAGCGATGAGAGTGACGCCCAGGTTGGGGACAAGATCAATGATGAATTGAGAGTAGATGGTCGTGACTTGCGTTGTAAAGTTTTAGGGGAAGGAGGTAATCTAGGAATCACGCAACTGGGGAGGGTTGAGTATAGTTTAATGGGGGGTTTGTGTAATACAGATTTTATTGATAATGCTGCTGGCGTGGATTGCTCTGATCACGAGGTGAATATCAAGATTCTGCTGAACTCTAGGCTGCGAAGCGGCGATCTAAATATTGGCGCAAGAAATGAACTCCTAGCTTCGATGACTAAATCGGTGGCAGAAAAGGTGCTTAAAAATAACGCGCGTCAGACACAAGCTATAAGCATTGCCCTTCATCGAGGCAGACAACAACATCTGGAATATGACCGTTTCATGCTCTGGTTAGAGAGTTCGGGAAAACTAGACAGAGATATAGAGTTTCTGCCAAAAAAAGACGAATTGTTGGAGCGTTTTTCTGGAGGAGGGAATCCTTGGACTAGGCCAGAGTTAGCTGTCTTAATATGTTATTCGAAAGTGATGTTGAAAGAATCTCTTTTGGAAGCAGATTTGCTGAATGATGCTTGGCTTGCTGATTCTGTGGAAAAGGCTTTCCCAAGAATGCTTATAGAGTATCTTGGTGGGACCGTTTCTTCGCATCAGTTGGCCAATGAGATAGCGGCCACTCAGTTGGCTAATGATCTTGTGGATCGCTTTGGATTTACTTTCCTTTTCTTTGCTGTTGAGTCCGTCGGAAGCAGCCCAAGAGAGATTGTTCGTGCGCTGACTGTGGTAATAAATGTGTTAGGAATCGATCAACTCTGGCATTTAATTGAGACTGACGACGGCCACTTTTCGGCAGAGAAGCAACTCGATTTATTCCACATTCTGATCAAACTCGTTCGTCGCTCTACTATTTGGTTCTTGAAACATCGGTCCCCAGGCTTTGACTGTGCTGAGAGTATTGGATTATTTGCTGAGCCGATGCAGCAGCTTCTTGAAAATTGGGTTAAGTTGCAGCCTAATAGTTGGCAGGTAAAACTTTTCTGTGAAACATCCAAAGGTGAGGTCGCCGCTAACTCAATCTCAGGAATGCAGAGGTTATCGGATAACCTCTTTAGTGCTCTAGGGATAATTGATTTGGCTCTGCGTGACAGTTGGCCAGTTAATAAGATTGCATCGATCTACACCATAGTTGGGGAAACATTAATGCTCGATGATTTGATGTCGAAGATAACTGGCATAAAATCGGTTGGTCGTTGGCAAGATTTGGCGCGCGAATCTTCGATGAACCAACTCGAGCAGTATCATCGAGATACGACCGCTTTATTGCTGCAAATCTGGGAGGGCAAACCAGAAGAGATAGCCGAACTTTGGCAGGTTGCACAGGAAGCAACCATTGCTAGTTGGGGAGTCATGATGTCAGAGATTCGTAAATCAGGGGGGAATGATTACGCTCTAATGACGGTCGCGTTAAATGAATTCCTTAACTTGGTAGAGGGATTGAGAAGAATAAGTCGAGAAAGAAATTAGGCTAATACTAGCTCATCACAACTTAGCCAATTTTTGGCATTCTTGCTCAGAATGTGAGTTCGACAATGCAGCAATTATCATTAAAAATTTTTATTTAAGTGTTAAAGGTTGATAACTTTCTGCTGAAATGCTTGTTGATTGAATCCCGACCAGAAATCCTCTCTACCTTCTCTCCATCCTCGAGCCCAATGATAGGCCATATTTGAATTGACTGAGAAAGGACAGGCGCTTAGCGGTTTACCTTGAATGGAGGCTTGATAGCCTTTCGAAAATGAACGAGAAGTAAGGTCTTTTTTCTTTTTTTTCATTCACAACCTCTATTTTTCGAATTTATTACCTACGGAAGATGCTCAATATGAAGATTGTGCAGAGTTTTATAGACCATATTTCTCCCGAGTTGACGGTCACTTTTTGGTATTATGCATGCAAGTGCCAGTCTCCAGTTAAACTAATTGAGGCCAAATTGTCGAATGTCTTGTCTTTATATGGCTGAAGCCTTTCATTCCGACCTGTAATATATTTGCAATAACTTCCAACCTGTCATGGTGTAGGGATACCTAATTTGGCTATGTTCGATGAGTTAGTATGAGAAAATGTGAGTGAAGAGGATGTTTTGGCCGATACATAAAATTTTTTAGAAAAAAATATCGATATGACCAATTTTGACAAAAAAATCGTTTGTTTGGCCCTCTGCTCGAAGGGCATTGAACCACTTCTTGAGGCAGAGTTGGATCTTTTGGGTTTAGAAATTATTAAGCAAACGGTCGGTGCAGTGCGGTTTAAAGGAACGCTGCGAACGATATATGCAGCATGTCTTTGGTCGCGATTGGCCAACCGTATTTTGCTAGAGCTAAAAGTTTTCAAGGTTGAAACCGCGTCAGAAATATATGATGGTTGTGGCGAGATTAATTGGGAAGACCATTTTAATGTTGAGCAGACTATTTCAGTTGATTTCGCGGGCACCTCTAGTTTTATTAAAAATAGTTTGTATGCATCTCAATTGGTAAAAGATGCTGTCGTAGATCGATTCCGTCGCCTCACGGGTCTCCGGCCATCAGTTGATCCAGTGCAGTCCGACATTTCCATTCACGGAAAACTTAAACGCGGACGTCTGAGCGTGATGTTGGATTTGTCTGGGAAAAGTTTGCATCGGCGGGGGTACAGAAAGTTTAACGTCAATGCACCATTGAAAGAGAATTTAGCTGCAGCTCTACTCTTAAGGTCGAATTGGTCAGCTATTGCAGCCAATGGCGGGGGTCTAATTGATCCGATGTGTGGTTGTGGCACTCTGATTATTGAGGCTGCCATGATTGCAGCTGATATAGCGCCGGGTTTAATGAGGCAAAGATTTGCATTCACCGCATGGTCGGCGCACGATACAAAAATCTGGGAAGAAGTCGTATCGGATGCTGAACAGAGGCGAAAGATAGGATTGCTTAGTCTTAGTCTGGAGATTCTAGGCTATGATAGCGATCCGCGAGCCGTCGGTTTTGCCAAAAAAAATATCCAAGAACTTGGTCTGCAGAAAAAAATCATTGTTGAAATTAAACCGGTTAGCCATTTGCAAAAACCAAAGTCAGAAACCGGATTGGTGATAACCAACCCTCCTTATGGTGAGAGAATTGGCGAAGTTAGTAGTTTGAAACAGGTTTACCAGCAATTTGGACAGCGACTACTATCGCACTTCGGCAAATGGAGAGCGGCGGTCCTCTCAGGAAATTCAGTTCTTGCGCGCGAACTGGACTTGACTCCCACTCGGCAATATCAATTTTCTAACGGGTCGATACCCTGTAAGTTATTTTTATTTGACGATATACATTCAAAATCTGCTGCCATTAAATACCGGATAGATGCAAGGCGTTCGCCGAAAGCAATGACTAACGGTTCCTCGATGGTAGTTAATCGGTTGGTAAAAAACCAGCGACGGTTGTCACCATGGCTAAAAACAAATGATATTACCTGTTATCGTCTGTACGACGCAGATCTCCCGGAGTACTCCGCTGCCATCGACATCTATGGTCAGTTTATTCACGTGCAGGAATATGATGCTCCCCGTACCATCGAGAGATCCATTGCACAGAAGCGTTTTCAGGAGTTGCGAGATGCGGTGGCAAGTTTTGCCCCAGAGTCTTTGGAAAAGACATTTTATAAAGTTCGCTCCAGACAGCGTGGAACAGATCAGTACACCAGGATAGGAAATGGACATGGTAAACCATTAATTATTAGTGAGGGCTCCGCAAGGTTTGAAATAAATCTTGGAAACTATGTTGATAGCGGAATTTTCCTTGATTACCGTAAGATGAGACGGATTATCGGAGCCGAAGCCCCTGGAAAACGGTTCCTAAATCTTTTTTGTTACACAGCCAGCGCTACGGTCATGGCTGCTTTGAATGGGGCATTGAGTTCTCTTAGTTGTGATATGTCTAGCACTTATATCGAATGGGCTCGAAGAAATTTTCACCTTAATAAATTGGCAGTAGATCGGCATAAGTTGCTAAAAGTTGACTGCTTAGAGTGGTTGAGGAATGAGACTGAGGGTCTAGGGCATTTTGACATTATTCTACTCGACCCTCCGACATTTTCAAATTCAAAGAAAATGTCGGTCTCTTTAGATATTCAGCGTGATCACGAGGCTCTTATCAGGGCCGCTGCAAAGAGATTGGCGCCTTATGGAACTCTTTATTTTTCTAATAATTTTAGAAAATTTAAAATGAGTCCTAACCTCACGGATAGATTTTTGGTTGAAAATATGACATCTGAAACGCTTGATGTTGATTTTCGACGTAACCCGCGTATTCACAATGCATGGAGGATAAAACATAAAATCTAGATAAATTTTAACTAATTTTGAGCTATATCATTGAGCTCCAGTGGGATAGTGGAAGCATTGCACTTTGTTTGCAGGTTTTGTGTGCTCGGATGTACGAAGCTTTTATAGAAAAATTTTGTGAACGAGCGTTTTGGCTTTAAGGGCTGCGAGCGAGCTTTGTCATAAACTTTTATGGCCAATATGCGGTATGGTCTTCATGAGATACGTGTGTTTTGGGTCGGTTTTTACTCACTGGCGTGCCCATATAAACAAATCCAATGATCTCCTCATTCTTTGAAATTCCTAAACCGCTTCTCACTATATCGGAATAAGCGTAATCACCGGTTCTCCAGACCGAGCCAAGACCAATGGCATATAGTGCTAATCCGACATTGGTTAGAACGCTCCCAGCAGACAATATTTGTTCAGCATGCGGGACTTTCGGATGTTCTTTTATACTTGCTATGCCGACCAATATTACAGGCGCTCGGAAAGCTTTATGTTTTGCCTTATATAACACCTCATCACTAGAATTTGGATTTGATGCTAGAGTATGTTTGACAAAAAGATTTCCAAGAGCAATGAGGCCATCTTTTTGAATGATAAGAAAACGCCAAGGTCTCAGGCGCATATGATCTGGAGCTCGCATAGACGCTTGTAATACTGTTTTTAACTCGTGTTCAGTTGGCCCTGGTTCTTTGAGACGTGGAAAGGACTGTCTCTCAGCAATTAACGTAATTAGAGAATTATTTTCTGTTGTCTCAATTTGATCTGTCATAATCGCCTCTGTATTAAAATTTAACTTAACGCAAAATATGGCAAAGATGCAAATTGTATTAACCGAGGAGCCATCTAATATTGTGAGCTAAAAAAGACCGCCAAAACATCCATATCTTGGCGGTGGGAAACCCGGAAGGGCGTTAGGCGTCATTGCTCAATAACACTAATGATAATCGTTATTATTACGATTATCAACAAGTTTGCATTTTATTATTGTTTTGCATGGGCTCGAAAGCTTCTTCGATTATTCCTCGCAAGTTTTCAGATAGATTTTTTTGCGGGTAACGGCTAAATTTATATTTATGATATTTTGGTTATTGGCAGCCCATGGAGGCATATCAGATGGACTTGTGTTTGCACTATCAAACATTGGCGCGCGATCTATGTCCGATATACACATTCATAGATCTTCGTGTCGAAAGCGTT
>NZXB01000056.1 GCA_002701765.1 Porticoccaceae bacterium
CTCACTTGTCAAATACGCCCAATTTGATGCAAACGATACAAACGTGACTGTTCTCGATCTAGGATGTGGTAGCGGGGAGTTGCTCGGAATTTTGCGTGAAAAGTATAATATTAATGGCTATGGCTTAGAAATCGATCCTCAGTGTATACAGGCATGCATTGACAATGGGATCAATGTGATCGAACAAGATCTTGATTCAGGTTTGGGGAATTTTCCTGACTGCAGCTTTGACAGCGTGGTCATGACTCAGGCACTGCAGGCAATGCGTTACCCTCACTTAATCTTAGATGAGATGCTTCGGATAGGGAGAGAATGTATTATCACCTTCCCAAATTTTGGCCATTGGAAGATACGTCTCTACCTTGCCACAAATGGTCGCATGCCGGTCACTAGGGAGCTAGCTTATCAATGGTATGATACCCCCAACATTCATTTCTTCACTCTGACCGACTTCGAGGAATTTTGTAACAAAAAAAAAATTAAAATACTAAGTAGACAGTTTTTTTCTAACCGTTTTCCAGATATATTCATGAAAAAAATGTGGCCTAGTATGTTTGCAGCGACCGCTGTATTTCAGCTTGCCCGATGACTGATACTTTTTATCTCCGAATTATGAACAGAAAGTTGTGCTTACTATCGTTGCTATTATTTTTTCTGATTCCGGGCTTTGCAAAAGAGCTAAATATAGAGAATCTTAAGCAACATGCCGACCTTGAGATTTATTACAGTGCTTTTCCCAGCTCTTTCATTTCACCCGAGATCGCTAATTCTAATCGAATTAGTCAGAGAAAAGATTTGGGCATCGTCAATATCGTTGGGCTGAAAAGGTACGGAAATTATGTTCCCCTGGCGATTCATGGAAATGTACAAAATATCTTTCAGCAAAAGCAGATACTAAATTTCAATCTGGTTCAGGAAGGCGACGCACTGTATTATCTTGCCTCATTTAATTACGAGAACGAAGACTTCCTTACCTTTAGTATCTGGATAAAGCCTCAATCAGCAACACAAGAAAATCAGATTAAATTTCAAAAAATTATGTATATCGATTAATTACGAAAAAAACCAATTATGGATATAGTTCTAGCTAGCAGCAATCAGGGCAAAATCAAAGAGTTTCAACAAATATTTGATAACTTTAATTTATCGGTCATGCCGCAAGATATTCTAGGCATTGATTCAGCTGAGGAAACTGGCCAAACATTTATGGAAAATGCTCTCATTAAAGCTCGTCATGCCTCCGCACTCGCTTCACTGCCTGCGATTGCCGATGATTCAGGATTAGAAGTTGATTGTTTAAATGGTGCTCCAGGCGTAATGTCTGCAAGGTTTGCCGGAGAAAACAGCTCTGACGAGGAGAACAACCAATATCTTATGGAGCTCCTGAAAAATATTCCCATCGAAAAGCGGACGGCCAGATATCACTGCACAATCGTTTACCTTGAACAACCCGCTCAATCAAACCCAATTATATGTCAGGGAAGCTGGGAGGGTATAATAGCCGATGTAAGTTTTGGCACAGGTGGATTTGGTTATGACCCCCTATTTATCGTAAAAGATTTTGGGCTTCGAGCCTCAGAGCTTCGACCAGCAGAAAAGAACAAAATTAGCCATCGAGGTCAAGCTATGGCCAAATTAATGGATGCTCTTAGCTCACGCAGAATGCGTCCCGAGTAATGCGTTAGGAGTAAAAAAGCCCATTTATCTTTCAAATCTCCAGTTGCCTGAGTTGTCTCTCTATGTCCACATACCCTGGTGCATAAGAAAGTGTCCCTACTGCGATTTCAACTCGCACATTGCTCCAAACGAAATACCCGAAAAGGATTATACAGACAAACTCTTAGAAGACTTCCAACAAGATTTGTTTTGGGTACAAGGCAGGAAAATTAGCTCCATATTTTTTGGAGGTGGCACACCATGTCTATTTTCAGGACAATCGATTAGACGCGTAATTCAAGCAACTGAAAAATTAGTGGGCTTTGAAGATGATATAGAAATAACACTGGAGGTAAATCCTGGAACAGCAGAACAGTCTCGTTTTAAAAGCTACGCTCAATCTGGAGTCAATAGGCTGTCCATTGGTGCTCAAACTTTCAACGACAATCATCTAACAAGCTTGGGACGAGTTCACAATGGTCAAGAGGCCCTTCAGGCAATTGAATCCGCCAAAAATAGTGGTATTCACCGAATTAATGTCGATCTTATGCATGGTCTTAAATACCAAACCGTAGAAGATGCTCTCCAAGATCTTGCTTGGCTTNTTGACGCGCAGGTGGAGCACATATCTTGGTANCAGTTAACCATAGAACCCAATACGGTTTTCTATTCCGACCCTCCCGCGCTTCCCAACGAAGACGTNCTTTTTTCNATTCAGCAGGCCGGACTTAACGCATTGAGTGAAGGTGGCTATGAGCAATACGAAGTTTCAGCTTTNACCAANCCGGGGGGCGAAAGTCGTCATAATGTTAATTATTGGNAATTTGGTGACTACATTGGGATCGGAGCGGGNGCTCATGGGAANATTACNTTTTTAGNNACGCAAGANATTATCCGCACTCAAAAAACACGTCAACCAAAGCNATATATGAAAAATAAAAAAGGTATAGGAGCTCGACAAAAATCCGTCGCCATTAAAGAACGGCCGTTGGAATTCATGATGAATGCCCTCCGATTAAGGAGAGGTGTCCCGTCATCTTACTATGCAAAACGAACAGGATTGCAGATCGACAGCGTTTTACCCACTTTTAAAAAATTAAGACAGGATGGTTTGTGGGTAAGCGATAGTAATAAAATTGGTACATCCCCATTGGGTTTTCGGTTCCTGAACCAAGTTATTCAAAACTTTAGTTGACCCAAGATATAGGACTCTGATAACGTCCGCAGATACTTGTTCGTCACAAATTTTCCCAAAGATTTGATCTTGCTCGCTAAATGCTACCCATACAGGCTGAATCGGAGTGTCGTAACAACACTAAGCTTACCTAAACGCAGGAGTAATTAAGATATGACAGAAAACCTCTTACATGTAACTGATGCCAGTTTCGAAAATGATGTTTTACAATCCGAGGTACCTGCTTTAGTTGATTTCTGGGCCGCTTGGTGCGGCCCCTGTAAAATGATTGCTCCTTTAGTCGACGAAATCTCTGAAGAATATGCCGGCAAGATAAAGGTCTGCAAAATGGATGTTGATAGCAATCCAGAGACATCAGTAAAATTCAATGTGCGAGGGATACCTACCTTATTAATTTTTAAAAATGGCAATATTGAAGCCACTAAAGTAGGAGCGCTCTCAAAGGCACAATTGGTGGAATTTGTTGAAGGTTGCTTGTGACGGCATTGAATTTCGAACGGATGTAAATGGAAAAACATGTTGCGCTTTTTATTTTATCCATATACTCTATGGCTTCGTTACGCTTGCAGTCATCTGATTCAAACAATTTTTATCCTTTTATTGAAAACTATCTCAGGGTTAGACCCATTGAACAAGAAGCAAGCGCGGTGTAAATCATGGCTTGCAACCTTAAATCCCGTCTATGAACTTATCTGAACTTAAAGTAAAACCGATCGATGAGCTAATCCAACTTGCGCAGTCATTGGGCTTGGACAACTTAGCCAGATCTCGCAAGCAAGAAATGATTTTTTCACTTCTAAAGCGTCACGCAAAGGGCGGCGAAGATATTTACGGTAATGGTGTCCTTGAAATTCTGCCTGATGGCTTTGGTTTTTTGCGATCCAGTGGCTCATCTTACTTAGCTGGACCAGATGATATATATGTATCACCCAGTCAAATCAGACGCTTTAATCTTCGCACGGGAGACGCCATAGCCGGTAAGATTAGACCTCCAAAAGATGGCGAACGCTATTTCGCTATGTTGAAGGTTGATGANATAAACTTCGATACACCCGAGAACGTGCGGAACAAAATTCTTTTTGAAAATCTTACGCCCCTTTTCCCTGACGACCGTTTAACATTGGAATCTGGCAATGGTTCTACTGAAGATCTAACTGGCCGCATTATCGACCTAATAGCACCTATAGGACGAGGGCAAAGAGGNCTTATAGTAGCTCCACCGAAGGCCGGCAAAACAATTATGATGCAGNANATTGCGCAGTCAATCATTCGCAATAATCCAGATTGCTACATAATCGTGCTGCTGATAGACGANAGGCCTGAAGAGGTGACTGAAATGCAACGNACAGTCAGAGGCGAAGTCGTCGCCTCTACCTTCGATGAGCCACCCAANCGGCACGTACAAGTGGCAGATATGGTNATTGAGAANGCTAAACGTTTGGTGGAACACAAAAAAGATGTAGTAATCCTGCTAGACTCAATAACCAGACTGGCCCGCGCTTACAATACGGTCATACCCTCTTCTGGAAAAGTTCTTACCGGTGGCGTTGATGCGCATGCTCTTGAAAAACCAAAGCGTTTTTTTGGGGCAGCACGCAACATTGAGGGAGGTGGGAGTTTAACTATCATTGCCACCTCGCTAGTTGATACCGGTTCCAAGATGGATGAGGTGATCTATGAGGAGTTCAAAGGAACGGGGAATATGGAACTGCATCTTGATAGAAAGATAGCAGAAAAGCGAGTTTATCCCGCAATTAATATTCGCCGATCAGGCACTCGAAGAGAAGAGCTACTAATTGACGAGGTCGAACTCCAACGAATCTGGATCCTAAGAAAACTTCTCCACGATATGGAAGATCTTACCGCGACCGAATTCATGGTAGAAAAACTCAAGGGATTCAAAAATAATCATGAATTCTTTGATTCCATGAAACGCAAATAGCGCTCCCGCCGAGAGATGTTTGGAGGCTAAAGTGCGACCAAACAAACCAATAGCATGAAATACGCCGACCTTAGAGACTTTCTCAATTTCCTCGAGCAGAAGAATGAATTAGTAAGAATTTCTCGACCAGTTGATCCATTCCTGGAAATTACGGAAATAAGTGATCGAACCCTACGAGCAAGAGGACCTGCCTTGCTCTTTGAGCGTCCAAAAAATCATCATATTCCAATACTCAGTAATTTGTTTGGCACTCCAGAACGNGTGGCAATGGGAATGGGAATGGAAAGTGTTGAGGACCTTCGCCACGTCGGAACTCTGTTAGCATTCTTAAAAGAACCAGATCCACCAAAAAGCCTGAGTGACTTCTGGGAAAAACGCCATCAATTTAGACAGGTGCTGAACATGCCAACAAAGGTNCTCAAAAGAGCGCCATGCCAGGAAGTGATTTTAGAAAAAGAAGACGCTGATCTTGACAACATACCTATCCAAACGTGTTGGCCAGGAGATAAGGCTCCCCTGGTTACNTGGGCGCTGGTAGTGACCCGCGGTCCCTANAAAGAGCGNCAAAACCTTGGCATTTATCGCATGCAGAAGCTAAAAAAAAATAAGCTTATACTNCGCTGGCTGGCGCACCGAGGAGGCGCGCTAGACTATCAAGATTGGCANAGAGAATATCCTAATAAGCCATACCCAGTTTCAGTCGCACTTGGCGCTGACCCGGCTACCACGCTGGCAGCAGTGACGCCTATACCCGACACTCTCTCTGAGTACGCCTTTGCAGGCCTNCTGCGAGGTGNNAAGACACATGTCGTTGACTGTGTTGGTAACAACCTGCAGGTCCCTGCTACNGCAGAATACATTCTAGAGGGGCATATTCAGCCAGGCGAAACTGCAGAAGAAGGTCCNTTTGGAGACCACACCGGGTACTATAATGAGACAGAGATCTTNCCGGTATTTACCATTGATAGGATTACTCATCGCAGCAACCCTATATACCATAGCACTTATACTGGGAGACCNCCNGATGAGCCNGCTATCTTGGGAGTGGCTCTAAATGAAGTATTTATNCCCATNCTGCAAAAACAGTTCCCCGAGATCGTTGACTTTTACTTGCCCCCTGAAGGCTGCTCTTATCGACTGGCAATAGTAAGTATGAAAAAACAATACCCCGGCCATGCCAAAAGAATAATGATGGGNATCTGGTCTTTTCTNAAGCAATTCATGTATACCAAGATCGTCATCGTAACTGACGAAGACATCAATATTCGTAGTTGGGAGGATGTGGTTTGGGCAATTACCACTCGCATGGACCCAATTCGAGATACGGTAATGCTAGACCAAACTCCAATAGACTACCTAGATTTTGCTTCTCCCAAATCAGGACTTGGATCGAAGATGGGTATGGATGCAACCAACAAATTAGCCGGGGAAACTGAGCGAGACTGGGGCAAACCTATTGTAATGAGTGAAAATGTCAAATCCAGAGTGGACAACATATGGGAATCGCTGGGTATAACCCTAGAGTGACTATAATAACTAAGAGTGAGATGCAAAATTAAAACCCTTAACAACCAATTCCAACTATTCAAAACCAGACGCTTCTTGCCACTATTTGTTACTCAGTTTCTCGGCGCTCTTAATGACAATCTTTTCAAACAAGGCCTGCTTATCATTGTGGTAAGCCAANTGGTTTTGGTTGCGGGGAACAGCGCAGACTTTTTCACGAATCTGGCTGCAGGACTTTTCATCCTCCCATATTTCCTTTTCTCAACAACAGCCGGTCAACTAGCCGATAGTTATGACAAAGCAATGCTTATCAGGAGAATTAAANTAGCCGAGATGCTCATCATGACAGTGGGGGCTTACTCGCTTTATTCCTTANATCTCAACTTAATGCTCATGGTTCTTTTCCTGCTCGGTTTACAGTCGACTTTTTTTGGGCCGATTAAATATGCAATTATTCCTCAGCATCTCGAACCAAGCGAACTCCTAGCAGGAAATGCTCAGGTGGGAATGGGTACTTTTGTATCAATCTTGTTGGGCACACTTATCGGTGGGTGGCTCGTTACTATGCCCAGTGGGCGACTTCTGCTGGGCGTTGCCACTGTATCGGTCGCAACCATAGGCTGGTTATCGAGCACCGCAATTCCGGCCGCGCCACCTTATGATTCGGCTCCNCCCAGTTGGAATCCGTTACGTGATTCGTTTAAGAACTTTGTAATGGCCCGACAAAATAAAACCGTGTTCTATTGCGTTTTGAGCATATCTTGGTTTTGGTTGTTTGGCAGTTGTTTCTTAACGCAGGTCCCCAACTTCGCAGTGAAAAATTTGCAGGGGGAGCCGTTATTGAGCTCTATACTGATAGCAGCTTTCATAATCGGAGTTGCGATTGGCTGTCTATTGTGCACTAACTTATCTGGAAAACGTGTTGAGCCAGGTATCATTCCCCTCGGGGCATTTGGATTAAGTCTATTCAGCATCGACCTTTACCAAAGCTTTAATACTTACGCGGACACCGTCGGTAGAGAATCATTGATTTCTATAATGACTTTTCTGCAAATGACCAGCGGACTCCATATTTTAGTGGATCTAATCTTGATCGGTGCTTTCGGAGGTTTATATATTGTGCCCCTCTATGCCATGATTCAAGAAAGGACCGAAAGTGGAAAACGCGCCAGGATGATTGCGTTAAACAATATTATCAACGCTTTATTCATGGTACTAGGTAGCGTCTTGGGGATTATTTGCCTTGCTGTCATAGGCTGGAGCATACCCGAATTCTTCTTATTTATGGCCCTGTTAAATGCGGTCTTTTCATGCCTCATTTTCTCTCTGGTTCCCGAGTTTTTTGAACGTTTTAAGCTTTGGCTAAAACCCAGTATTTTTGCCCTTAAAAGGTTTTTCTTTGGTCGTACATGAGATCCTCGCAAAATCAATACAACAACCAATGTTTGAAATCAAGCACTGCCGCATCATGTTTTATGGGTGAAATTTAGCTTATACTAATCGCCAACGCGCCTTAATTTTATGACGTCGTTTATAATAAATCGAAAAGTTCGATTCGTTCCAAGGTAGTTAAACGCCAATGATTGAAAAAAAGACAACAATCACCCTCTCAGTGACTGGTCTTGGACTACTTTTTATTTGGGCGCTCGTAGACCTAAGACCGGCCCCAGAGCAAATCGAACGTCCAAAACCAAGCCCGTTGAGCGTAGACATTATGGAAGCTCGACCAGGCCAACACCGCGTAGAGGTTTTTTCTCAGGGAACCATCGCGCCAAAACGCGAAGCCCAGTTGGTAGCCCAAGTCTCAGGGCAAATTAAATCTGTATCAGACAACTTTGCTAATGGCGCTTTCTTTTCGGAAAATGAGTTGCTTATTCAGATCGAACCCATTGACTATGAATTAGCTTATACAATCGCCAGTGCTGCGGTAGCGAACGCCGAAGAACAGGTTGCTATAGAAAAAGGCCGAAGTCGTCAGGCGGAACGGGAATGGCGAGACCTAGGTGACATTCAAGCAAACAACCTATTTCTCAGAAAGCCTCAACTTAATGCCGCTCTGGCGAACCTAGCCTCAGCGGAGGCTGAGTTGGAAAGAGCGAAGCTGAATATAACGAGAACCACCATCAGAGGTGCATTTGACGGCAGGATCAAAAGGACCTTAGTCAATGTGGGTCAGTTCGTTGTACCTGGAACACCGCTGGCTTCAGCATATGCTATCGATGTGGCAGAAGTCCGACTCCCGCTTACCAAGTATCAGGCAGAATTAATCAACCTGCCATCTGGCAGGAATGTACCATCGAGAAAAGAGTTGCCGATCGTTGAAATATTGGGTGGGGCAGGCAATAGTCAACATACTTGGAAAGGAGCTATCGTTAGGACGGACGCATCAATCGACGTTAGAAATCGTATGATTTATGCCATAGCCGAATTTAAGCATCCATACCCTTCACCCGCATCAACAAATTCTCCCTCGCTGGAAGTGGGTCGCTTTGTAGAAGCCAAGATATTTGGGAAAACGCTCAACAACGTAGTTGCACTGCCAAAACATTGCATTTACAGGTCAACACAAGTTCTCAAGGTTTCTAAAGAAAATACCATAAATTTCACTGATGTGCAGATCATCCAACAGACTGATGATATGGTGCTGGTTCGAGGGATCGAGGAGGGGATGCGTATCGTGATTTCTCCAATAACTGATCCTTATGAGGGAATGGCTATATCACCTTCGGCCCCAGCCATTGCGTCCAACCTACTTGAAATCCGACACCGAATCGATCGAGCCTTATGAGAAGACTGGCATCTTGGTTTGTTCACGACCCAGTGGCGGCGAACCTGCTGATGATTCTTATTTTGGTGGGCAGCGTCTTCGGGAGTCTAAAAATAGGCAAAGAATTCTTCCCGAATATTCCCAGTGACTACATCAATATAACAAAGTCTTACCCAGGTGCTGGGCCTATAGAAGTCGAAGAACAGATCATTATTCCGATAGAAGAAGCTATCTATAACCTGGAGGGTGTAGCAGAAATTGATTCGGTCGCAAACCGAGGATATGGCCGGGTTGGCGTAGAAGTGGAAGTTGGCTACGACAGGGATACGCTAGTCAACGAAATAAAGACCCGGGTCAATGCCATCACGACCTTTCCGGAAGATTCTGAAGAAGAGAGCGTCGTTCCCCAAGATAAGCGAACGGTCGTTATGAGGCTTGCTGTCCATGGAGCCATTGACAAAAGAGTATTGAAAAAATTCGCGCAAAAAATCCGAGACGATATTGCGAGGTTGCCGGCCGTAGAATCCGCGGAACTACTGGGCGAAAGTCGGCCACAGATCGAAATCGAATTATCCGAATTGGATATGCGTCGCTATGGTATATCCTTCGAGCAAGTTACCTATGCTATCCGTCGATCTTCACTCAATTTGCCAGCCGGATCGATAGAGGGGGAGAGGGGCACAATTCAACTGCAGGCCCGAGGGCAATCATATACGGAAGAAGACTTCCGGAATATAGCCTTAGCTAGCCCTCTCGATGGTGCAATTATTAAGTTACGAGACGTAGCGACCATTCGAGAAACAGAGGAAAGGAAAAATTTTTTAATGCGATTCAATGGCGAAAATGCCGTACAAATTGACGTAATTATCGGCTCGCAGATCCCGGATGTCCAAGCTTCAGCTAATGCGATAAGGGAATATATTAAGACTCAAAGCAATTTACTGCCCCCCATTATCAAGATTGATCCTCTCATGGACCTCTCACAACCCTTCTCGGATCGGTTGAATCTCTTATCTGAGAATGCCCTCGGTGGCCTTGTTCTTGTCTTTATTGTACTCATGCTATTTCTCAATCCGATGCTAGCATTTTGGGTCTCAGCTGGAATCGGCATAGCATACGCCGGTGCGCTCTGGGTTCTGCCGAGCGTTGGCGTCAGCATCAACATGCTCTCAATGTTTGCCTTCTTACTGATCTTAGGAATCATAGTAGACGACGCTATAATTGTCGGTGAAAGCATTTATAGGTATAAAGAGAACGGTTATGAGGGTGCAGATGCATCAGAGCTGGGCACGCATGCGGTACTGAAACCGGTCACGCTGGCCGTAATCAGCACTATGATTATCTTCGTCCCAATGCTCTTTTTGCCAGGCGCATGGGCAAAATTCGCTTACTCGATACCAATGGTTACCCTTGTAGCATTGAGTTTTTCCCTAATAGAATCGTTACTTATACTCCCCTCCCACTTAGTAAAGGTAAAAGTTGAAACCGCCCCCAAAAATCCTTTAGCAAAATATCTGCAAGCCACAAGAAAAAAGTGCGCTGATTCCTTGTCAAGTTTTGCCACCAATATTTATCGACCATTCTTAAAAAATGCTCTCGAATGGAGATATCTGACCGTGCTCTCATTCTTCCTAGCGCTTGCAATCTCTGTCACTCTCGTCAGCGCCGGCTACATCAAACAAGCATTCTTTCCCAATGTGCCTAACGATTTCATAATACTGACCATTCGAATGCCTGACAGTTATCCGCGCGACAACCTTTTTAGCCTGGTAGAGCGGGGAGAAAATGCACTAAAAGCAATTGAAACTGACTCAGAGCTTATATCAAGTCGCGAAAATTCAGCGTTCGTCAAAAGTGCTGTCACTCTGTTAAACAATCAAGAAATAACAATCTTTGCATCACTGACCCCCGGCACAACCAATAAAACTGATCCGACCTTGATAGGCGAACGATGGATATATCATATTGGAGCCATACCAGAAGCTGAAGAACTTCGGACGGCAGCTACCTTCGGCCCACCTAGGTTTGATGACTTTTCTGTGCTTCTCCTATCTGATGACAATAAACAACTTGCCGAGGCAGGCGAGCTTATGAAGAGCGCGCTCTCCAATATCGCCGGTGTTACGCGGATTCGGGACAACGCCCAAACTGGGAACAATGATCTCAATATCGAACTGCTTCCATACGCCAATAACCTGGGAATCAGCTTAATGGATGTTGCTAGTCAAGTCCGCCAGGGCTTTCACGGTGACAAGGCACAACGAATCGCCAGAGGGCGAGATGACATGCAAGTGATGGTGAAGTACCCAGAAGAGGATCGCAGAAAAGTTGAAACGTTGACTGAAATGCGTATTCGCATTACCGATGAGGTAGAGGTGCCTTTTAACGCAGTAGCCAAAATAAATTATGTCTCGGGCTATTCCAAAATAGTGCGAGATAATCGACAAAGAAGTATGCGGATCACTGCCTGGGCGGCAGGCGAGGAAATCGATAACAATCAAATATCTGGGATAGTATTCAAAGATATCGCTCCAGAGTTATCGAGACGATATCCTGATGTAACCATTCAAAAAGATGGCGGGGGCAAGGAGCAAGATAATTTTTACCGCGACGCTGGGAGGGATTTTTCTATTGCATTAATAGTTATTTATAGTCTCATGGCAATCGCTTTCAAGTCTTATCTAAAGCCACTGGGCATACTTTCAGCTGTGCCGTTCGGCATTATGGGTGCTCTCTTTGGACACCTTATAGTCGGCATCGAATTTTCGCTTTTTTCTTTCTTAGGAGTATTTGCTGCCTCGGGAGTGGTAGTCAACGATAATCTAGTCCTCATTGAGAGGATCAGTGAGCTTCGGCGTAATGGCCTATCGCTAACAGACGCTTTGCAACAGGCAGGCGAGGACCGTTTCCGACCTATTGTACTCACATCTATTACGACCTTTGTCGGGCTAGTGCCAATCCTGTTAGAAACAAGCATGCAGGCCCAGTTTCTGATCCCGATGGTTACGTCTCTCGCATTCGGGGTGCTTTTTGCATCATCAGTAACACTTCTATTTGTTCCATGCATCTATCTTTTAGGCGCTCGCGCGAAGCACCGATGGTTGGCTATTGCCAGCATGGAAGAAACGTCTCTGGGCAGTTCGTGAGCCAAGTCTGCATGGATACCGCTCTCTATCAAATTCATGCTGTTGAAAAAAATCGAAAATAGGTTAGAATCGCCGCGCCCATAGTATATTGAGGTGTCAGCGCAATAGTTAAACCTGTGACAAGAGGTGCAGCTATTTTGGATATATACGAGGGAACGTAATCCGATCAGTATGCCATTCTGAGTTTTGAATGACGTTCCAGAGAGGGTCCCATAAATTTTGGAAGCAAAAAGCATCAATGCTGCTTCCCCTGATCGGAATAGCCTGTGTCATTTTCGGACCAACTCAGACACCTAGAGCAACCAGCGAATATCTCGCTTTTACTAGAGATCAAAAGGGGTCTTGAGAAAGAAAATCTGCGAGTTACGCCACAAGGATATTTGTCGGAAAAAAAACACCTCTCAGAGCTCGGTTCAGCACTGACTCATCCATCCATTACCACG
>NZXB01000057.1 GCA_002701765.1 Porticoccaceae bacterium
TAAAGTGAATCCAGGCTCGCTCATATTGTCTGCAGAAATGATGTTGCGGCATATGGGATGGGGCGAGGCTGCTGATCTTGTGGTAAAGGGAATCGAGGGAGCAATATCTCAAAAAAAGGTGACTTATGATTTTGAGAGACTCATGGAAAATGCTCAGCTTCTATCTTGCTCGCAGTTCGGTGAGGCGATTATAGAAAGTATGTAACATTATCCCGTGTGGACTAATAGATTTTGAGCCGCCGCCTGATGGCGTTATAAGGGCACTAAGTCAATGTTAGACATAAACCAGTCTACTCCGAAGGTTTAAATGGTGTTGTCTAGTTTATATTTAGATGCTTTAGTTGAAAGTAAAACAGAGACTAATTTTAGAATTGTTGTACCAAGGCAGGTTGTTATCCATGAGTCAAAAAACTAACGAGTACAGCACTGATGATGATGTAGGGGTCTTAGTAAAAGAGAAGCCTCCAGCTCTTCAGAAACCGCGGCTCTACCAAGTCGTGCTGCTAAATGATGATTACACTCCAATGGAATTTGTCGTAGAATTGATAGAAAAGTTTTTCAGCAAAACCCGAGAAACCGCCACGAGAATTATGCTCATGATTCATAACGAAGGCAAAGGAGTATGTGGCATCTACACTCAAGATATAGCAGAAACAAAAGCAGCGATGGTCAACAAGTATTCAATGCAGCACCAGCATCCGCTGTTATGCGAAGCCGAACCATGTGACGAAGACTAGTACTTATGCTGAGCCGTGAACTTGAAGTTACTTTAAATCTCGCTTTCAAAACCGCCCGCGAAAATCGCCATGAATTTATGACGGTGGAACATCTGTTACTAGCACTTCTTGATGATGCGTCCGCATCCAGAGTCCTGAAGGCATGTGGCGCGGATCTGGATCTACTGAGGCATGATCTTCAAGAATTTATTGACTCCACCATCCCTAGAATATCTAAAGATGAAGAAGATCAAGAAACAAAGCCAACGCATGGATTTCAACGAGTTCTTCAAAGAGCTGTCTTTCAAGTCAATTCCGCTAACACAAGGGAGGTCATGGGTGCAAATGTCATCGTAGCAATTTTTAGCGAGCAAGAAAGTCAAGCGGTATATCTATTACGATTGCAGAATGTTGCTCGTATCGATGTTGTTAACTTTATTTCTCACGGAATTTCTAAAATGGCAGATCAATCCGAACCATCAAATACTGATCAACCCCTAAATGAGCCTGATCATGATAGTGAAACTCCAATTAAATCAGATGAACTACTGATACAATTTGCTACTAACCTGAATTCTAAGGCGGAAAAGGGCCTAATCGACCCTCTAATCGGTCGGATATCGGAACTTGAGCGTTTGAGCCAAATTCTGATGCGTCGAAGGAAAAACAATCCATTATTAGTCGGAGAAGCAGGGGTAGGGAAGACCGCCATAGCAGAGGGGCTAGCGCAACTTATAGTTGAAGGAAAGGTCGCTGAACCAATATTGAATAGCACAGTCTATTCTTTGGATATGGGATCATTGCTCGCTGGAACAAAGTATAGAGGAGATTTTGAGAAACGGCTGAAAGGAATAATCAATGAACTAAAACAGAAAGATAAATGCATTCTGTTCATAGACGAAATTCATACCATAATTGGAGCCGGTGCTGCGTCCGGCGGGGTGATGGATGCTTCTAATATTCTAAAACCGCTCCTTTCATCTGGTGAAATTCGGTGCATCGGTTCAACAACCTACCAAGAGTATCGCGGAGTATTTGACAAAGATCATGCCCTATCAAGACGATTCCAAAAGATCGACATCTCTGAGCCTACTGTTGAAGAGGCACACCAAATTTTAAAGGGACTGAAATCACGTTTCGAACACTATCACTCGTTGCGTTATAGCGACGCTTCTCTCAGATCAGCAGCTGAACTTTCTAGCAAATTTATCAATGATAGATTTTTACCTGATAAGGCAATTGATGTCATCGACGAAGCAGGAGCGTTTCAAAGGCTCCAAACGAGTGACAAACGTAAAAAAATTGTAAGCGTTTCTGACATTGAAAATATCGTATCAAAAATTGCCCGTATACCTCCCAAAAGTGTTTCTAACTCTGACAAGAAGCAACTTAAAGGGTTAGCTCAAAAACTCAAGATGACTGTTTTTGGACAAGATCATGCAATCGACAAACTATCTACTGCTATCAAGCTCGCCAGAGCAGGTTTGCGGGAGGAAAACAAACCCATTGGAAGCTATTTATTTGCTGGACCAACCGGAGTGGGTAAAACAGAACTAAGCAAACAATTAGCAAAGATATTAGGGGTTGAGCTGATCCGCTTTGACATGTCTGAATATATGGAACGTCACACAGTGTCTCGGCTAATTGGAGCCCCGCCCGGATATATCGGTTATGATAAAGGCGGACTTCTAACTGAAGCCATTAATAAACAACCATACTCTGTTCTGCTCTTGGACGAAATTGAAAAGGCTCATCCAGATGTATTTAATATACTTTTGCAGGTGATGGATCATGGAGCCTTGACCGACAATGACGGGAGAAAAGCCGATTTCAAAAACACAATAATAATAATGACAACTAATGCCGGCGCAGAATTAATGAGCCGCGCGTCAATTGGATTTTCAACTCAAGATCACAGCTCCGATGGAATTGAATCCATAAAGAAGATATTTAGTCCTGAGTTTCGAAACAGACTCGATGATATAGTCCAGTTTGGAAGTTTGACTAAAAAAGTCATTAAAACGGTAGTAGATAAATTTTTAGTTCAATTGCAAGTCCAATTAGATGACAAAAAAGTGTTTCTGGAAGTCGATAATAAAGCTCGATCTTGGTTAGCAAAAAATGGTTATGACAGTAAAATGGGTGCAAGACCGATGGATCGCTTGATTCAAGAACACATAAAAAAGCCGCTTGCTGAAGAAGTGCTATTTGGCATGCTCGCTAAGAATGGCGGCCTCGCCAAAGTGACAGTTGCGGGCAATAAACTTTCAATCGAATGTCAGCCAGTTAATAAAACAGAAAAAGCAGCGATCCTTGCAAAGTGAGACGCGACTGGTGTTTGTGTAATATCATCAAAACTGTTACAACACATTGACTAGTAGGCTAGCGCTCTCTGTAAGTAATACGGCCCTTTGTTAAATCATACGGCGTCATCTCAACCTTGACCTTGTCGCCTGTCAGGATGCGAATATAATGCTTGCGCATTTTTCCAGAGATATGAGCCATAATTACATGCCCATTCTCCAATTTAACCTTAAATGTTGTGTTAGGAAGTGTATCTATTACTTCCCCATCTAATTCAATATTTTCTTCTTTTGCCATTTATCTATTATCTTGTCGATCAGTTAAAAAGGGCGCCAGTTTGCCTTATAATCACTTTTTTAGCAAAACCATCTATTATTCTCTACCCATTCCTTTTTCAAAGCTCCCAGTAGCCACTCCCATTTGTTGCCTTTGCCTTTTAAAACTCATGAAATCGTCTTTAAAAAAGACGAAATCTTAAGACCATATTACCGCCGGTCAAATCATATATAGAATCACATAAGATGTCTTTATTTGCTAATTCAAAAGCTATTGACGACCCAAAATAGCTCTATCGCATACCTTTGCGAAAATATCATTATCATCAAAGTTTGGCCAATCAATATTCCGATATCTTTGAACACCCAAGATATTTAGGAAATCCGAACGCGATATAGGTTTTGCTCCCAAACTCTCCAAATGAGGCGTTACTAATTGGCAATCAATTAAACTAAAACCAACTTTTTTCAATCCTTCACATAGCGCGATTAATGCAACTTTGGAAGCATTAGGAACACTACTAAACATGGATTCCCCGCAGAAAATTCCACCGATAGCGACTCCATATAAGCCACCTATTAACTCGCCATTCAACCAAACCTCGATTGAATGAGCCGCACCAGCAACATGCAGTCTGCAATACGCTTCCTCCATATCGGGTGTAATCCAACTCCCTTTAATTTTTCGATTTCCATCCCGACTGCATTCCTGCACTATTTTATTAAAAACTGAATCTGAAGTTATAGAATATCGATTTCTCTTAATATCTCGCTTAAGACTACGTGAAATGTGGATATTATGGGGACGTAATATGCATCTTTCGGGCGGACTCCACCATAGCAAGGGATCCTCTTTTCCATACCAAGGAAAAATGCCTTTTCTATAGGCTGTTAATAATGTCTGTGTGTGAAGGTTTCCGCCTATGGCAAGTAAGCCGTCCATAGACTGACTAGCACTATTTGGGTCAGGGAATTCAGGGTTTGATGGGTCCAGATAACTTATTGGCATGGAACTAGATGTCAAGATATCGCTCAGCATCAAGCGCCGCCATACACCCGCTACCAGCTGATGTTACTGCTTGTCGATACACGCTGTCAGTTACATCTCCCGCTGCATACACTCCAGCAACACTTGTCTGAGTTACATTTCCCTCAAAACCACCATTAACTTTGATGTAGCCGTTCCTCATGTCTAACTGACCAGCAAATAATTCCGTGTTCGGCTTGTGACCAACCGCGATAAAAACCCCTGAAACCGGAATATCTTTGTCAACCGCCATTTTAATATCATTCACCCGAACACCAGTTACTCCCGCATCATCCCCTGTAATTTCTTTTAGCGTATGGCTCCATAATATAGTAACTTTACCGCTACTCTGTTTTTCAAATAATTTATCTTGCAACATTTTCTCAGCTCGCAATTTATCTCTGCGATGAATCAACACCACGTGAGAACAAATGTTGGACAAATAAAGCGCTTCTTCAACCGCAGTATTGCCACCCCCGACAACCACAACTTTTTTATTTTTGTAAAAGAATCCATCACATGTAGCACATGCTGAAACACCTTTTCCAAGAAATTTTTGCTCCGATGGCAAACCCAAATATTGAGCAGAAGCGCCCGTCGCGATAATTAAAGCATCACAGGTATATGTCTCGGAACCACAGAGTAGGAAAGGTGTTTTGTCGAGAAAAATCTTTTCAATATGGTCTAAGATAGTCGTGGTATTAAAACGTTCAGCATGCTTTTGCATACGAATCATCAGATCAGGGCCTTGAACTCCGTCCACATCAGCGGGCCAATTATCCACATCTGTGGTAGTAGCAAGTTGTCCTCCTTGTTCAATACCTGTTATCAAAGTTGGTTTGAGATTCGCTCGCGCTGCGTAAACGGCAGCAGTCCATCCAGCAGGGCCTGATCCGAGAATTATTAAAGAATGATGTTTTATTTCGCCCATTTATTACCTCTTCACCAAATAAATTAAAGTTCCCAAAACAGGGGTGTTATATGGCATATGATATATGCTATGGGTTAATTACTCCCATATATATTTTATTATCATTTGATAGCCACATGAATTCACATGGAATGAAGGTGTTTAGTCGATAATGAGCTACAATTGAGCGTTTGGGGCTCTGGTAGCAAAAGATAATTTACCAATTATGGATTCGTCATAGTGACTACAAACTCGAGGTTAGCAAGATTAACAGCGGAAGGAGCATTAATCGGTTTAATATTGGTGTGTGCCATTATTTTTATCTCGCTTATAACGTATTCGCCGGATGATCCAGGCTGGTCAACGTCAGGAACACGGGAAACTATAAAAAATAAAATTGGACCTGTAGGTTCTATCCTAGCCGACTTTTTTTATTATGCTTTTGGCTTTATGGCTTATATCTTTCCTTCAGCATTAACATTACGAGCGTTTGAAAAACTGAGACGATATTTCCGTTCGTCTGATGATCAATTTGATCTAGAGGCGCTAGTACTTACAGTAGTTGGCTTTGTTTTGATAATGGCAAGCACATCGGCTTTAACCCATATCCATATAAGAGTTACAGATCTTGATTTTCAATATGCTGGCGGTCTTATAGGCTTTACTGTTGGAAATGCTTCATTAGCGGCATTTAGTAAGATTGGGAGCAGCTTAATCTTAACAGCGATATTTTTATTTGGCGTCAGTGTGTTCGCGGATATTTCTTGGTTTAGAATCGGTCATGAATTGCGCTGTAAGCTAATTGGTTACTACAAGAATCTAAATCAATATCTCCTCATCAAGTTAGCCGACCGCAGAGAATCATCATTGTCACAAAAACTTGTTAACGAAAGAAGATCCAAGTTATCCAATGAGCAAGAAGAACAAGCTAAGAGAATCTCACCGATAATAGAGCTACCAGTTGGTGATGAAACCAAAAGCGGCCGCTTTGAAAGAGAAAAACAGCATCTCCTATTTGAAGATGATGATCTCAAAGAATCTTTACCGCCTTTAAATCTGCTAGATTCGGCCAATATCGAAGAGGGAATCGGTTACTCGACTAAATCTCTGGAGCATCTATCTCGACTTCTTGAGCATAAACTTCAAGACTTTGGTATTAGTGTAAATGTTGTAGCGGTCCTGCCAGGGCCAGTCGTCACGCGTTTTGAAATTCAACCAGCCGCAGGAATTAAAGTAAGTCGTATTACGGCTTTAGCAAAAGATTTGGCTCGCTCTATGGCTGTAATAAGCGTAAGAGTCGTCGAGGTAATCTCAGGAAAGTCAGTCGTTGGCATAGAAATTCCAAATGAACAAAGAAAAATGGTACGGCTCAGCGAGGTATTATCCAGTGATTCATATGACCGTTCTACATCCTTGCTAACCCTTGCGCTCGGACACGATATTTCAGGAATTCCAATTGTAGTCGACCTTGCTCGGATGCCACATTTGCTTGTTGCAGGAACTACAGGCTCTGGAAAATCAGTTGGAATAAATGCGATGCTTTTGAGCTTGCTTTTCAAATCTTCGCCAGAAGATGTAAAGCTGATATTAATTGACCCCAAAATGCTGGAACTTTCAGTCTATGACGGTATACCTCACTTACTCACGCCAGTCATAACCGATATGAAAGACGCCGCTAATGGACTTCGCTGGTGCGTTGGCGAAATGGAACGGCGTTACAAGTTGATGTCTGCTCTGGGAGTGCGAAATGTCTCCGGTTACAATCGTAAAATCGAAGATGCAGAGAAACTTGGAAACCCAATTGTTGATCCGCTATGGGAATCAAGCACTGTCGACGATACGATAGAGAATGGTACGCAATTAACGCCTCCGTTATTGCAAAAATTACCTTACATAGTAGTTGTCATAGATGAATTCGCCGATATGATTATGATCGTCGGCAAAAAAGTCGAGCAATTGATTGCTCGAATTGCTCAAAAAGCTCGCGCCGCAGGGATACATCTGATTTTAGCTACACAAAGACCATCGGTTGATGTCATAACAGGCCTGATTAAAGCCAATGTACCAACCAGAATTGCCTTTCAAGTCTCATCAAAGATTGATTCACGAACTATTCTTGATCAAGGTGGTGCCGAACAATTGCTCGGCCATGGAGATATGCTCTATCTACCTCCGGGCACAAGCGTACCGGAACGTGTTCATGGCGCTTTCGTTGATGATATGGAGGTTCATAGGGTTGTTGCCGAGCTAAAACGCCGGGGAGAGACCGACTATGTATCAGAAATAACAGATGAATTCGCTGTTTCAGGAATAGCTGTGCCAGGATTTACATCTGATACCTCTGATGAAACGAGCGAAATCCAAGATCCTTTATATGATGAAGCAGTGCTTTTTGTCGTCGAGTCCAGAAAGGCCTCGATCTCATCACTGCAAAGAAAATTCAGGGTGGGTTACAACAGGGCCGCTCGTCTCATTGAAGCAATGGAAGAGCAGGGGCTAGTGTCTCCGATGACCAATAGTGGAATCCGTGAAGTTCTCGCGCCGGCCGGTAATAAGTTATGACGAAAATAAATTTCTTACAAAATATGAGAGTTGTGGTGATTCAGGCCGCAACGATCATGCTTTTGTGCTCTCCGACATATGCCGAAAATTCAGCGAGTTCGAAGCTATATGAGTTATTGGAAGAAACAAATAGCATATCTGCTCGATTTCACCAGAAAATCAGCTACGATTTGAATAAAAGCGTAGCTGAGCAATTTCTTGGTGACTTCTTATTTCTCAAGCCAAACCATTTGCGATGGGTGATTGAACCGCCGGCTGCGCAGGAAATTTTTTCTAATGGCGATAAGATATGGATCCATGATCTCGAACTTGAACAGGTTGTAGTTCATGATTTTAATAGTGATTTGCTAGCGACCCCAATTATGCTTTTCTCAAGTTCCCTAGAGGAAATTAATTTGAGGTATACCGTAACCGAGCAAAAGGCAACTAAGCATTTACAACATTTTCTGTTGAAGCCAAAATCTCATTCTAGTCTGTTCACTCGTCTTGAACTCGTATTTCTTGAAAGAGCTATATCTCAAATCATATTCGTTTCTGATGATCAAATAAATGCTTTTTCATTTTCCGATACGCAGACCAATTTTTCGCCGGCTTTAGACTTATTTACTTTTGATCTGCCGAAAACCGCTGAAGTGCTCTATAATTATGAGAGGGAAAAATAAATTTCAAATCTGATCAGAAATCAATTCCATGACATCGAAAGATTTATGCCGATCTAATAGCTTTTGTCTTATCCATTGCGCGTGTAATTAAGGAATTTTTATGATAGATATCAAGCAAATACGTTCTGATTTAGACGGGATCGTATCAAAACTTAACAAAAAAAAATTCCAATTCGATTCGGAGCTATTTCTATCTATGGATCGAAGGCGCAAAGAACTACAAATTAAAGCTGAATCAAATCGAGCCCAGCGTAACACGTATTCGAAAAACATTAGCTCACTAATACATCAGGCAAAGGCTGAAGGCAAAGATTTCGAAAACTTAGTAAAGCAGGGAGAGAATTTAAAAAAAGAAACTCAAGAAGTTGAAGATATGTTGGAGCAAACTCAAAGACGATTAGAGCAATTAGTAAATGAAGTACCTAATCTTCCAGATGCAAGCGTACCAGAGGGCTCCACTGAATCGTCTAATATCGAATTAACACAATGGGGAGAAATTCCCAGTTTCGACTTTACGCCCAGAGACCATGTTGATCTTGGAATAGGTGTTGGTGGGCTAGATATTGATCGGGCGGCCAAAATAACTGGTTCGCGCTTTAGCATTATGAAAGGAAATCTTGCATTACTGCACCGAGCATTAAGCCAATTTATGTTGACAACGCACGTGGTTGATCATGGCTATGAAGAAATATATGTGCCCTATATAGTGAACAGCCAATCATTGTTCGGCACCGGAAATCTGCCCAAATTTGCTGATGACTTATTCAAACTCGATGATGACAGAGACTTCTATTTGATACCAACGGCGGAGGTGCCCGTCACCAATTTCTACCGAAATGAAATAATTAACGATTTACCGAAAAAATTCGTTTGTCATACACCTTGTTTCAGGAGTGAGGCAGGGAGCTACGGTCGCGATACACGTGGAATGATTAGACAGCATCAGTTTGACAAAGTGGAGCTNATGCAATTTGTGGAACCCGAAAAATCGTGGGATGCGTTAGANGAGCTAACAGAAAATGCCGAATCAATATTACATAAGCTAGAACTGCCGTTCAGGCGCATGGCTCTATGCGGTGGAGATCTTGGCTTCTCATCCGCAAAAACATATGATCTAGAGGTATGGTTGCCGTCTCAAAAAACATTTCGTGAAATTTCCTCCTGCAGTAATTTTACTGATTTTCAGGCACGCAGAATGAAAACAAGGTATCGCAGTATAAGCACAAATCGACCAGAATTGATCCACACGATAAATGGTTCAGGCTTGGCGGTTGGCCGAACGCTGGTAGCAGTGCTCGAGAATAATCAACAAAATGATGGGTCAATATTGGTTCCTGACGTTCTCAGACCATATATGAATGGAATGACCAAACTTGAACCTTTAAGGAACTGAAATTTTATGCTCGTATGCGTAAATGGCTCTCCGCGCAAATGACGTCACCATCTTGACTTTGATAACCTTGTGCTGGCTTACTAAGCCCCGTTCATACTCAGGTTTTCAAGAAAAAACTTTAATAAACTAGAAATTAATTTTTTTCTTCTCCTTTTTCTTTAGTTTAGTATTGGTTAATCACTAGGACAAGAATATTCATCCGTAACCGCAATAAATGAGTGTGTAATGAAAATAAAACTATTAGCTGGCGCACTCGGAGCTGAAATCAGCGGCATAGATTTAACTGGTCACCTCAGTGCAAAAGATTATCTTGAAATCCGAACTCTTTTAATCGAGCATGAGGTCATATTCTTTCGAAATCAAGATGTTTCTCCAGCCCAGCAACACGCCTTGGCATCTTCCTTTGGACCTTTACAAACTCATCCTGCATACGCCACTTTGGAAGGGTTTCCTGAAATTACTATTCTTGAGAGCACTGCGGAAAAACCTAGTAAGATCGAATGTTGGCACAGTGATATGACTTTTCGTGCGCACCCACCGATGGGCACTGTGCTGCGATCGAAAGTAATCCCTCAAAAGGGTGGTGATACACTTTGGTCTAGCATGACAGCTGCCTACAACGGCCTGTCCTCGCAGATGCAGACTTTTCTTAGAGGGTTGACAGCTGTTCATGATTTTTCCTATGGCTTCAAAGATAGTCTCGCTGAGCCCGGAGGCTCCGAACGCCTGGCCCAAGCTGTGGCAGATAATCCACCCGTGTCTCATCCCGTAATCAGAACTCACCCTGAGAGCAATAAAAAAGTTATCTTTGTAAATCCCCTTTTTACTACCTATATTGAAGGGTTACCGGCGGCAGAAAGCCAAGCAATTTTGCAGTTCTTATACCAGCATAATGCTACCCCAGAATATAACTGTCGTTTCGCCTGGGAGGCAGATTGCATAGCTATATGGGATAATCGCAGTACGCAGCACAAACCCATAAATGATTACTTTCCCGCCTACCGATGCCTTGAAAGGATAGTGATCGATGGCGATAAGCCTTACTGAGAAGCCAAACAAAAGTCGATCATTAACTTGGCCACCCGATATTGATCAGCAGTTTGTTCCAAAGATGCCATAGCTGCCTCATAGATCTTTGGCGGATAGCCTGCTCGTCGAAGCTGGAATAGTGCCCGGCTAAAATCAGAAAAAAATTCTGGATGCCCCTGAAAAGTCAAAATATGCTTATCCAAGCCAGTCGCAGCAATAGGGCAGGTATCTGTTGAGGCTAAAATTTCTGTTCCCGGGGCTGGAACAACTATTTGGTCTTGATGGCTATAAATTAAATTGAACGATTTGCCTGCGAATATATTCGGCTCTGCGTCTGGATTTAATTTTGCTTGCTTAGCACCTAAAGACCAACCAGATTCGGCCAGACAAGTCTTCCCACCAAGCGCATGCGCGACCATCTGATGACCAAAGCAAATGCCAATAAATTTTTTCTTATGTCGATGAAGAGTCCTGACAAATTCAGTCAGCTTTGTTACCCAAGGTATTTGCGCGTAGACACTACTTTTGCTGCCAGTCATTAAAAAAGCGTCAACCTCATCCAATTCTGCCGGATAAATCCCTTTATTAACCTGATAAGTAACAAACTCCAATTGTAACTGAGGATCGGTATTAGCCACCTGCAGCAGACGCTCAAACATTAATGGATACTCGCCATAATCTGCCGCTAGCTCGCTAAGAACATCGTCCGTTTTCAATATACCCAGAGTTAATTTCATTGATTAACTACCTATTAGAGGTGAACCTATTCAAATAATCTGCAAGATCACGCTTGATCTCAGGTCCGTATAAATATAAGCCGATAATATTGGGCACCGCAATCAAAAACACCATCGCATCGGAGAAATCTAACACCGCAGTTAATTGAATCATGCAACCCAAGGCGACAAAGCCACAAAATCCTAGCTTAAAGATCATCTGAGTGGCGTCACCCTCGCCAAACAAATAGGTCCAGCCTTTGAGCCCATAATAAGACCAGGCGATAGTTGTAGAGAAGGCAAACAGTATCGCAGCGACCGCGATAATATAGGGCGCCCAACTAATGTGATGGGCAAAGGCTGCTGAAGTGAGTGCGATGCCCTCTAAACCTAACCTATCATCTAGCAAGCCATTAGGAATAGCAGTGGTAACAATCACCAGAGAAGTCAGGGTGCAAATAAGCATGGTGTCGATAAATGGCTCCAACAGAGACACAAGACCCTCGCTAACTGGTTCATCGGTCTTCACTGCTGAATGAGCGATCGAGGCCGAACCTATACCTGCCTCATTAGAGAATAAGGCTCGCTGAAAGCCTACAATAATCGCTCCGATCATACCGCCCTGAACACTGGGCCAGCTAAATGCACTGTTGAATATAAGCGAAATAGCATCGGAAAAATGCTCCGCGCTCATAGCTATAATCAGCATCGCAGAGACAACATAGAGCACTGCCATGGTAGGTACAATCCGCGCAGCTGCAGCGGCTATCGAACGAATACCACCGACAATGACCAGACCGACGGTCGATGCCATGAGCAGGCCAAACAACCAACCACGACCATATAAAAAACTATTTTCACCGCCAGTAATAGTCAACACCTGTGTATAGGCCTGGTTGGACTGGAACATATTGCCAATGCCTAGACAGCCAATCACCAATGACAGCGCGTAGAAACTTCCCAGAGACTTTCCAACTTTCGGCCAGTTGCGGACGTAAAAAAAGTGTTCCAGATAATACATAGGACCACCCGATACCGAGCCATCAGCATTAATTCGACGATACTTTACCCCCAGTGTGCATTCCACAAACTTGGTAGACATNGCCAGAAAGCCCGCCATAAATAACCAAAATGCAGCGCCAGGACCTCCTACAGCGATGGCTACGGCTACACCACCTATATTACCGACACCGACGGTGCCGGAGATGGCAGTGGATAGTGCTTTAAAATGAGAGATTTCGCCAGCAGCCTCTTNATNTGGCGACGGGTTGATCAACAGCTTGAANGCATGACTAAAGCCGCGAAGATTGATCATGCGAAGGTAAAAAGTAAACCAAAGAGCTGCAATCGCCAGCCACACNACAATTAATGGAAAATCCTGATCAAANAGCCGGACTGAGTAAAACACCAGTTCCGAGAACTCGTGAGCCAAGGGTCTAATCCAAGCGTCAATCTGCATATCTATAATCATNAAATCCCTTTTTATTAACAGATTATTATAATAATTAACTTTATATTTAATTTATAAANTATTGTTATTATTACACTTCTCTGTTTTGTCCTGAGCGTGCTCGTTCTTTCATATCTGACTGAATATACACTTGATCCGTTGTCCCCATGCTGGCATGACCCAAATCATCAGCCATATGTTTTAACGGTCTAGTGGCAATGTCCTGCGATGCTCCAGTATGCCGCAACCAATGGGTTGTCGCCTCTCGCANTGTCTTGGCTTCATCATTAAAGCCCTCAGAACGCATCTTCTCATAAGCGAGNTCAAAAGCCTTTTGCACTATGCGGCGTAATTGACGAGAAGTCATTCCCCCATTGCCGCGATTTTTTGCCACAAGTGCGCTATTTACACCAAAATTNGGGCTGATAGACNCNCGGTATGCTTGATAACGCTGAATATAGGGTGATAGGGCGCTCGGAACTGAAATATCCCTCATTTTGTTGCCTTTGCCCAGCACCTTGAGCCACCGATTTCCATCGCTATCATGCCAAAAATGCTTCCAGACCGGCTGCCAATTGGACCTCTCGGATAACTCTGAAACTCTAAGATANAGAGTTTTCAGCATGGCGATAACAAATAATGTGCGCTCATGACTGGAATCCTCATTTGCGGCTGCCTCAGCACCCTCTAAAACCATTTCCCATTGCAGATCCGATAGGCGTTTAATATTTTTCCGGGTTGNTCCTTTGATCAAATAGGCAGACTGTTTTCGAATCGCTGGAATGGGATTGCCAAANGCATAGCCTTCATCAGTNAGGTAGTCATAAAAGCATGAAACGGCGGAATAGCAGATTTTCATAGCTTCATGGGAAAGTAGATGCCCNTGTCTNCTAACTTCTATATTCAGTCCGGCCGCNATTGCTTCAGCTCGATCCTCTTTAGCCATCTTCGCGACAAATGGCCGCCAGTTTTCATTTTGACGCGACTGTCCGTCGATTACTTTAAAACGATCCTGGACCGATGCGCCTACCCAGCTTCNGTTTGGGCTGTGCACAAAATCGAAGTATGCCTCTAGATCTGGGCGCTTAAGTTGGATAACGCTCTTATTGGAAATAGTCCAAGCCCATANAAGAAGACGCTCGATTTCATTCCGATAACCACGATAGGTAGCTTCAGATTTGCGGCTATAACTTTTTAAAAAGGACTGAGTATGCAGAACGTCACCAAGGACTTCCGGTAATGACTCGAAGAGGCCTGATATAAAATCTTTGGAATCAGGATAATCCTCAAACATCGCCATCCCCAAAGGCAAACGGATAAAAACCTTATGAGCATCAAACAACGGAGTTGCGTTAAATTCTTTGGACATACGCGAGCGCTTCTCATGAAGGTGGCATCGGACACCATAACGACCCNAAGGCCATTCAGCGTCTAGCTTTAAGTCGCAGTCACTTTAACAGTGATGGTTATTATTGTCCATCTATGTCCACTAATTGAGATTAGAGGACATTACATAAAGNTGATTAATATTCTCTCTGGCCCTATCGCCATCACAACAAACATTTGCGCATAAAAGCTGACAGTGNCCTAAGTAAAAAGTATCATACATNATCCTGACTGACGATCTAGAANGTTCACACTTATGGAAAATCATACATCGGATAAAATCCGATCTTTGGAATATTAATGCTGCATTTAATACAAAGTATTGCATTTGTCGTTTACTTCTCATATTCGGCATGGGGTCTCGGCGANGANACNANTNCAACCCAGATTGACCTCACGNTAGATAAAANCCCCTATTACGACANCCTAGAANAAAAATATACTCGAATAGAACCTGTCATCGACGCNAAAGAGCGCTACCAANAAATCCTAGCNAAACTGCAAGANAAGCACTACAANCGGCTAGANATCAACGACGTCTTNTCANNACGTTATCTCAANTCCTACATNGAATCTNTAGANCCCCAGAANAGCTANTTTTTANAATCAGATATCGTGGAATTCAACAAATGGTCCGANCTNTTGGATGATCTTCTTTTGANNGGNGATATNTCGCCNGGTTACATCATGTATAACCGTTTTCTGCTCCGAGCTGAGGATCAGTTGCTCAAAAATCTAACCCTTTTAAAAAGTGACTTTGAATTTGATTTGACTGGCACTGATGAGCTCATTATAGATGCCGAAAAACGGACTTGGATCGACTCCCCTGATGACGCGATTGGCTTATGGCATAAAAGAATAAAGGATTCGTTGATTCGTCTAATTCTCAATGATAAGGATCCTGATGCGGCACGGGAATTGATAATCAAGCGATATGAGAATCAACTAAAACAACTGAGTCAGCGAAATAGCGACGATGTATTTCAGCTCT